>JAKPAN010000164.1 GCA_029779475.1 Pseudomonadota bacterium
CGGCATCGCGCCGCCGACGCTCGACGTGCCCGCGTTCGAGGCCGCGGCGCTGCTTTGCTACGTCGTCGCTCCCCAGTGGCGACGCAAGGGCGTGGCGCGCTCGCTGCTCGCCGGCGCACTCGCATCGCTCGCCTCGCGCGGAGTCCGCGTCATCGATGCCGTCCCGTTCAAGTCGGAGGCAAGTCAGGCGCCCGGCGATCACTACCACGGCCCCGAGTTGCTGTTCCGGGCTGCCGGCTTCGTCGTCATCGACGAGACCGCGACACTCCGGGTGATGCGCAGGCGGCTCGACGCCGCGGCGCATTGAGCGCGCCGATGCCGTATCGCCGGCGTTCGCTGCTGCCGCAGCTCTTCACGCTTCTCTACGGCCTTTCCATCGCCTATGCCAGCCTGCAGCCCCTGCTGCAGTGGATGCCCCTCGAGCCGGGGCAGCCGTTCTTCCTGTTCGCGCCGTGGCCATCCCGCGTCACCCGCTACGACGTGCTGGCGAACCTGCTCGCCTACGCCCCCTTCGGCATCTTCGTCGCCGCCGCGTTGCGCGGGCGCGGAACCGGCGAGAACGTCTTCCTCGCCACGCTTTGCGGCCTGGGGCTCTCGTTCGCGCTGGAAGCGCTGCAGATGTTCCTCCCGCCGCGCGATGCGAGCACCATCGACGTGCTCGCCAATGCCGCGGGCACGCTGTCGGGGGCGCTGTTCGCCAACGTGCTGCTTCGCGTCGCGCCGATCCGCTCGGCGATCGTCGACGCGCGCGTGCGCTGGTTCCTCGGCGGACCGACCGGAGACCTCGGGCTTGCCCTGCTCGCCATCTGGCTGGTCGTCCAGGTCAATCCCGGCATCCCGCTGTTCGCGACGGTGTTCGACATCGCCCCGCACGCGGCTCGCATGGACGCGGCGGCGCTGGTCGTCGAAGGCACGCACAGCGCGCTGCAGGTGCTCGGTGTGGGCCTGTTCGTCGCGCTGATCGTCCGTGAACGCAGGCGGGTCGGCGTGGCCGTGATGCTGCTGGTCAG
>JAKPAN010000166.1 GCA_029779475.1 Pseudomonadota bacterium
ACAGCTCCACGGCGACCGCGTCGAAGCTTTCGCGTTCGAGCATCGCGCGCACCGCGTCCGCGCTCGCACGCGAGACGTGCGCGGTGCCGAGCAGCAAGTACTAGATGCCGCTGCGGTTCACGCGTGCGATCGGTTGCGCGGCGACGAGGTCGTCGTGCGGCGCACTTGGCGCCGCGTCTGCGGAATCTTGCATGTTCAATCGCGGAACCGTTTGACGAGGTCGGCGTAGGCGTCGATGCGGCGGTCGCGCAGGAACGGCCAGATGCGGCGCACCGCTTCGCTGCGCGCGAGGTCGACGTCGGCGAACAACAGTTCCGGCGCGTCGGTGCCGGCGCGCGCGACGAATTCGCCCTGCGGGCCGGCGACGAAACTGTTGCCCCAGAACTGGATGCCGCGACCGCCGTCGGGCGCGCCTTCGAATCCGGTGCGGTTGCAGGCGAGCACGGGCAGGCCGTTGGCGACCGCATGGCCGCGCTGCACGGTGATCCAGGCGTCGCGTTGGCGATCCTTTTCGGCTTGCTCATCAGCCGGATCCCAGCCGATCGCGGTCGGGTAGAGCAGGAGGTCGGCGCCGGTGAGTGCCATCAGGCGCGCGCCTTCCGGATACCACTGATCCCAGCACACGAGCACGCCGAGTTTGCCGACGGACGTCTGGATCGGCTCGAAGCCGAGGTCGCCGGGCGTGAAATAGAACTTCTCGTAGAACGCGGGATCGTCGGGGATGTGCATCTTGCGATAGCGCCCGGCGATCGCCGCCGAGCGATCGAAGACGACCGCGGTGTTGTGGTACAGCCCGGCCGCGCGGCGCTCGAACAGCGAAGCGACGACGACGAGCTTGAGTTCCGCCGCGAGCTTGCCGATGCGTTCGGTGCTCGGCCCCGGAATCGGTTCCGCGCGATCGAATTCGTCGACCGATTCGTGCTGGCAGAAATACGGGCCGTTGTGCAGTTCCTGCAGCAGCACGAGCTGCGCGCCGCCGGCCGCGGCCTTGCGCAAGCCGGCTTCGATCGCGTCGAGATTGGCGTCGCGGCTGCCGCGGTCGATGTCCTGCAGCAGCGCGACCTTGAGGGTGCGGTTCATCGGCAAAGAAACACCTGAAAGCAATCGCCGATGGTAGCGCGAATCGTTCGCGGCGAGGGCTGTTTCAGCCGGCGAGGGCGCCCGCCGGGAGCTGCATCGTCAGGCAGTGCACGGAGCCGTTCTGCCAGATCAGATCGCGCGCATCCACGGCGACGACTTCGCGACCCGGATGCGCGGCCGCGACGACGGCCTGCGCCGCCGCATCCGACGCGTCGCCATAAGCCGGCATGACCACGCCGCCATTGACGATGAGGTAGTTCGCGTAGGACGCGGCGAGACGACGGCCTTCGTCGAGGATCGGCCGCGCCCACGGCAGCGCATGCAGGCGGTACGGCTTGCCTTCGGCGGTGCGCAGTGCGGCGAGTTCGTCGCGCATGCGCGCGAGTTCGGCGAAGTGCGGATCGCTGGCGTCGTCGCAGGCCTGGAACACGATCGCATCGTCGGGCGCGAGGCGCGCGAGCGTGTCGATGTGCGCGTCGGTGTCGTCGCCTTCGAGATAGCCGTGTTCGAGCCAGAGCACGCGCTCGACATGGAACGCATCCTGGAAAATCCCGTCCATCTGCTCGCGGCTCATCTGCGGGTGGCGCTGGTGCAGGCAGCGCCACGTCGTCAACAACGTGCCGCGGCCATCGGACTCGATCGCGCCGCCTTCGAGCGCCCAGTCGATGCGCCGATGCGTCACGTCCGGCGCGAACACGCCCGAATCGAGCAGCGTCGAGACGAGGCGATCGTCGCGACCGCCTTCGTACTTGCCGCCCCAGCCGGTGAAGCGGAAGTCGAGCAGGCGATAACGGTTGCCGTCGACGAGCGTCAGCGGGCCGGAATCGCGCAGCCAGGTGTCGTCGTAGGGTGCTTCGACGAAATGCAGGCGTGTCGCATCGACATGCGACTCAGTCAGCAATGCCGCCGCGCGTGCGCGCACCCGCGCATCGGCGACGCAGACGACGAGCGGCTCGAAACGCGCGATCGCCGCCGCGAGCGCAGCGTACGCCTTCTCGATGCGCGGCAAGCGCGGGCCCCAGTCGGTGTCCGCGTGCGGCCAGGCAATGATGACGCCCGCCTGACGTTCCCACTCGGCGGGCCACCGGAACGAAGATGGCGACATCAAGAAGCCGTCTTGGCGTCGTCGTACACGGTATCGATGACGCGGTTGCGCTCGAAATACACCGTGTAGCCGGCGTAGCGCCAGCGGTTGATCGTCGGATGGCGCGGCGCATCGCCGCCGGCCGGTGCCAGCTTTTCCGTCGGCGCGCCAAAGCGGCGCTCGACTTGGGCCATGGTCATGCCGCGCGTCGGCGCGTTGGCGCTTTCATGTTCATGCGTCGCGCGATGTTTGCGGACGTGGTGCGGCTTGGGCTGGTCGGCAGCGGACGTGTCGAGCGTCTCGGCATGGGCGGCGCCTACGAACATGGCGCCGACCAAGAGCGACATCATCGCGAGAATGGACTTGCGGATCATGCGTCAACTCCTTGTCAATCAAGGGGAAAACATCGATGGTTCAGCGGGTGCGATTTGTAGCAGAAGCGCCCGGCGCTTTCCATGACGGATCGCTCCGATCGCGCCCGGCGCCAAAAGAAAAGGGCCGCTGTCAGGCGGCCCTTCTCGAAAAACTTGATCCGGCATTCCGCTTAGCGCTGGCGCGCCTTGAAACGCGGGTTGCTCTTGCAGATCACGAAAACCTTGCCGCGACGGCGCACGACCTTGCAGTCGCGATGGCGGGTCTTGGCGGTTTTGAGGGACGACAGCACTTTCATGGAACGCCTCGAAACGGAATGATGGAAAAGGTAAACGTCGGATTCTACTTGAATCGTCTAAAAAAAGAAACTTTACGCAACAAGGCCGGATTCGTTCCAGCCGCCGTGAAACATGCCGTATGTATAAGCCGTGGAAGAACGCTTATCCACCCTGCACCCCCTGCGCCGCCTCACTTTCGCGCCCCACGGACAATTGCGGCACATCGTTCCCCTGATCGCCCGAAAAACCCGGCTCGAACGCATCGGCCCGCGACCCCGGAAAGCCCCGATCATCCCAACCGAACGAAGGGGTGGCGCAGCCATGGTCGCACGGGATGCGAGCGTCAATCGCCGCCGCGACAACCGAACCGAGAAACCGAGTCACGACCGCATCGCCGAACGCCGCCGGTGTCGTCCACGGCCCGAACTCGCTATGCCACGGCTCGCCCTTCGGCGGCTGGATATCACGCGACGCGCCGTAGTACGCCGCCAGCGCCCATCGCACTGCATCTTCCGCCGTGAAGAACCGACAGGCGGCCGGACTCGGCCACCGGATCGGCCATTTGACCGGGTGTGTCATAGAATCGCTCCCTGCGGGCCTTGCCCGCGGTTGTGGTCACTCGCAACCGCCGTCCCCGGTTCCGTCGCCAAACTGGCCGGGGATGGCACCTTCAAGCCTTGCCGTGGCAACGCTTGTATTTCTGGCCGCTGCCGCACGGGCAGGGCTGATTCACTCCGACCCTCGGAACCGGTTTCACCGATCGCGGGGTAGACGCCCCCGGCATATCGGTCACAATCTGGCCCAAGGCCTGCCGCTGCCGCGCCTTCGGAAGCCAGTAGCGAACCTGGCGCTCCAACTCCCGCACCATGAGCGCGTTCACGCTCAACCGCTCGGACTGCGCAAGCTCGATCAGGGCCGCGTGTAGGTCGCCCGGCAGACGCAGGTTCAGTTTCTTCAGATCCGACATAAGCCACCCCGTTACCCCATGCGGCCCCATTATGGCCCCATTCTGGCCCTACGTCATTTCCCTCAAACCGGCCTGCGATGCGGGTTTCAGATTGTGCGTCCTCTTTGTTCTTTGTATAGACAAGCCCCGTGGCGGCGGCGGCGCTGCGCGCCGCCGCTCGCCCGGAATCCTCGCTCACATTGAGCAAAGCAGGTTCGGCAAGGGGCAGGGATGCCGCTGCGCAGGCCGGCACGTCCACGGCTGCATCCGCGCCCGGCTCCGCCCGCGCTCCCAGATCAAGAGCGCCGCCGTCCGCCGCCGTCGAACCGGCTGGAACGCCGCCACCGGCTGACAGCCGGGCTGCGACGGCGCGATCGTGGGCGCGCTTCCAGTCCTGCGCCATGCGGCAAGTCAGCGACCACCACGCCATGCCGCTGGCCTCGAACACGCGGCCTTCCGGCGACACCAGTCGGCCACCGTCGAGCACGCGCCAGCCGTCGAACCCAGTCGCTGGCAATTCACCAGCCCGCAGGATGCGCAGCAGCCGGATGACCGACCACGGTACGCGGTTGCGGCCCTGATCCCAGTGGCGAACGGTGCGCTCGCACACGCCGAGCAGCTTGGCGCAGGCCCGCTGCGACAGCAGGCAGCCCATGCGCAGATCGCGGAAGCCCTCGGGCGAGACGTACCACGTCCGAACCCGTTTCGGGCGACGGTTTTTCGGCCCGACTTCCGACCCCTGAAACGTGCCGTATGTATATTATGTAAAATAAATCAAGGCGTGTGGTAAACCGCACCTTCCTTCATCACAAACACCGGCTTGCGCAGCGCTTCGATCGACGCGCTCGGGTCGCCCTGGAACGCGGCGAGATCGGCGCGCAGGCCGACCGCGATGCGGCCAAAGCGATCCTGCTGGCGCAGGATCTTCGCGGCGACATCGGTAGCTGCGTGCAGCGCCTGCACGGGCGTCATGCCGAGCTTGACCATCCAGTCGAGTTCGCGCCAGTTCTCGCCGTGCGGGAACACGCCGACGTCGCTGCCGTTGCCGATCGTGACACCGAGTTTGAGCGCGGTGCGGAACGCGTGTTCGGACTCGCGCATGCGCGGCGTAGGTTCGCCGCCGGGGACGTAATGTTCGAAGTATTCGCCGATCGCCGCGACTGCGGTCAGCGTCGGCTCGTAGGCGGCGCCATGCTGCTTGAGCAGGCGCAGCGTCGCCTCGCTCGCGGCATCGCCGTGCTCGATCGTGTCGACGCCAGCTTCGACGGCCATGCGCACGCCAGCGTCGCTGCCTGCGTGCGCGACGACCGGACGGCCGATCTGGTGCGCGGTGTCGACGATCGCCTTCATCTCGGCGGCGGACAGCGTCGGCATCGTTTCACCGTTCGGGCCGACGCGGTAATCGGCGTAGAACTTGATCCAGTCCGCGCCGCGTGAGGCCTGCTCGCGCACCGCGCGCACGGCTTCGTCGACGCCGCTTACGGGCTGCGCGCCCTGCGGTAGATCGAGATCGGGGCGGAAACCGCGCGGCCCCGGCCCGTAGCTCGAACTGGCAACGATCGCGCGCGTGGCGACGAACATCCGCGGGCCGGGAATGAGTCCTTCCTCGATCGCGCGCTTGATCGATACGTCGGCATAGCCAGCGCCTTCCGTGCCGAGGTCGCGCAGCGTCGTGAAGCCGGCGAGCAGCGTCGCCTTCGCGTGCGCGGCGGCGAGCAGCGTGCGGTAGTCCTGCGGCTCCTTGAGCACCTGGTCGTTCCACAACACTTCGTTGTATGGATGCAGGAACAGGTGCGAATGCAGGTCGATGAGGCCGGGCGTCAGCGTCGCGCCGGGCAGTTCGATGCGGCGCGTGTTGGCCGGAATCGACATCTTTTCGGGACGGCCGACGGCAGCGATCGCGCCATCATGGACGAGAACGGCGATGCCGGACTGCGCCGCATCGCCCTCGCCCGTCCAGACCTTGTCGGGCAACAGCAGGACGTCGCCGCCGCTGGCCGATGCTGGCGCCGCGCCGGATACCGACGCGGTTAGGGAAAACAGGCACAGCACGAAGCTGCGCACGGTGGTGGGCCAGCGCATCGGCGTCTCCGGAAAGCGAGGTGGCCGCATTGTGTTGGATGCGCCTGCGCAGCGGCAAGGCGCGACTCCCGGCAGATCGCCCACGTCACCGGAAGGATTTCCGTCTTGGCATCAAGGCGTTGCGGCGACCTGCCCGCGCCTTCGCAAAAAGCACTTGCGCACCACCAGCTAAATACGTACAAATGTACGCATGCAGCAACCAACCCTCACTCCGAACCAGCAGCGCGTGCTGGCCTGCATCGAAGCCTGGTTCGAGCGAAATGGCCGCGCGCCTACCCTGAGAGAAATTTCGCAGAATCTGGGGCTTGCAAGTCATACTTCAGCGCAGGATTATGTAGAGGCGCTGGTTCGCAAGGGTGCGCTGGAACGTCTGCCGCACCATCGCGGGCTGCGTCTTCCGCATCATCGGTCAAGGGCGCTGGCGGCGACCTCGCTCCCCCTCGTCGGGCGAGTCGCCGCCGGCAGCCCCATCCTCGCCGCCGAAAACGTCGAAGCGCAGCACACCGTCGATCCCGACCTGTTCCGCCCGCGCGCCGACTACCTGTTGCGCGTCTCCGGCCTGAGCATGCGCGACGTCGGCATCCTCGACGGCGATCTCATCGCCGTGCACCGCAGCGCTCACGCCGACCACGGCCGCATCGTCGTCGCACGCATCGACGACGACGTCACCGTCAAGCGACTTGACCTGCGCGGCGAACGCATCCGTCTGCTCCCCGCCAATCCGGATTTCGCACCGATCGAAGTCGACGCGGAGCGGCACGCGTTCGCGATCGAAGGCCTCTACGTCGGGCTCATCCGTCCCGATTCCTCTTTCCCGCCGCGGAGATAGACGGCGATGTTCAACCAGACTCAAGAATTCATTGCCGACGAAACCGGCTTCGCGTTGCCGGCGTGGCCGGTCGTTGCGCCGAAGAGCGCCAGCTCGAAGATGGCTGCGCCGGCACGAGCGCCGCGCGACGAGGCTGCGCTCGCCGGCGTACTGCAACATCCCGGCGTCTGGCGCCGGCGTTCCTCGAATGCAACCATGATCGACGCGCAACCGAGCGGGCTGGCTGCACTCGATGCGCTGCTGCCCGGCGGCGGCTGGCCACGTGGTGCGCTCTGCGAATTCCTCGTCGAGCACGACGGCATCGGCGAATGCGCGCTCGTACTGCCCGCGCTCGCCGCGCTGACGCAGGCGCGCCGTCGCGTCGCGCTGATCACGCCGCCTTACCTTCCCTATGCACCGGCGCTCGCCGCGGCCGGCGTCGACTTGCAACAGGTCGTGCAGATCGACGCAGGCACGCCGGATACGCACTGGAGCATCGAACAATGCCTGCGCTCGGGCTGCTGCGGCGCCGTACTCGGCTGGCTGCCGCGTGTGGACTACCGCGAATTGCGGCGCCTGCAACTCGCCGCGGAAAGCGGCGGCACGATCGGCTTCATGTTCCGCCCGCTCGCCGCCGCGAACGAAGCCAGTCCGAGTGCGTTGCGTCTGCGCATCACTGCCGCGCAAGGCGAGCCGCGGATCGAACTCCTCAAATGCCGCGGCCGCGTCGGCAGCGCGGCCTGCATGCCGTCGGGCGCATGACGCGGCCGAAATGCCATGTTCTGGGCCTGCCTGCGCTTTCCGCATCTGGCGCTCGATGCGTTGCAAAGCGTCGCATCGAGCGGCCCGGCGCGCGCGACCGCCGTCGTCGAAGGCCCGGTGCAACGGCGCCACGTCGTTCTCGCCAATGCGCCCGCACGTACCGCCGGCGTGCGCGCGGGACAGCCGCTCGCACTCGCGCACGCGCTGTGCCCGGCGCTGCGCGTCCTCGCGCGTGACGCGGCTGCGGAACGCCAATCGCTCGAAACCTTCGCCGCCCTCGCCTATCGCTACAGCGCCGACGTCCATCTGCGCCAGCCCGACGCAGTGCTGTTCGAGGCCGGCGCGAGCCTGAAACTGTTCGAGGGCTGGCCGGCGTTGCAGCGCCGCCTGCGCGATGAACTCTTGCGTAGCGGATTTTCCTGCCACGTCGCGGCGGCGCCCACGCCGAGCGCGGCGTACGTGCTCGCCGAATCGTCCGATGCCATCGCGATTTCCGCCCTGCCCGCTTTGCAGAGCGCGCTGGCCGTACTGCCGATCGCGCGCGGCGGATTCGACCAACGCATTACGAATGCGCTGCTCGGCATGGGCCTGCGCACCCTCGGCGACCTGTTTCGCTTGCCGCGGCCCGAGCTTGCGCGACGCATCGGCCCGGACGCGCTCGCGCATCTGGATCGCCTGCGCGGCCATGTCGCGGACAGCGCGCCGCGCTGGCAGCCACCGGCGCGGTTCGAGCGCCGCCTCGGCTTCGAAGCGAACGTCGATTCGACCGCCGCGCTCGCATTCCCGCTGCAACGGCTGATCCGGGAATTCGCGCTGTTCCTGACCGTGCGCGATGGCGGCGTGCAGCGCTTCTCGCTCACGCTCGGCCACGAGCGCGGCGCGAGCACGCGCATCGACGTCGGCCTGCTTGCGCCGCAACGCGACGCGACGAGCTTGTTCGAACTTGCGCGCGTGCGCCTCGAACGCGTCGCGCTGCCCGCGCCCGTGCAATCGCTCGTACTGCACGCTGACGACCTGCCGCCGCTCGCGCCCGCGCATCGTCAACTGTTCGAGGCACGCGAACACAACACGCTCGACTGGCCAGCGTTGGTCGAGCGGTTGCGTTCGCGGCTTGGCGACGAGGCACTGCATGGCCTTGCCTGCGCGGCGGATCATCGGCCCGGACGCGCGTGGCGCTTCGTCGCGCCGTGCATGCAGGGTGAAGCGCGAAAATCGCAAACGAACACGCATCACGCCGCTGCACCGGCATCGCGTGACGAACCGGACGATGCATCGCGCGCATCGTCGTCGCGCCCGTTCTGGCTGCTGTCCCGCCCGCTCGTCCTTCGCGAGCCGCCCGCCCGCATCCTCGCCGGCCCCGAGCGGATCGAAAGCGGCTGGTGGGACGGCCACGACCAGCGCCGCGATTACTACGTCGTCGAACTGCGCTCCGGCCAGCGCGCCTGGGCCTTCGTCGAAGCCGATACGCGTGCGAACTGGACGCTGCACGGCTGGTTCGCATGAACGCCGCTCCCGTCGGGTCGCGCGGAGACCGCGGCGGAACCCATTCGGAGGCGCCTGCCTATGCCGAACTGCATTGCCTGTCGAACTTCTCGTTCCAGCGCGGCGCGTCGAGCGCGCAGGAATTGTTCGAGCGCGCGGAAGCGCTCGGCTACGCCGCACTCGCGATCACCGACGAATGCTCGATGGCCGGTATCGTGCGCGCGCTCGCCGCGTCCGGCGAATCGAAGCGACGCGGGCGCGAAGCAACGCCGGAAAAGCCCGGCGTCGCCCTCATCGTCGGCACCGAAGTGCAGCTCGCCGACGGCCCGAAAATCGTGCTGCTCGCCACGAACCAGCAAGGTTATTCGGACATCTGCAGACTCATCACGACCGGCCGGCGGCGCAGCGGGAAAGGCGAATACCACCTCGTTCGCGAAGACGTCGAACGCTGCGGCGACGGCGTACTCGCGTTCTGGGTCGCGAACGTGCGCGCACGCGGACAACCGCGACACGAGAAGAACGCGCCTGCATCGGCTGCCGGAACATCGCCTGCAAAAACCCACGCATCCGACCTCGACGAACAAGCTGTCTGGCTGAAGCTCCATTTCCCCCGTCGAATCTGGATCGCCGTCGAACTGCATCGCGAAGCCAACGACGCAACACGCCTCGTCGCGTTGCGCGCACTCGGCGAACGCCACGGCCTGCCGCTCGTCGCCAGCGGCGACGTGCACATGCACGTGCGTCGCCGCCGCGCGCTGCACGATGTCATGACCGCGATCCGCCATGGCTGCACGGTCGCCGAGGCAGGCCATGCGCTGTTTCCGAACGGCGAGCGCCATCTGCGCCGCATCGACGATCTGCAAACGCTCTACCCGCGCGAACTGCTCGCCGAAACGCTGCGCGTCGCCGCGCTGTGCACGTTCGACCTGCGCAAACTCGACTATCGCTATCCGTCCGAAGTGGTGCCTCCCGGACTCGGCGCGATCCAGCATCTGCGCGATCTCACCTGGAAAGGCGCGAGCGAAATCTGGCCCGGAGGCATCCCCGTTTCCGTGCGCGAACAGGTCGAAAAGGAACTCGCGCTCATCGAGGAAAAGCAATACGAGCATTTCTTCCTCACCGTCGAGGACATCGTGCGCTGGGCACGTACGCGCTCACCGCCGATCCTCTGCCAAGGCCGCGGTTCGTCGGCGAATTCGGCTGTCTGCTACTGCCTGCGCATCACCGCGGTCACGCCGGAAAACGGCAACCTGCTGTTCGAGCGTTTCCTGTCGAAGGAGCGCGACGAGCCGCCCGACATCGACGTCGACTTCGAACACGAACGCCGCGAAGAGGTCATCCAGTACGTGTTCGGCAAGTACGGACGCGAACGCGCCGCGCTTGCCGCGACCGTGATCCGCTACCGCAGCAAGAGCGCCGTGCGCGACGTCGGCCGCGCGCTCGGCATTCCCGACGACCAGCTCGACGTGCTGACCGGTTTGTTCTCGCGTATCCGCAGCGGCCAGCCGATCGAAACATGCTTGCGCGAACGCGGTTTCGATCCGTCCAGCCGCACGCTGCGGCACCTGTTCGCGCTTGCTGTCGAGTTGCGCGGTTTCCCGCGCCATCTCTCGCAGCACGTCGGCGGCTTCGTCATCTCGGAAACGCCGCTGCACGAACTCGTGCCGGTCGAAAACGCCGCGATGCCCGAACGCACGATCATCCAGTGGGACAAGGAAGATCTCGAAGACATGCGCCTGCTCAAGGTCGACGTGCTCGCGCTCGGCATGCTCACCTGCATCCGCAAGTGCCTCGACCTGCTGCACGCGCACGGTTTGTGGACGCTGCCCTCCAACGGCGACAAGCCGAGCCTGCATGACATTCCTCCGCCCGGCGATGAAGGCGACGCAGCGAGCAAGCCCGTCTTCGACATGATCCGCATGGCGGAAACGATCGGCGTGTTCCAGATCGAATCGCGCGCACAGATGTCGATGTTGCCGCGCCTGCAACCGCGCAACTTCTACGACCTCGTCGTGCAGATCGCGATCGTGCGACCCGGTCCGATCCAGGGCGACATGGTTCATCCCTATCTGCGCCGGCGCAAAGGACACGAGGCCGTCGTCTATCCGCAATCGCGCTTCGAGCGCGAATCGGGCAACAACGATTCGGCAGTCAGGGAAGTGCTCGAACGCACGCTCGGCGTGCCGATCTTCCAGGAACAGGTCATGAAGCTGATCCAGGTCGTCGCAGGTTTCAGCGCAGGACGTGCTGACCAGTTGCGTCGTGCGATGGCCGCCTGGGGGCGTGGTGGCGATCTCGAACCGTTCCGCAACGACATCCGCAGCGGCATGCTCGAACGCGGCTACGACGAGGCGTATTTCGAACGCATCTTCGAGCAGATCAAGGGCTTCGGCGAATACGGCTTTCCCGAATCGCACTCGGCGAGCTTCGCGATCCTCGCCTGGGCCTCGTCGTGGCTCAAATGCTTCCATCCCGCCGCATTCACTTGCGCGCTGCTGAACTCGCAGCCGATGGGTTTCTACCAGCCTTCGCAGCTGATCCAGGATGCGCGCCGGCGCGGCGTGCACGTGCTGGCGTCCGACGTGTGCGCGAGCGATTGGGATTGCACGCTCGAATGGCTGCCCGGCAAACCGCCGCTCGCGCTCGACGGAAAGCCGGCGAGCCCGCTCGCGCTGCGCCTCGGCCTGAGGCTCGTGCGCGGCATGTCCCAGAACCTCGCACAACGCATCGTCGCCGCGCGCACGGCGCATCCGCTCCGCGATGTGGCCGACCTCGTCGCACGCGCCCGCGTCGATGCGCGCGAACGCGCGCGACTCGCCGATGCGGATGCGCTGCGTTCGCTCAGCGGTCACCGCCATCGCGCGCGTTGGGACAGCGCCGGCGCCGAACTGCCGACGCCGCTGCTCGCGGATGCGCGCACGCGTGAGGCGCGCGTCGAACTGCCCGCGCCGTCAACGCAGGAAGACGTTCTCGCCGATTACGCGACGCAGGGCCTGTCGCTGAAAGGCCATCCGCTCGCACTGTTGCGCGGAGAATTGCAGAAGCGCCGCGTCGTGCCCGCGTTCCTCGTCGCCGAATCCAAGCGGCACGATCAACCGCTGCGCTGCGCCGGCCTCGTCACCGTGCGCCAACATCCGGGCACCGCGAAAGGCGTCACCTTCGTCACGCTCGAAGACGAAACCGGAGTCGTCAACGTCGTCGTCTGGCGCGCACTCGCCGAAAAACAGCATCGTGTACTGCTCGAAGCCGCGATCATGGCCGTCGACGGCGTGCTGCAGGTCAGCGAGGACGGCGTCCGCCACGTCATCGCGAAACGATTGCACGACTACACGGCGCTGCTGCCGGAAGTCGCGTTCGCGTCGCGGGATTTTCATTGAACCGCTGCGAACGATCGCAAGGTTCAACCGCCACCCATCCGTCCCATGAACGGCCGGTAATAGCGCAGCTCGGCGATCGAGTCATGCACGTCGCTGAGCGCGGTGTGCGCGGAGTCCTTGCTGAAACCCCTGGCGACGTCCGGCGCCCAGCGCCGCGCGAGTTCCTTGATCGTCGAGACGTCGAGGTTGCGGTAATGGAAAAAGCGCTCCAATCGCGGCATGAGGCGATACAGGAAGCGCCGATCCTGGCAGATCGAGTTGCCGCACATCGGCGACTTGCCGGCGGGCAGCCATTGCACGAGAAAGTCCATCGTCAGCGCCTCGGCGGTAGCGATGTCGACGTTCGAATCGAGCACGCGTTGCCACAAGCCCGACTTGCGATGCTGGTTGCGGTTCCAGTCGTCCATCGCTTCGAGGCGTTCGAGCGGATGACGGATCGCGAATTCCGGCCCTTCGGCGAGCACGACGAGATCCTTGTCGGTGACGATGGTGGCGATTTCGATGATCGAATCGCGATCGGGATCGAGCCCGGTCATTTCGAGGTCGATCCAGATGAGGTTGTTTTCGTCGGGCACGTGCATGCGTGGTCTTCGCTGGCGGTTTCGCGCGAGTCTAGCAAGGCGCGTCCGCTTGGTATGCTGGACGCATGACGCAGACCTTCCTCTGGCACGATTACGAAACCACCGGAGCCGATTCGCGCCGCGACCGGCCCGCGCAATTCGCGGCGATCCGCACCACGCTCGATCTCGAAGTCGTCGGCGCGCCCGTGTCGTTCTTCTGCAAACCCGCGGCGGACGTGCTGCCGCATCCGGAAGCCTGCCTCATCACCGGCATCACGCCGCAGCAGATGCAGCGCGACGGCGTCATCGAAGCCGAATTCGCCGCGCGCGTGCAGGAGCTCATGGGAGAACCGGGCACCTGCGGCGTCGGCTACAACTCGATCCGTTTCGACGACGAATTCACGCGCCAGCTGCTCTACCGCAATTTCTTCGATCCCTACGAACGCGAGTGGAAGGACGGCAATTCGCGCTGGGATCTCATCGACCTTGCGCGGATGTGTTACGCGCTGCGTCCGGCCGGCATCGAGTGGCCGACGCGCGAGGACGGTTCGCCGAGTTTCCGCCTCGAAGACCTCGCGCGCGCCAACCGCATCGCGCAGGCACGCGCGCACGACGCGGTGTCCGATGTCGAAGCACTGATCGGCCTCGCGCGACTCATCCGTCTGCGCCAGCCGAAGCTGTGGCAGTTTTATTTCGAACTGCGCCGCAAGCAAGCCGCGTTCGCGCAGCTCGACGTCGCGCACATGACGCCGGTCGTGCACGTCTCGTCGCGCTATCCCGCCACACGTGGTTGCCTCGCCATCATCGCGCCGCTGGCGATGCATCCGTCGCTGCCGAACGCGGTCATCGCCTACGATCTCGACGTCGACCCCACGCCGCTGTTCGAACTCGACGCCGACGACATCGCCGACCGCGTGTTCACCGCGCGCGCCGACCTGCCCGACGACGTCGAGCGCATTCCGCTCAAGGCGATCCACGCCAACCGCTCGCCCGCGCTCGCGCCGCTCAGCGTGCTGCGCGACGCGGACCACAAACGCATCGCGCTCGATCTGCCACGCGCGCTTGCGCATCTGGAACGCCTGCGCAACGCCGACGGCGTCGCCGAAAAAGTACGTCAGGTGTTCGCGCGCGCGGCCGCGCGCGAGGCGACGCTCGACCCGGAACTCGCGCTCTATGCGGGCTTTCCTTCCGACGCCGACAAGCGCCTGCTGCGCGAGGTACGCGCCACGCCGCCGGCGCAACTCGGCCAACGCCGATTCGCCTTCAACGACACGCGCTACGCAGAACTGTTGTTCCGCTATCGCGCGCGCAACTGGCCCGATACGCTCGATTCCGAAGAAGCGGCGCGCTGGAACGAATTCCGCGAGCGTCGCCTCGACACCCAGACGCCGCTGACGACACTCACGCGCGAGCAGTATTTCGCGACGATCGCCGCGTTGCGCGCCGCGCCCAACTCGACACCCGACCGTAACGCCCTGCTCGACGCGCTCGAGCAATGGGGCCACGAAACCCGCTGAATACCGCCATGCCGACCACCTATTTCTCGCCCGCCACGTTCAAGTTCCTGCGCGATCTCGCACGCAACAACAATCGCACCTGGTTCGCCGCGAACAAGGCGCGCTACGAAGACGCGCTGCGCCAGCCGTATCTGCGCCTGATCGCCGACCTGCAAACACCGCTCGCGAAGATCAGCACGCACTACCGCGCCGATCCGCGCGCGCAAGGCGGTTCGCTGTTCCGTATCCATCGCGATACGCGTTTTGCCAGCGACAAGACGCCGTACAAGACCTGGGCCGGCGCGCGCTTCGGCCACGAACGCCGCCGCGAAATCGAAGCGCCGTCGTTCTACATGCACCTGCAACCCGGCGACTGCTTCGCGGGCGGCGGCATCTGGCATCCCGAGTCGGCGACCTTGAAGAAGATCCGCGAATTCCTCGCCGACAATCCGGCGGCGTGGAAGAAAGCCGTGCATTCGAAAGCGTTCCGCGAACACTTCGAATTCTGGGGCGAACGCCTCACGCGTCCGCCGCGCGGCTACGATCCCGCGCACGAGCTCATCGAAGACATCAAGCTCAAGAACTTTGCCGCCGGCCGGAATTTTCCCGACGCGCTCGCCTGTTCCGACGAGCTGTTGCCGACGCTCGTCGACACGTTCAAACGCACCGCGCCGATGATCGACTACCTCTGCGCGGCGCTGGACCTGGAATTCTGAATCGCAACGGCAGCGCCTTCACCGCCGGCAGCGTCGCGGCGATCCGCTTGCTGCACTGGCTGAGTTCGGACGTCGTCACGCGCGACGCGCTCGTTTGCCGCGGCGATGCTGCACCTGCAGATTGACGCTGCAGCTCGCGCCCGGCTAGCGTGCAGTACGCAGCCGTACGGAGATGGGGAGATCGAAGTCGGCGCGCTTTCCTTCACGCTCCGACGCAGCGGCCGCGGTCGCATGGACGCGGTTTGCGAGTCACTTCGTCGCGGGCCCGATGCGGCCGCGCTCCCGTGCGCGGCCACGGGGAGAGAACATGCTACGCATTTCAACGACGCTGCTGCTCGCATTCGCATTCGCGTCCGCTGCCGTCCACGCCGCCACCGCCACCACGGGGGTTGCCTTCATCCACGGCACCGGTAGCCAGACCGACGCCTACCACGACTACTGGCAACCGACGATGGTCGACAACGTCAGGAACGGCCTGGTCAACAAGAGCAACTACGTCGTCATCAATTGCGACCTGAATCAGTACATGTGGGACAGCCGCGCCGCGGGCTGCGTCGCCACGCAACTGACGAATTTCCTCAACACGCACAGCGTCAACGATCTCGTCGTCATCACGCATTCCAACGGCGGCAACGTGATCCGCTGGATCCTGTCCAACCCGACCTACGACAGCCGTTATCCAGCGATCATCAGCAAGATCCGCTGGGTCAACGCGCTGGCGCCATCGAGCGCGGGCACGCCGCTCGCCGACGCGGTGATCGCCGGCAACGTGTTCGAAAGTGCGCTCGGCTGGCTGCTTGGCTATCAGAGCGACGCCGTGCGCCAACAGCAGACGAGCTGGATGGCGTACTACAACCAGAACTACCTGTACGGCACGTCGGGCCGCCCGGCGCTGCCGAAAGGTTTCTGGGACGTGGTCGGCAGCGACGTGGTCTCGGCGGTATGGAACTCCGATGCGTATTGCGGCGGCTATTCGCAAAGCGTCGGCCTGGAAATCACGCAGAACTGGCTGTCGAGCTGTTCGGACGGTTTCATCGAATGCACGAGCGCGAAGGCGGCCGGCACGCTGTGGTTCCAGGACACCGCACGCACCGGCGGCAAGGTGCTCAACCACAACCAGAGCCGACGCGCCTGCTTCGGGCTCGACACCATCCTGCGCAACGACCTTTGAGGAGACGATCATGCCTACCATCCAGCATCGCCCGCTTCCTCTCGCAGCCGCGTTGGCTGCACTCGTCGCGATCGCCACGCCGGCTGTCGGCGCGGAGTCCGCGCGACTGCTTGCGCGCGCGCCGCAAGACCTTGTCGCTGCGCGGTTGGTGAAACCCGTTGCGAAGAGTCTCGCCGCGACACCGCTCGACCATGCGCCGGTGTCCTTGTCGCAGCCGCTCGACGCCACGCAGACACTCGATGCACGGCCGCAGATTCACACCACGCAAAGCCGCGAATATTGGATCGATGCCACCGAAAGCCAGATCCAGAACGGTGTCAGCTTGCCGCTGAGTGCGGCCGGCGCAGTCGTTCGCATCAGCCCGCACGACGGCAACGCCGCGGTTTCGGCGAGCGACGTGCAGATTCGCGTCGGTGGCCGCCGCCTCGACAACGCCCGATCGATCCGCAGCGTCGCCGACACCGACGCGCTGCGCTCAGCCGGCATGGATGCGTCTCAGGGCAGCGTTGCTTTGCGCCTTTCCGATGCGGTAACCGGCAACGCACAACTTGCCGTACCGACCGCTCGCGGCGCCTATCTCGTCCATGTCTACGAACCAGCAAGCAGCGTCGTGCTCGCGCTTGCCGCCGATCGCGACAGCATCGCCGGCGGCGACAGCATGACGTTTCGCGCCACGCTCGCCGGCGCGACGCTCGATCGCATAGGCGGCCTCGTCAGCGCGCCGGACGGCGCCAGCCAGAACGTGGACTTCGTGCGTCAACGCGATGGCAGTTACCTCGGCAGCGTGACGCCGGATCTCGCCCATGCCGTCGGCCCCGGACTGTGGGAAATCCATGCGTTCGGCGTCACCGCTGGGAAAGATGCCGTACCGCGCGATGCGAAGACCGCGTTCGCGGTGAGCCTGCCCGTGGCGCGCTTCGACGGCAGTGTCGTGCGCGAACGCGCGGCCGAAGGCCTCGCCGTACGCATCGGCATCGAGGCCGCGGCCGCCAGTCGTTACGGCGTCTCCGGCGTGCTCTACGGCACTGGTGCGGATGGCGTATTGCGTCCGGTCGCGCTCGCCCAATCGGCCACTTGGCTGACGGCCGGGCACGGCAACATCGTGCTGCGCTACGACGCTGCATCGCTGTCGCTCGGCGCGCCCTGGGAAGTGCGCGACCTGCGTCTGGTCAATCAGGCCGACCTCAGCGTGCAGGAACGCCGCGAACGTGCGATCAGCCTGAAGTGATCCGGCGACGCGGCCGCCGCAACAACGGCGGCCGCGTTTCCTTGCCGATGCCGGCAACAGCGGACTGATGCGGATGCCGCTGACGGCGCAAAGCCGATCAGCACTGCGTCTATTTCAACGATGCGGCGCGTCGCGGCCATTGAGCACGACCGTCGCCGTCATGCCGGTTGCCAGCGTGAATCCTTGCGGCAAGTGCGACGGATCGATCGAAATGCGCACCGGCACGCGCTGCGCGAGACGCACCCAGTTGAAGGTTGGCGTCACATTGGCGAGCAGGCTGGTGCCGGTCGGGTTGTCGGTATCGCCGATGCCCCGCGCGATGCTCTCGACCTTGCCGCGCGTAGTCACGTCGCCAGCGAGGAAGCGGATCTCCACGTCGTCACCGACATGCACGTACGGCAATTTGGTTTCTTCGAAATAGCCGTAGATCCAGTACGAGTTTCGATCGATCAGCGCAATGCGGGGAGTCCCCGCGGCGGCATAGTCGCCTGGATGGATTTCGAGATTGGTCACGTACCCGTCCGCGGGCGCGCGGACTTGCGTGCGGTCGAGATCGAGCTTGGCGCGGTCGAGGGCAATCATTGCCTGCTGCACGGCGGCCACCGCTTGCTCGCGCGCGGCGCCCGCCTGGTCGCGTGCGGCTTGCGCCTGATGCAGGGTCGCGCGTGCCGAATCGGCCGTGGCGGCAGCATCGGAACGCATCTCGGCGGAAATCACGTTGCCGGGCATCTTCTGGCGGCGCTCGGATTGCCCCGCGGCTTTCTGGTAGTCCGCACGGCGCGCGGCGATCGCCGCGCTCGCGGCGTCGCTCCCCGCCCCTGCCGCGCGTGCGGCTGCCTGCGCGGCGACCAGGTCGGCCTGCGCCTGATCGACGGCGTATTCGAACCGGCTGCGATCGATGACGAACAACACGTCGCCCTTTTTCACCTCCTGGTTGTCGCGCACGGCGACCGAGGTGACGATGCCCGACACGTCCGGCGCGATGCGGATCACGTCGGCGCGCACGCGCGCGTCGCGCGTCCACGGCGAGTACATGTAGCGCTTCCACAGCGTGTGGGCGGCGAGCGCGGCGATGGACACGATCACCAGCGTCAGTGCGAAACGCAGGATCGATGCGAGTTTCATGGCGACATTCCGTGACGTTGAGTGAAAAAAAGGGCGCCGACTTCAGCGCATCACCAGCAGACCGAGGCTGCAGAACACGCAGGCGAACAAAGCCAGACGAACCAGCGGCGGATGCCAGACGTGGCGATAGAGCCCGAAACGGCCGAGCAACCCGTCCAGCCCCCAAAGCAACAACAGGCTGACCAGGAAGATCGGCAGCAACACCGGCACCTGCGCGTCGAATACGACGATTTCATGCGGCATGGTCGTGCTCCTGCGCCGACGGTCGCAAATAGGCGCCCAGCACGGAATCGGCATCGAGCAAGGCAAGGCGGATCAAATGCAGCGGCGACATCAACGCCGGATAGGCAACGGCTTCGTCGATCGAGACCGAGAAAAGTTCGCGCGCCTGCCAGTATTTTTCCCGTCCAGGTTCCGCGTAGAGCGCAGCGAGTGCGGCCATGGCCGCTCCGATGCGCTCCCGCAGCGGCATGGGCACCTCGGCGCGCGAGAGCGCGCTGCGCAATTCGATCAACGCGCGACCGGTTTCCTGCACCGCCAGCGACCACGCCAAACCTTCGCGCGAAGGCGCGCTGCCCGGCCGCGTGTGCGCGACGATCTGCGCGGCGACATCGCGGCTGGCGCTCTCGAAACGTGGCAGCAAACCTCGCAGCGGCCACGCGCACGCGTGGACGACCTGCAAACGCAGCTTGCGCAAGAGACGGCCGAGCAGCCACGGGCTGTCCGAAGCGCCCGCGAACAGCATGAACGCTGCCCCTGCACACACGACACCCAGCAGCTGCGAAAGGCTGTCGTTGATGGAATGCAGCGCGTCGTAGCCCATCGTGTTCTTCGCCGCGACCGTGTAGAGCAGCGCGAGCAGATAGCCCGCACCGACACCTGGCCACGCCGGCCGCGCGCTGAGATAGAAACCTGGCAGGAGAAACGGCACGAGGGCCGCAGAGAACAACACGAAACCGTCCATGTGGATCAGCACGCCATAGAGGCAAACGATGCCGCAGACGATGCCGACGAAGTAGCCGACGAGCATGTAGCCGATCGCGCGCAGCGGATCCGCCAAGGTCGCCATGAGTCCGCTGAAGATCGTCGCGATCAACATCGCGCCTGCGCCATCCGTCCATGCGCTGGCCAGCCAGAACGTGCCCATGACGAGCATCGTCAGTGTCGTGCGCGCGACGACGACCGCAGCGCCCGCCCAGTCGTTGGCGTGGGCGAAATTCGACTCCGCTTCGGCGACGCTGACCGCCGAATTCCGCAGCGCCAGCCTCGCGTAGGCGTCGCTGTATTCGTGCAGCTCTGTGGCGATGCGCTGGATCAACTCCGCGCCGGTATCGAAATCGAGGCGATCGCTGCGAGCTTGCAGGCCGTCGCGCAATACCTGCGCGCGGGCAGGCAAATGTTCGGCCGATGCCGCCAGACGCAGCGACAAGGCAGGCGCCTGCGCCGCCGTGCGCGGTTCGCTGCCTGCCGGACCGAGCGCGTCGGCAAGACTTCCGGCGAGCGCCATCAGTCTCTCGCGGACGGGGCTTTGCTCGTCGGCCTGCAGTCGATTCAGAAGATGATGCAGCGACTGGTAACTCGTCGAAGCCGCCATGAAGGCATGGTTGAACCGGCGCAGGCGCGGACTGCGCAGACGCACGCCAACGTCTTCGAACACCACCGAACTGCGCTGGGCTTCGATCTGCACCACCGCGCGCACGAAGCGCAGATGGGCCTTCTCCAGCTCAGGGCGCGGCAATGCGCCACGCAAGCTGTCGCGCACGAATACGATGAAGTCCGCGAACTGGCCACGCACGCTTTCGCGCAGCACGTCGCCCAATCGCTGCGGGAAGATCGCATCGGAAACGATGGCGGCGACGAAGATGCCGAGCATCACTTCGCTCACGCGCATGACCGCCGAGTTGAATACGTTCTGCGGATGATTGACGACCGGCAGCGCGACGATCGCGGCGGTGTATCCGGCGAGCACGAAGCCGTACGACCTGAAATTGCGCTGCAGGGACGCGCCGCCCGCGCACAGGCCCAGCCACAACGCCATGCACAGCAGGAACGGAACGCGCTGCTGCGGAAACGTGCCGACGATCGCGAACGCCGCTGCGCAACCGATGAGCGTGCCGAGCGCCCGGTAGAAACTCTTGGCGATGACCATACCGCTTTGCGGATGGATCACGATGGCGACCGTCATCATGGCCGTTCCGGGCTGTTCGAGATCGAGCGCCATCGCCAGCCAGCCGGTCAGCAGCACCGCGAACGTGGCCTTGGCAACGAACAACCAGTCCAGCGCGGCGCCACGCAACCATGCGCGCGCTTCGGCCGAATGTGTGCCGAATGCGGTATCGAACCAGCCCTGCACGACGGCGCCCATCTCACAGCCTCTCGGTGTTGTCGAGCACGCGCCGGAGTAGGCCTTCCAACTGCGCACGTTCGGCCGCATCGATGCCGCGCACGCTGGCGTCGAGCATGCCCGCCATCGCGGGCAGCAACGATTCGATGCAGCGCCGCCCGCTGTCCGTCAACGAAAGCGCGACCTTGCGGCGGTCACCGCCGGAATCGGCGACGCGGTCGATCAATCCCTTTTCGCACAGCGCCGTGCAGATGCGCGTGATGTTGGCGGCCTTTTCGCCGGCCGCACTGCCGAGCCTTGATGGATTCACGGCATCGTCCGCGCTGCCGTAGATCATCATCAGGATGTTGTAGTCGGTGTGGTTGAGGCCGTATCGGCGCAGCACGACGTTGGCGGCATCGTGGACATGCGCGTGGATGTGCTTGATCAGGCGCACGAGCACGGCCGCGTCGCGCGGAAAACCGTTGAATCGCTCGCAGGTATGGCGAATGCGGGCGTCGGTGGCATCGAAACCGCTCATGGTCGACCTTTCAAGTCAGGCGAGCATGATATACGACAGTACTGAATATTTCATTAGTGAAATATATGACAAAGCCATCGCCCATCAAAAGCGGTGTTCGTTGCCGTTCGCATGGGTGTTCGTTTCCGGACAGCGAGCTTGGACACCATCGTAAATCATGAAAATACCCATTCATTATCAAAGGCTTGAAAAACGCTTTTAGCTTGGCACGCCTCGTGCTTAAAGCAGCTCATGGACATCGCCCGCCCCGAACTCAAGCAACGCAAGCGCCGCCGCCAGCTCATCATTGGCGCCGTCGTCGTCTCCCTGCTCGCCGCTGCCGGCATCGGCCTCGCCAAGCTCGGCCCTGCCCTTCCCTCCGTCGAAAAAAGCAGCGTCCTTGTCGACACCGTCAAGCGCGGCGAACTGCTGCGCGAGGTGCGCGGCCCGGGCACGTTGGTGCCGAAGGAGATCCGCTGGATCGCCGCCGAAACCGCCGCGCACGTCGAACGCATCGTCGTCAAACCCGGCGCCGCGGTGACGCCGGACACGATCGTCCTCGAACTCTCCAATCCCGAAGTCGACGACCAGCTGCTCGCCGCGAAGACCGCCGTGACCGCCGCGCAGTCCGATCTCGCCGCCAAGCGCACCGAT
>JAKPAN010000107.1 GCA_029779475.1 Pseudomonadota bacterium
AGGCGATCGCGCTCGGCCGCGACGCGCACGCTCGCGCGCAACTGCGCGGAACGCTCGCGCAACGCCGCATCGACAGCGGCCTGTTCGACATGCGTGTGCTCGCCGCGGATTTCGTCGCGCTGCTGCGGCGCATGGCCGAGCGCGATCGCGCGGGCCTCGTGGCGGAAGATCTTGCGTGAGTGCGCGACGCGCTAAGCTGCACCGGACACGGCTGTGGAAGGAAAAGCGATGAAGAACATCAAGAAGAAAAAGTACGCGAACGCGCTCGAACCGCTGTACGACGAACTCGTCGCGCTGCAACGCTGGATCATTGCTGGCGGAAAGCGCGTCGTCGTCGTCTTCGAAGGGCGCGATGCGGCCGGCAAAGGCGGCGTCATCAACACGATCCTTGCGCCGCTCAACTTGCGCTACGCGCGCGCGGTCGCGCTGACCAAACCGAGCGAGCGCGAATCGACGCAGTGGTATTTCCAGCGCTACATCGAACATCTGCCGAGCGCGGGCGAGCTCGTGTTGTTCGATCGCAGTTGGTACAACCGCGCGGGCGTCGAGCACGTGATGGGTTTCTGCACACAGGCGCAATATCGTGCGTTCCTGACCGCCTGCCCGATCTTCGAGAAGATGCTCGCCGATGACGGCATCCTCCTTCTCAAATACTGGCTCGCGGTCGACCAGGCCGAGCAGGAAGAGCGTTTCCAGGAACGCGCGACCGACCCGCTCAAGCGTTGGAAGATTTCGCCGATCGACATCAAGGCGCGCGAGCAGTACACGGCCTACGGCGATGCGCGCGACGCGATGATCGCCGCGACGAACAAGCCGTGGGCGCCATGGTTCGTCGCCGACTTCAACGACCAGAAACGCGGCCGCCTCGACCTCATCGCGCATCTGCTCGGTCAATTGCCCGAACGCGCGCCGCCGGACAAGCCGCTGCGGCTGGCGAAACTCAAGCGCCCGCCTGCGACCGAGAAACTCGCCGACGACAAGCTCTGGATTCCCGAGCGGTATTGAATCGGCGCCGGCATGGGTCGCAACAAAAATGCCGGGAGTCATTTTCGGCATCGCGTCAACGATGGCCCGAAGGGTTGCTGCCACGGATGGCAGAAAAAAAGAGCGCACCGAAGTGCGCTCTTTTCGTTTTGCGATCGCGATGCCCGCAGCCTGATCACGGCCGGCGCGCGAGCTCCGGGTTTTCCTTCGTGACCGGCATGAGGTCGGTCTTCGACACGCCGAGCCAGTACAGGATCGGGTTGGCGAAGAAGATCGACGACAGCGTGCCGATGACGATACCGACGAGCATGGTCAGGCCGAAGCCGTGCACGGCCGGGCCGCCGACGAAGTACAGCGCGAACATCGTCAGCGACGTGGTCAGCGAGGTCATGATCGTGCGCGACAGGGTCTGGTTGATCGCCTTGTTGAGGATCTCGTACGTATCGGCCTTGCGCGTCATGCGGAACAGTTCGCGGACGCGGTCGAAGACGACGACCTTGTCGTTGATCGAATAGCCGATGACCGCGAGCAGCGCGGCGAGCACGGTCAGGTCGAATTCCATCTGCGTCAGCGAGAAGAAGCCGAGCGTGAGGATCGTGTCGTGGATTTCGCTGGCGATCGCGGCGATGGCGAAGCGCTTTTCGAAGCGGATGCCGATGTAGATCATGATGCCGATCATCACGAACACCGCGGCGACGATGCCGCTGCTCTTGAGTTCGGCGCCGACCGACGAACCGACGAAGTCGGGATGACGCTTGAGGGCTGCGTCCGCGCGCGACTTCTGCAACGCGGCCATCACCGATTTGCCGACCGCTTCGACGTCCTTCTGGTCGGCCTGCGGTTGCAGGCGGATCGACACGTCGCGCGTGCCGCCCACGCTCTGCACCTGCGCGTTGTGGATGCCGGCGGCTTCGAGCGCGTCGCGCACCTGGTCGACTTGCACCGGCTGCTGGTACGTCGCTTCCACGATGACGCCGCCGGTGAAGTCCAGCGCGTAGTTGAGGCCGCGCGTGGCGAGCAGCACGAGCGAGGCGAGCACGAGCACGACCGAAATCGCGATGCTGACCTTGCGTCCGGCGAGGAAGTCGATGTTGCTGTTCGGGTTGAAGAGTTCCATGACGATTTCCTCAGGCGGCGGCGCGGTTGGAGTAGCCGCTGCCGAGCGACAGGCCCTTGAGCTTCTTGCGGCCGCTGTGGATGAGATTGGTGATCGCGTGCGTGACCGTGACCGAAGTGAACATCGAGGTCAGGATGCCGATGAACAGCGTCACGCCGAAGCCGCGGATCGCGCCCGAACCGAGCGTCATCAGCGCGAGCGCCGCGAGCAGGTGGGTCACGTTGGCGTCGAGGATCGTCGCCCAGGCCTTGTCGTAGCCGGCGCGGATCGCCGCGAGCGGCGTCGAGCCGTTGCGCATTTCCTCGCGGATGCGCTCGCAGATGAGCACGTTCGCGTCGATCGCCATGCCAAGCGTCAGCACGATACCGGCGATGCCCGGCATGGTCAGGGTCACGCCGATCGCCGACATGATCGCCAGCAGCAGCACGAGGTTGAAGAACAGCGCGACGTCGGCGATGAGGCCGAACAGCCAGTAATAGAACGCCATGAAGACGAGCACGGCGCCGAGGCCGATGAGCACGGCGAACACGCCCTTCTTGATGTTGTCGGCGCCGAGGCTCGGGCCGATCACGCGTTCCTCGACGATGTCGATCGGCGCGGCGAGCGAGCCGGAGCGCAGCAGCAAAGCGAGGTCGGAGGCTTCCTTGGAGCTGGACAGGCCCGTCGTCGAGAACTGCGTGGAGAACACGCCGCGGATCGTCGCGCTGCTGATCACGTCTTCGGTGATCTTGGTGCTGCGCACTTCCTTGCCGTCGATGATCTTCACTTCCGGCGTGCGCTCGATGTAGAGCACGGCCATCGGCTTGCCGACGTTCTGCGTGGTGAAGTCGAGCATCTTGCGGCCGCCGGTCGCGTTGAGATGCACCGACACGCCGGGCGTGCCCGTCTGCGGGTCGGGCGCGCTCGACGCGTCGACCATTTCGTCGCCGCTGACGATGACCTTCTTCTTGAGCAGGATCGGGATCTTCCTGCCGCTCGGGTCGAGATTGCGCATGTAGTAGAGCTTGTCGTCGGGCGGCACGTTGCCGCTGTTCATGGCGTCGAACGCGTTGCCGTCCTGGTCGACCGCGTGGTACTCGAGCGTCGCCTGCGCGCCGAGCACGCGCTTGGCTTCGGCGGTGTCCTGCACGCCGGGCAGTTCGACGACGATGCGCGTCTCGCCCTGCTGCTGGATCAGCGGTTCGGCGACGCCGAGCGCGTTGATTCGGTTGGACAGCGTGGCCTGGTTCTGGCGGATCGTGTTGAGCGCGGCTTCGCGCACCTTGTCCGGCTTGAGGTTGGCATTGAGCGTGAACGAGTCGCCCGTGGTCGCGCCGGTGGAAACGATCAGGTCGGGCAGCTTGGACTGGATCGCCGACGTCGCCGCATCGCGGTCTTCCGCGGAACGCAACTGCACGACGACGCCCTGCGGGCCGCGGCCGACGGACTGGTAGCGGATGTTCTTGTCGCGCAGCACGCCGCGGATGTCGTCGGTGTAGCGCTGCACCTGCTTGTCGAGCACGTCCTTGTCGTCGACTTCCATGAGGAAGTGCACGCCGCCCTGCAGGTCGAGGCCCTTGGGCATTTCGCGCGCGCCGATCGCGCGCATCCACGAGGGAACGGTCGAGGCGAGGTTCGGCGCGACGACGTACTGCTCGCCGAGGTCGGCCTTCATCGCTTCGAGCGCCTTGTTCTGGTCGTCGCTCGCGCCCACGGGCAGGCGCACGAGCAAATGCTCGTTGTCGACCTCGACGCTCTGGAAGGCGATCTTGTCCTTCTCCAGGACGCCCTGCACGCGCTCCTTCAGCGCCTGGTCGACCGTCGCGCCGCGATTGGCCGTGACCTGCACGGCCGGCTGCTGCACGAACAGGTTGGGCACGCCGTAGAGGATGCCGAGCAGCAGCACGACGACGACGAGCGCGTATTTCCAGCGTGGAAAATCATTCATGGTGTGATCCGTTGCGACGCCGCGCGCCCCTTCGCGCGCAGCGGAAGATTTTCAGGTCGGCGCCAATGGGCCGATTTCAAGCGGGCCGATCAGGCCGACTTCAACGTGCCCTTCGGCAACACTGCGGAAATCGCCTGCTTCTGCATCTTGACCGTGACGCCCGGCGACACTTCGAGCACGACGAACTGTTCGGCGATCTCGTCGATGCGGCCGAGCAGGCCGCCGCTGGTCAGCACTTCGTCGCCCTTGGCGAGCGCGGCGATCATGCTGCGCTGTTCCTTGGCGCGCTTCATCTGCGGCCGGATCAGCATGAAATAGAAGATGCCGAACAGGATGATCAGCGGCAGGAACGACATGATCGGATTCGGCGCCGCGGCTGCACCGCCCGCCGCCTGCGCATGGGCATTGCTGATGAAGAAATCCATGGAAACTCCGGAAGATCGCCAAGGCACGCGGCCCCGGCGGCAATCAAAAGGCCGGGGATTATGCCATGGAAGCGCCGGGCCGGGCCTGCGGGGCCGCGCAGGCGGACACCGCGGCGTCAGGCTGCCGATTCAGCGCCTGCGCGAAGCTGCGCGTAGAAGTCCGCAACGAACGCGTCGAGCCGCCCCTCGGCGATCGCCGCGCGCAGCCCGCGCATGAGGTCCTGGTAGTAGTGCAGGTTGTGGATCGTCGCCAGCATCGGCCCGAGCATCTCGCCGCAACGGTCGAGATGGCGCAGGTAAGCGCGGCTGAAACCGGAACGGCAGGTGTAGCAGCCGCATTCTTCGTCGAGCGGGCGCGTGTCGCGCTCGAACTTCGCGTTGCGGATGCGCAGCACGCCGCGGCGCGTGAACAGGTGCGCGTTGCGCGCGTTGCGCGTGGGCATGACGCAATCGAACATGTCCACGCCGCGACGCACCGCCTCGACGATGTCCTCGGGCCGCCCGACGCCCATCAGGTAGCGCGGCTTGTCCTGCGGCAGCAGCGGGCCCACGAAATCGAGCGTCGCGTTGCGTTCTTCCTCCGGCTCGCCGACGGCGAGGCCGCCGATCGCGTAGCCGTCGAAGCCGATGCCCTGGAGCGCTTGCGCCGAACGCTCGCGCAAGCTCGGGTAGACGCTGCCCTGCACGATGCCGAACAGCGCGTTCGGGTTCTTCAGATCGTCGAATGCGCGCCGCGATCGCTCAGCCCAGCGTAGCGACAATTCCATCGACGTGCGCGCGGTGCGTTCGTCCGCGGGATACGGCGTGCACTCGTCGAAGATCATGACGATGTCCGAGTCCAGCGTGCGCTGGATCTGCATCGACACTTCCGGCGAGAGGAACACCTTCGAGCCATCGACGGGCGACGCGAAGGTCACGCCCTCCTCGGTGATCTTGCGCTTGTGCGCGAGCGAGAACACCTGGAAACCGCCGGAATCGGTGAGGATGGGCTTGTCCCAGCCGATGAAGCGATGCAGGCCGCCGAACTCGCCGATCACGTCGAGTCCGGGCCGCAGGAACAGATGAAACGTGTTGCCGAGGATGATCTCCGCACCGATCCCGTGCAGCGACTGCGGCGTCATCGCCTTGACCGAGCCGTACGTGCCGACCGGCATGAATGCCGGCGTCTCGATCGTGCCGCGCGGAAAGGTCAGGCGGCCGCGGCGCGCGGCGCCGTCGGTCTTGAGGAGATCAAACTGCATGGAACGGATCGGCACGGAAACGGGGCGCGCATGATACGCGCTGCGGCGGTTTGCATCTTCAATCGACGAAATCGACCGGACCGGCTCACGAAAACGGATCGACGCTACGCCCGCACCGCGTCGCTCGCCCTATGCGGAGGCAAGATCAACATCGCGTCGCCATACGAGAAAAACCGATACCGCTGCTCGACCGCATGCCGGTACGCGCCGAGGATGAACTCGCGTCCGGCGAACGCGGACACGAGCATGAGCAGCGTGGATTCGGGGAGGTGGAAATTCGTGACCAACGCGTCGACGCTCGCGATGCGGTAGCCGGGGAAGATGAAGATCTGCGTCTCGCCCGCGAACGGCGCGACTTCGCCGTTTTGCAGCGACGATTCGAGCGCTCGCACCACCGTCGTGCCGACGGCGACGACGCGCCCGCCGCGCGCACGCGTGCGGCGGATCTTCTGGACGAGTTCCGTGCCGACGTTGAGCCACTCGCGATGCATCGTGTGGTCTTCGAGCCGTTCCGCACGCATCGGCTGGAACGTGCCCGCCCCGACGTGCAGCGTCACGTAGCCGAAATCGACGCCACGATCGCGCAGCGCGGCCAGCAAGGCCTCGTCGAAATGCAGGCCCGCGGTCGGCGCGGCGACTGCGCCGGATTCGCGCGCGAACACGGTCTGGTAGCGCTCGTCGTCGGCGCGATCGGCTTCGCGCTCGATGTACGGCGGCAGCGGCATGCGGCCGAGGCGAAGCAGCGTTTTCTCAAGGCCTTCGTCGCCTTCGAAACGCAACAGGAAGAACTCGCCGTCGCGGCCAAGCACCGTGATGACGCTGCCGTCGGCAAGCAGGATGCGACCGCCTTCTTTCGGATTCTTGCTGACGCCGAGCTGCGCGCGCGCTTCGTGCGTGCCGGTGACGCGCTCGATGAGGATCTCGACCGCGCCGCCGCTTTCCTTGTGGCCGAACAGCCGCGCGGGCAGCACGCGCGTGTCGTTGAACACGAGCAAATCGCCTTCGCGCAACCACTCCACGAGATCGGCGAAACGGCGATCCGCGAGCGAACCGTCGCGCGCATCGGCGACGAGCAGGCGACTCGCCGAACGCTGCGCCAGCGGCGCCTGCGCGATGAGTTCGGGCGGCAGGTCGAAATGGAAATCGGATTTCTTCACAGCCATCCCTTTTGCCTGGCGAGTCGATAGGCCTCGATGCGGTTGCCGACACCGAGTTTGCCGATCGCTTCCGACAAATAGTTGCGCACGGTGCCGTGCGAGAGGTTGAGGCGCTGCGCGATGTCGCCCGCGTTCATGCCCTCGCCGGCCAGGCGCAAAACCTGGCGTTCGCGGTCATTGAGCGGATCGGCCTCCGACCACGCTTCGACGGCGAGTTGCGGGTCGATCGCGCGACCGCCGCGATGCACCTTGCGCAGCGCATCGGCGAGCTGATCGGCGGGCGCGTCCTTCAGCAAATAGCCGCCGACGCCCGCGTCGAGCGCGCGACGCAGGAAGCCGGCGCGCGCGAACGTGGTCACGATGACGACCTTGCACGGCAGTTCGTGGCGCTGCACGCGCTGCGCGAGTTCGAGGCCGGTGAGACCGGGCATTTCGATGTCGGTGACGAGCAGGTCGGGCTTGAGCGATTGCAGCTGGCGCCACGCTTCCTCGCCGTCGGCCGCGCTGCCGACGACTTCGATGTCGGATTCCAGACCGAGCAACGCGGACAACGCGCCGCGCACCATTGCCTGGTCTTCGGCAAGCAGGACTCGGATCATCGCAAAGGAACCATCCAGCGGAAGCGGAGCATGACTTTAACCGCCACCGCGATCCTGCGTCTGCACGCTCAGGCGCGCGACACATCCATCACGCCGGTGGCCGACGGCGGCAGCGGCACGGTCGCGACGAGGCGCGTGCCCTGCCCGCTCGCCGATTCGATCGATAGCCGGCCGCCGAGCGCTTGCAAACGTTCGCGCATGCCGTCGAGGCCGTTGCCGGGCACGATGCTCGCGCCGCGGCCGTCGTCGGCGACGACGAGTCGCACGAACGATGCATCCACGACGATCTCGACGCTCGCACGCGTCGCGCGCGCGTGACGCTGCACGTTGGTGATCGCTTCGCGCACGGTCAGCGCGAGCGCGGTTTCGAGTTCCGGCGGCAATGCGGTGTCGGGCAACGCGTAGTCGAGTCGCACGTCGGAGGATTCGAGCAGCAGCCGCGCCGCGGCGAGTTCGGCCGACAATCCCGCGGCGCGGATGCCGCTGACCGCACGGCGCACCTGCGCGAGCGCATCGCGCGCGACGCGTTCGACATCGAGGATTTCGCGCCGCGCCGCGAGCGGATCGCGATCGAACAGGCGCGCCGCGAGTTCGGACTTGAGCGTGATCAGCGACAGCGTGTGGCCGAGCAGGTCGTGCAGGTCGCGGCCGATGCGCTCGCGTTCGGCGAGCGCGCCAAGGCGCCGCACTTCGTCGTGGCTGAGCTTGAGTTCGGCCTGGCGCAGGCGCTTTTCGCGATGGAACGAGTTCGCCGCGGTGATCGCGATGGCGAGGATCAGCGAGATGCAAGCGACCAGCACGGCGTATTGCATCGGCATGCCGTACAGGAGCAGCCACGCCGCGTAAAGCGCCATGCCGACGGCGATCGTGACGATGATCGCGCGCAGCGACAGCCCCGCCTGCGGCAGGAAGACGGCCGCGTAAATCAGGTACGTGTTCGCGCAGATGTTGATCGGCGTCAGCGCGAAACCGAGCGCCGCGATCGCCGCTTCGCAGATGAGCAGGTGTCGCCCGCTGCTGCGATAGGCGAGGAAATACAAGGGCAGGAACACGATCACGCTGAGCACGCTCGGCCCGATCCATTCCTGCCACGGCCGGTTCGCCCAGTTCATGAACAGGAACATCAGGTAGAGCAGGCTCCACAGTGGCGCGGAACCGACTTCGTCGTAGCGCGGGCCGATCAGACGGCGCTGCCAGGACGCTGGATTCGAAGTCGCTGTCATGTCGTCTCCCTCGATCGTTCGATCATACGCCGGCGGCGTGCAGCGCCAGCGCCGCCGCGGTGAGCGCGCCGCTGATGAGTAATCGCCATGCAATCACGCGCATGACGGCGCTCATCCGCGCGCCAGGCGACGACGCGCCGGCAGCAGGAACGCCACCGTCACGAGCGTGAGCGCGGCGACGTGCGACAGCGTCGACCCCATGCTCGGCTGCCCGACGGCCGCGTAGGCGAGTTGGCCGAGGTGATACGCCGGCCACAGCGGCGCGATCTCGCGCAGGAACGCCGGCATCACCGACAACGGCAACCACAATCCCGACAGGAACGACAGCGGCAGGTAGATGAGGTTGATGATTGCCGGCGCCGCCTGCCCGCTCACCGCGCTGCCGACGAACAGGCCGATCGCGCAGAACGGCAGCACGCCGAACACCTCGACGACGAACAACCGCGCCCAAGACGACGGCGCCAGATGCACGCCCGCAATCGTCACCGCGATCGTCGCGAGGATCGCGAACACGACCGCCGCGAACAGCATCGCCATGGCCAGTTTCGCGGCCAGATACGCGCCCGGCGGCAGCGGCATCGCGCGCCGCCATTGCAGCCAGCCGCGGTCGCGGTCGATGGCCACCGACACGCCGAATCCGAACAGGCCCGGCGCCATGACGCCGAACACACCGTAGCCGGCGAGCATGTAGGTGGCGGGATCGAACGGCCCGGTGTTGTGCCCGTGATTCATGAGCACGCCGAACAGCAGGTAGAACATCGCCGGGAACACCAGCGTCGGGATGCAAAACATCGGCGTGCGCAGCAGGCGCAGGAATTCGTGCTTGGCTTCGATCGCGTAGCAGCGCAGGAGATTCGGTGCGGACGGCGCGGAAACGGCAGCGGACATGCTGGACATGGTTCTTTCTCCCAAGATTCGGTCAAGCCACGGCGCGGGTGATTTCGACGAATGCCTCGGCCAATCCGGCGCGCTGGATTTCCAGCTCGCCGAGCGAGGCGTCTTCGGCGAGCAGGCGACGCACGATCGCTTCCGCCGCGTCGGTGACGACTTCGATGCGTTCGCCGTTGCGGTTCGCGCTGCGCACCTGCGGCCACGCGGCGACGACGCCGGTGTCGAGCGCGCTGACGCAGCGGATGCGCTTCTGCGCGACGCGCGCGCGCACCTGCGCGACGCTGCCGGCGGCGACGATGCGGCCCTGCGCGATCACCGCGACGCGGTCGGCGAGCGCTTCGGCCTCTTCGAGGTAATGCGTGGTGAGCACGATCGCGCAGCCGTCGGCGACGAGCGCGCGGATCGTGCGCCACATCGTCTCGCGCGCCTCGATGTCGAGGCCGACGGTCGGTTCGTCGAGGAACAGCAGGCGCGGCCGTCCGCAGATCGCGAGCGCGAATTGCACGCGGCGCTGCTGGCCGCCGGACAGTTTTCCGTAGCGGCGATCCATGAGGCCATCGAGACCGGCCATGCGCACGCAGTCGCCGGTGTCGTACGGCTGCGCGTAGGCGGCGCGCGCCTGCGCCAGCAGTTCGCGGACTTTCAGCGTTTCCGGCAATCCGGCGCTTTGCAGCATGACACCGATGCCACGCCGCGCGGCGAGCGCATGCGGCGACTGGCCGAACAGGTGCACCTCGCCGCCGTCGGCATCGAGCAGGCCGAGGCCGAGCGCGATCGCGGTCGTCTTGCCGGCGCCGTTCGGGCCGAGCAGCGCGAGCAGCTCGCCGCCTTGCACGCGCAAGTCCAGGCCGTCGAGCGCGTTCGACGCGCCGTAGCGCTTGATGACATCGGCGAATTGAAGAACGACGTTTTGCATGAGGCCACTCTCCGTGGGGAACCGGGGGCCACTTTGCGCAACTGCGCGAATTCGCGGCAGATTCCTGCGTCAGGCATCGGCAATGACGCCTGTCATGTGGCGGCGGGGTACCGGCGCCCTTGCCAAGCTGCTAGAATCGCGATTCGGTTTTTCTTTCAAATCAATGCTTAAGCCAACGTGCTCGCTTTTCGACGAAGCGGGCACGCTGCGTTTTACAGGAGGGAGACATGAATCCGATGCTGGCGAAACTGGCCGAGATGCGCACGTTCGACGACGGCGCGCTGCGCACCACCGGGCTGCCCGACGCCTTGATCGAGCGTTTCCTCGCGACCGATCCCGCGCTGACCGAGGCGATCGACGAGGCTTACGCCGCGCATCTCGCGCTGCGCTCGTGCATGTCGGACTTCCTCCACCTCGACGAAGCCGCGCAGATCGCGCAGGTGCAGAAGGATTTCGTCAACTTCTACCCCGAAGACGGCGTCAACCCGTACGTCGCGCTCGCCGCGCACGGCCCGTGGATGGTCACGGTCAAGGGCGCGGTCGTCTATGACGCGGGCGGTTACGGCATGCTCGGCCTCGGCCACGCGCCCAAGGACATCCTCAAGGTGATGTCGCGCCCGCAGGTGATGGCCAACATCATGACGCCGAACCTGTCGCAGATGAAATTCGGCGCGGCGATGAAGAAGGAAATCGGCCAGACACGCGGCGGCTGTCCGTACGCGCAGTTCCTCTGCCTCAATTCCGGTTCGGAATCGGTGACGCTGGCGGCGCGCATCGTCGACGTCAACGCCAAGCTGATGACCGATCCGGGCGCGAAATACGCAGGCCGCACGATCAAGCGTCTCGCGGTGAAGGGCGCGTTCCACGGCCGCACCGAGCGTCCCGCGCTGTATTCGGATTCCTCGCGCAAGGCCTACGAGCAGCAGCTCGCGAGCTACCGCGACGAGCACAGCATGATCACGGTCGAGCCGTACAACGTCGCCCAGCTCAAGCAGGCGTTCGCCGATGCGGACAAGAACGGCTGGTTCATCGAGGCGATGTTCATCGAGCCGGTCATGGGCGAAGGCGATCCCGGCCGCGGCGTCACGCCGGAGTTCTACGCCGCCGCGCGTGAATTGACCAAGGCGCACGGCAGCCTGCTGCTCATCGACTCGATCCAGGCCGGCCTGCGCGCACACGGCGTACTGTCGATCGTCGACTATCCCGGTTTCGAGAAATTCGACGCACCGGATATGGAAACCTATTCGAAGGCGCTCAACGCGGGGCAGTACCCGATGTCGGTGCTCGCCGTCGGCGAACGCGCCG
>JAKPAN010000110.1 GCA_029779475.1 Pseudomonadota bacterium
GGCACGCCGTCGCGATACAGCACGCGCGACTGGCGCAATCGTGGCACCTTCTCGCCAGCCAGCAAGCTGCCGACGAGGTTGAGCGGATCGACGCCGCTGACGCAAACGAACGCGCCATCGTTCGCGCGCGCACGCGTCGCGCGCAACGCGGCGACGGCTTCGGGCAGCGCGAACTGTTCGCCGGACAGTCCCGCGATGAAGCGACCGCCGCGGATGTCGCCGCGCGCCTCGAGGCGATGGAGCGCGCGCGACAGATCGCGCCACGGCGGCAGCCACGGCGCTTCGCCCGCGAGCAGGCGCCAGCAGACGACGCCGTAGCGGCGCAACAAGGTCATCGCGACGGCCTCCACCGTTTCCGCATCGAACGTGTCCGGACGCGCGGTGTCTGCGACGCGACGGCGCACGAGCGACCAGCGCCCCGCGTCTTCGATGCCGAAGATCGAACGCCGCCGGCCGTGCCGTCGCTGCGTCGACGGCCGCTTCGACGACGGCACGAGCAATGCGCGCAAACCGCTGAAACCATCCGATTGCACGACGCCCGCGGCGACGAGTTCGCCGAGCGCCTCTTCGAGTTGCACGTGCAGGAGCCGCGTACCGGCGAGCAGTTCGTCGAAGAAGGACGCGCCCTGTTCGCGAAGGTGATCGGCGACGTCGCGCGCACGGGAAGACAGCGCGGGTTCGTCGGCGGCGACGAGGCGCGTCCAGGTATCGAGATGGCGACGCTGCAGCAACACGATCGGCGTCGCGCGCACCGGGCCGACGCTGCGCGCGGCCGCGCCTTCGCGCTCGCGCAAGCGCATCCACACGACGCGACCCGACTGGCACAGCGCATCAAGCCAACCGATCTCGTAACCATCCAGCCGCGCGGGCAACACATCGCTTTCCCACGCCGCAGCCGGCGCTTCGAAGCCTTCGAGTTGCGCCAGCACGGCGGCGAGCGCGTCGGGCCCGGTCATGCGCGTGGTCGCGCCAGCATGCTGCCAGTCGACGAGGAAGCGCATGAAGTCGCGCGGTTCGACGGGTTCGATCTCGCGACGCAGGCGTTTGACCGTGTAGCGATGGATGCGCGCGAGCAGATGCCGTTCGCACCATTCGATTTCACCGTCGCCCGCATACGCAGCGGCGGTGAAACGGCCGCGCATGACGAAGCCGTCGCGTTCGAGCGCGACCAGCGCGATGTCGACATCGACCTGCGGCACAACCAGCGACGCGGCGAGCTCGCTCGCGCGCACCGGCCCGAGCGCAGTCATGCGAGCGCGCAGGATGTCGACGAGTGCGCTGTCCGGCGTCCATTCGACGGCGGCGAATTCAGGCGGCGCGGCGACGCTCGACGGTTCGTGCGTGGCTTGCGGATGCAGTGCGACGAATTGCGGCAGGCGTTCGGCGGGAATCCAGATGCCTTGCCCGCCGTTCCCGCGAACAAGCGCGACGCGACGCTCCGCCGCGAGCCGCGCCAGCCAAACGTCCCAACCGAAGCTGCGACGCACGTCGTCTTCCGTGAAGAAAGCGACGCCCATGAGTGCCGCATGCAGTTCGTCCGCATCGCGCGCCTCGGGCCACGCTTCCTCGCGCACCGCGTCGATCGCGTCGGCGTCGAGCCGGCCCAAGTCGTCGGCGCTTTCCGCCGACTGCCAGCGCCGGCTCGTGACCGCCTGCGTGCGGCGTTCTTCGAGCGGCGCGTCGTCGAGGAAGGCGTAGGGCCGTGCGCCGAGGATTTCCGCGGCGAGCGGCGACGGCGCGGTGAGGTCGCGCGCGACGATGCGCGCGTCGCCACCTTCGAGCCGAAGCAGCAACGCGACGAGCGCGTCGATGTCCATCGCCTCGTGCAAACAGTCGTGCAGCGTCTGCTCGACGAGCGGATGGTCGGGAATCTGACGGTCGCCGACGATGTTCTCCAGACAAGCAACTTGATCCGGAAACACCTGCGCGAGCAAATCCTCGGCCTTCATGCGTTGCAATTGCGGAGCGACCTTGCTGCCGCCGGAAAAACGCGGCAGCGCGAGCGAGGTCACCGCGTTCCAGCGGAAACGCAGGCCGAACATCGGCGCGTCGAGCAGCGCCTGCACGAGGATCTCGCGCACCGTATTCGAGTGCAGGTAGCGCGCGACCTCGTCGAGCGGAAAGCTGTGGCTCGTCGACAGCGACAGCACGATCGCGTCCTCGGTCGCCGCGGCCTGCAATTCGAAGTTGAAACTGCGGCAAAAGCGTTTGCGCAGCGCGAGGCCCCAGGCGCGGTTCATGCGGCTGCCGAACGGCGAGTGGATGATGAGTTGCGTGCCGCCCGACTCATCGAAGAAACGCTCCATCGCGAGCGTGTCCTGCGTCGGCAACACGCCGAGCGCGATCTTCGCCGCGCCGAGGTAATCGGCGAGCTGGCGCGCGGCGACGGTGCCGAGTCCGGCCTCGTCGGCGAGCCAGTCGACCAACGATGCCGCATCGCTGTCGATGCGCGACGAAATGTCCGCGCGCAAGCGCGACACCGCCTGCGAAAGTTCGTCGCTGCGACCGGGCGCCTCGGCGATCCAGAACGGGATCGTCGGCGGCTGACCGTCGGCATCCTCGACGCGCACGCGGCCGCGCTCGACGCGCAGGATGCGATAGGCGTGATTGCCGAGCTGGAACACGTCGCCGGCAAGGCTTTCGACCGCGAAATCCTCGTTGACGCTGCCGACCATCGTCGCCTGCGGTTCGAGCACGACGTCGTAGTCGGCGGTGTCGGGAATCGCACCGCCCGACGTCAGCGCGGTCAATCGCGCACCTCGGCTCGCGCGCAGCACGCCGTTGACCGCGTCGCGATGCAGGTACGCGCCGCGCGGGCCGTGGCGCGTCGTGTAGCCCTCGGCGAGCATGCGCAACACGGCGGTAAACGTTTCGCGCGGCAGCGCCGCGTACGGATACGCGCCGCGCAGGCAGTCGAACAATTCTTCTTCGCCGCATTCCCGGCAGGCGACTTCGGCGACGATCTGCTGCGCGAGCACATCGAGCGGCATGCGTTCGACATGCAGCGTGTCGAGCTCGCCGCGACGCACGGCATCGAACAACGCCGCGCATTCGACGAGTTCGTCGCGCGAGAGCGGGAACAATCGCCCTTTCGGCATGCCGCCGACCGCGTGGCCGGAACGGCCGACGCGTTGCAGGAACGCCGCGATCGAACGCGGTGAACCGATCTGGCAGACGAGGTCGACGTCGCCGATGTCGATGCCGAGTTCGAGCGACGCCGTCGCGACGAGCGCCTTGAGTTCGCCGCGCTTGAGGCGCTGCTCGGCGTCGAAGCGATGTTCCTTCGACATGCTGCCATGGTGTGCCGTCACCGCGTCCTTGCCGAGCTGTTCGGACAGTTGCCGCGCAAGGCGCTCGGCCATGCGCCGCGTGTTGACGAAGATCAGCGTCGTGGAATGTGCGTTGATGAGCTGTTCGAGTCGCGCGTGGACTTGCGACCAGACCTCTCCCGACATGACCGCCTCGAGCGGCGACTCGGGCAGTTCCAGTGCGAGGTCGCGCGCGCGGACGTGGCCCGAATCGACGATCGTGCAATCGGGCGCTGCAAGCTTTTTTTCGGGTCGAGCGCTCGCTGCGGCAGGCGCCGCGCCGACGAGAAACCGCGCCACTTCCTCGATCGGCTTCTGCGTCGCCGACAAGCCGATGCGCACGAGTTTGCGCCCGCACAGCGCATCGAGCCGCTGCAGCGACAGCGCCAGATGCGCGCCGCGCTTGTTCGCGGCGAGCGCGTGGATTTCGTCGACGATGACGCTGCGCGTCGTCGCCAGCATGCGCCGCCCCGACGCCGAGCCGAGCAGGATGTACAGCGACTCGGGCGTCGTCACGACGATGTGCGGCGGCCGCTTGCGCATCCTGTCGCGCTCGGCCTGCGGCGTGTCGCCGGTGCGCACCACGGTGCGGATCTCGACGTCGGGCAGCCACAGGTTGAGCAGCTCGTCGCGGATGCCGGCGAGCGGCGCCTCGAGGTTGATGCGCACGTCGTTGGACAGTGCCTTCAGCGGCGACACGTAGACGATCGCGGTTTCGTCGGGCAACGCGCCTTCGACGCCGCGCCGCACGAGGTCGTCGATCGCCGCGAGGAAGGCCGCGAGCGTCTTGCCCGAACCGGTTGGCGCCGCGATCAGCGTATGCCGGCCCGACGCGATCGCCGGCCACGCATCCACCTGCGCCGGCGTCGGTGCCGTGAACGCGCGCCGGAACCAGTTGGCGACGGCGGGATGGAAGGTGTCGAGCGGCATGGCGGGCATTGTCGTCGCGAATGCGTCTCAAGGCATGAGACCGCTGCGGATATGCGGGCCGGATTCTCGTTGCGCAAGCGCGGAGCCGAGCCAGTGCGTTACAGATTGAACCCCAGCGTGATGAACGGATCGCGCAGACCGGAACGGCATTGCGCGCCGACCGTGAAGTTCGTGGAGAGACGCTGCGGAACGAGGTCGTAACGCAGCCCCGCCTGCAACGTCGGCGCTTCGCCCTGCACGCCGAACGCCTCGACGAAACCGCCCAGGCGAGCATCCGGCGCGCGTTCGTAAGCAACGCCCCATGTCGCGCGCTCGATGTTCGCGATCGCATCCCTGCGCATGCCGACGTCGACGTGAAGCAGATAGCTCGCATCCGCAGCGCGATAGCTGGCGATGAAGTTGAGCGGCCGCGCGTCGATGCTTGCGGCCGGATCTTTCGCGTCGACGTGACTCCAGCCGAGCGACGCGGCAAAGCCCCATGCGCCGGGCGATTCGTCGCGCAGCAGGAACTTGATCTGCGCCGAGGCGACTTGGTAACCGCCTCCATCACCACGATGCAGCGCGCCGCCCGCGGTCAGCTCGATGGCCGGCAAGAACGTGCAGGCCGGCAGCGACCAGCCTTCCCACGCATGCCGATCCGCTTGCAGCCAGTTCTGCGCCTGACATTGGCCGAGCGGCGTGATCGACGCGTCGTCAGTGGTCATCGGGCGACCCGCGCAAGCGAATCGCGCGGAAAACAAGATCAATCCGACTAGCCACGCGAAGTGGCGGCGCGGACACATGGGCGAGGCTCCATGGCGTCGTTCTCCATCACAGCATCCCGAAACGCCGCATCAGACGCGTCTTCACGAACTGCGTCAACGCCATGTACGCGACGAGGATCAGCGTCAGCCACAGCCAATACATGCCTGGCAGTGGCACGAAGCCGAACTTGGCCGCGAGCGGCGAATACGGCAGCAGCGCGCCGACGAGGCAGATCGCGATGCCGGTGACGGTGAGCGCGAGGCTCGCGCGGGAGCGCACGAACGGCAGGCGGCCGGTACGGATGACGTGCACGATCAGCGTCTGCGACAGCAGCGATTCGACGAACCAGCCGGTCTGGAACAGCGTCGCGTGTTCGGGCGCGTTGGCCTTGAACACGAACCACATCACGGCGAACGTGGCGTAGTCGAAGATCGAGCTGATCGGGCCGATGCACAGCACGAAACGCGTGATCGCGCGCATGTCCCACTGGCGCGGCTGCGCGAGGTATTCCTTGTCGACGTCGTCGCTGGCGACGGCGGTCTGCGAGAAGTCGTAAAGCAGGTTGTTGAGCAGGATCTGCACCGGCGCCATCGGCAGGAACGGCAAGAACGCGCTCGCGCCGATCACGCTGAACATGTTTCCGAAGTTCGAGCTTGCCGTCATCTTGATGTACTTGAGGATGTTGCCGAACACCTTGCGGCCTTCCAGCACGCCCTCTTCCAGCACCATCAGGCTCTTTTCGAGCAGGATGATGTCGGCGGCTTCCTTGGCGATGTCGACCGCGGTGTCGACCGAGATGCCGACGTCAGCCGCGCGCAGCGCCGGCCCGTCGTTGATGCCGTCGCCGAGGAAGCCGACGACGTGGCCGTCGCGATGCAGCGCCTCGATGACGCGCACCTTCTGTTGCGGATTGAGCCGCGCGAATACCTGCGTGTCGCGCGCGGCGACAGTGAGCTCTTCCTCGGTCATCGCCTCGATTTCCGGCCCGACGAGGAAACGCTCGACGTCGAAGCCGACCTGCCGGCAAACGTTGCGCGTGACGATGTCGTTGTCGCCGGTGAGGATCTTCACCGCGACGCCGTTGTCGTTGAGCGCGCGGATCGCGTCGGCGACGCTGTCCTTGGGCGGATCGAGGAAGGCGAGGAAGCCCATCAGCGTGAGCCCGGATTCGTCGGCGAGCGAATACGCGCCCTTCGCCTCGATCTCGCGCACGCCGAGCGCGATGACGCGGAAGCCGTCGTCGTTGAGGTCGCGCGCGACCTCGCGCGACTCGCTCGCCGCGTCGGCGGACAGTTGCGCCTCGCCTCGTGCGTGATGCAGCGACGTCGAAATGCCGAGCATTTCCGCGACCGCACCCTTGGCGATGAGGAAATGCCGGCCGCTGCGATCGCGCACGATCACCGACATGCGCCGCCGCGAAAAATCGAACGGCAATTCGTCGACGAGCGTGTACTCGCCTTGCAAACGCTGCGCGGTGTCCGCGTCGGCGGCGCCGAGCACGGCGACGTCGAGCAGGTTCTTGAGGCCGGTCTGGTAGTGGCTGTTGAGCCACGCGTATTCGAGGACGGCTTGATCCTCGTCGCCGTCGACGCCGATGTGGCGTTCGAGGATCACCTTGTCCTGCGTCAACGTCCCGGTTTTATCGGTACATAACACGTCGATCGCGCCGAAGTTCTGGATCGCGTTGAGGCGCTTGACGATGACGTCCTTCTTCGCCATCGCCATCGCGCCCTTGGCGAGATTGATCGTCACGATCATCGGCAGCATTTCCGGCGTGAGGCCGACCGCGACCGCGACCGCGAACATGAAGGCGTCGAGCCACGCGCCCTTGACGAGTCCGTTGATGACGAACACGAGCGGCACCATCACCGCCATGAAACGGATCATGAGCCACGCGAAACGCTGCACGCCCTTGTCGAAACTTGTCTGCACGCGCCGGCCGATCAGCGAACCCGCGAGTGCGCCGAAATAGGTGCGCGAACCCGTCGCCACAAGCACGCCGGTCGCACTGCCGCTGATCACGTTGCTGCCCATGAAGCAGAGGTTCTTCGCTTCCAGCGGCGAGCCGGCTTCGACGTCGATGCCGGCGAATTTCTCGACCGGCATCGACTCGCCGGTCAGCGCGGATTGGTTGACGAACAAGTCCTTGGCGGCGAGCAGGCGCAGGTCGGCCGGAATCATGTCTCCGGCGGACAGGTGCACGACGTCGCCGGGCACGAGGCGTTCGATCGGCACTTCGATCTTCTGCGCGACGATCGGCGCGGACGGCGCCTCCTCGTCTTCCGCGGGCGCCGGCTTGCGCCGCGCCGTCGCCGTGTTGCTGACCATGCTGCGCAACTTCTCGACGGCCTTGCCCGTGCGCGATTCCTGGAAATACGACAGGAACACGGCCATGAACACCATCGCAAGCATGATCGCCGCGCCCATCGCGTCGTCGCCGAGCCACGACACGACGGCGAGGATCGTCAGCAGTACGTTGATGGGATTGGTCGCGAAACGCACCGCGATCTCGACGACGAACGAACGCTTCTTTTCCTGCGCGACGACGTTCTCGCCGAATTCCTCGATGCGCGCTTCGACTTGCGCATCGTCGAGGCCTTCGCCGTCGACGCCGAGCCGCGCGAGCGCGCGGGCGGTGTCGAGCCGCGCAAATTCGATCAGCGGATGCGGCGCGGATGCGCTGCGCGTGTCAGCACCGACGCGCAGTGCGGCGGGCACGACAGCCGCGACGTTGCCGAGAAACGGGAGGGAGAGTTTGAACATGGCGATTCCTTGAACTGGCGGACTGGACGCTGCCGTCACGGGAATCGCTGGGTACGCTGGCGCCGCGCAGGCGCCGCATCGTCAACCGGCCATTCGCTCCGTGGAGGCAGCGCTGCTTCGTCTGGGGCTACTGCAACTTTCCACGGAGGGAACCTCGCTGGGTCGGTGTGCGCGCATGGCAGCGCGCGATGCGCATTATCGACGCGCTTGCTGTCGGCAGCCTTTCCCGGCTGCAAGTTTCGCGGCGACCGCATCGAAGAAATGTTCCGGCAACACGGCTGACACGGGGACGAAATATTGGTTGCGCCGCGCGAACGCCGCGCATTTGACCGCGTCCTTCTCGGTCATGAGCACAGGCAGGTCGTCGCCGAAGTCGAGGTCGCCGGCGATGAAGGCGTGATGATCCGGGAACGGATGCGCGACGACCTCGATGCCGCGCGCACGCAACGCATCGAAGAAGCGCGACGGATCGCCGATCGCCGCGACGCCGTGCACGCGCATGCCCGCGAACGCGTCGAGCGCACGCGCGGGCGTGTCGCCCGCAAGCGGCATGGCGACGTCGCCCGCGAGCTGCATGCCGACTTCGCCCGTTTGCGGCGCGTCGCCGTTGCAGACGCGGAAATCGAACGTGGCAAACCGCGACGCCGGCTCACGCAACGGCCCTGCCGGCAACACGCGGCCATTGCCGAAGCGGCGGCGGCCGTCGACGACGCAAATTTCCACGTCGCGCGCGAACGACGGATTCTGCAAACCATCATCGGCAACGACGACATCGACGCCGTGCCTGCGCAGCAGCGCGGCGGCCTGCGCACGATCGCTTCCGATCGCAACCGGCACCTGCGTGCGGCGTCGGATCAGGCAAGGTTCGTCGCCGACTTCATTCGGCAGCGAATTGTCGTCGAGCACGCGCGGCTCGCGCGCGCTGCCGCCGTAGCCGCGGCTGACCACGCCCGGCGTCCAGCCGCGTGCGCGCAAGGCCTCGACGAGCGCAATCACGAGCGGCGTCTTGCCGCTGCCGCCGACGACGAGGTTGCCGACCACAATAACCGGCACGCCGATGCGCGCCGGCTTGCGCAGGCCGAGCGCGTACGGCATTCGCCGCAGGGCGCTCAACGCGCGATACACCGGCACGAGCGCGGCGAGCCACCACGGCACCGCATCGCCTGCGTACCAGATGCGATTGATGCGCTGCTCGAAGCTCATGCACGCATCCCGCCGCCCCTCAATCGCCGCCGACCGGCCGCAGCGACTCGTCGCGGAACTGCAAGCGATGCAGCGCCGCGTAGTGGCCACCGCGCGCGATCAATTCGCGATGCGTGCCCTGCTCGACGACGCGGCCCGCCTCGAGCACGACAATGCGGTCGGCGTGCTCGATCGTCGACAGTCGATGTGCGATGACGAGCGTCGTGCGGTCGCGCATGAGGCGTTGCAGCGCGTCCTGGATCAGGCGTTCGGATTCCGTGTCGAGCGCGCTCGTGGCCTCGTCGAGGATCAGGATCGGCGCGTTCTTGAGCAGCGCGCGCGCGATCGCAAGGCGCTGGCGCTGGCCGCCCGAGAGCAGCGCGCCGCCTTCGCCGACGCGGCTGTGGATGCCGTCGGGCAGGCGCTCGATGAATTCCATCGCGTTCGCGGCCTGCGCGGCGGCGACGATGTCGGCTTCGCTCGCGTCCCCCATTGCGCCGTAGGCGATGTTCTTCGCGATCGTGGTGTCGAACAGCGCGATGCCCTGCCCGACCCACGCGATCTGCTTGCGCAGGCTTTGCAGCGTGTAGTCCGGCAACGCGACGCCATCGAGCAGGATCGTGCCGCCCGACGGTTCGTAGAAACGCGGAATGAGGTTCGCCAGCGTCGACTTGCCGCTGCCCGAGCGTCCGACCAGCGCGATCACGTTGCCGCGCGGGCATTCGAGGTCGATGCCGTGCAGCGCGGGCACTGCGGTGCCCGGATACACCATGCTCACGCCGCGCAATGAGAGATCGCCGCGACAGCGCTCGACGTCGACGCGGCCTTCGTCGCGCTCCGGCGCGCGATCCACCAGCGCAAAGATTTCCTCGGCTGCGGCGAGTCCGCGCTGCAAATTCGCCTGCACCGTGGTCAGGCGCTTGAGCGAGGGAAGGATGCCGCCCATCGCCATGATCAGCGCCGTGAACGCGCCGGGCGACAGCGTATGCAGCATCGACGGCCGCGTGGCGAAATAGATGATGAGCGCGAGCGAGATGCCGGCAATGAGCTGGATCAGCGCGCTCGACAAGCCATTCGTCGAGGCGACTTTGATGCCGAGCATGCGCGTCTGCTCCGACACCGCGTTGAAGCGCGTGGATTCGTAATCCTGCCCGCCGTAAACCTTGACCTCGCGGTTCGCGGAAACGGCTTCCTCGACGACGCCGCTGACCGTGCCCATCGAGGTCTGGATGCGATGGCCGATGCGCCGGTAGCGGCGGCCGACGTAGACGACGAGCGCGCCGACCAGCGGCACCATGACCAGCAGCGCGAGGGTCAGGCGCACGCTTGCGGCGAGCATGACCCAGACGTAGAAGATCACGCTGAGCCCGTCGACGACGGCGACCTTCACCGAATCGGTCGAGGCTTGCGCGACCTGCTCGGCGGTGTAGGTGATGCGCGCGATCTGGTGGCCCGACGGCTCGGTCGCGAAGAACGACGCCGGCAGGCGCAAGTACTGGTCGAAGATCTGCTGGCGCAGGCGCTGCACGACGCCGCGGCCGATGTAGGCCGTGCCGTAATCGGTCGCGTAGATCGCGAAACTGCGCACGAGGAAGATGCCGACGATGACGATCGGCATCCAGAAGATCGTCGCCTTGTCGCGCGCGACGAACAGGTCGTCGAGCATCGGCTTGATCGAATGCGCGAACAGGCCCATGCAGCCCGCGTCGACAATCATTGCGACGACGGTCGCGATCGCGACGAGCCAGTAGCGTCGCGCATAGCCGAGCAGGCGCGCGTAGAGCGCGAATCCGGACGGCGCGGAAGCGCGCACGTCGCTCACTTGCCCGCCGACGGCTGCGCTTGCGTCGTCGCGATCGACAGGTGCGTGAAGCCGAGCTGGCCGAGCGCATCCATCGCCGTGACCACGGCCTGATGCGGCGTCAGCGCATCCGCGCGCAGCACGACGGGGCGCGAGCGATCGTCGCCGGCGAAGCGCTCGATGCTTTCCTTGAGCGAATCCAGCCCCGGATTGAGCACTTCGTTGTTGTCGATGTAGTAGCGGCCGTCGCGGTCGATGAGCACGACGAACGCGTCGCGCTGCGCCTCGACTTCGTTCGACTCCGCCTGCGGCAGCGTCACCTGCATGCGCGAATGCTGCACGAAGGTCGTGGTCAGCACGAAGAACATGAGCAGCGTGAGCAGCACGTCGATGAGCGAGATCACGTTGATCTCGAACTCGTCCTCACGGCGGCCGGAAGCGATGCGCACGCGAACCTCAGGCCGTCGCCGGCGCGGTGCGCGCGGCCGGACGCGCCGGCGCCGACGCGGGCGCCTCGCCGAGCGCGGTCAATTCGTCGACGAGCAGGAACACCTGGCGTTCCATCTCGACGACGAGGTCCTGCACGCGGCCGCGGAAATAGCGGTGGAACACGTAGGCCGGGATCGCCACGCACAGGCCCGCGGCCGTGCACACCAGCGCCTCGCCAATGCCGCCGGCCATCTTCATCGGATCGCCGACGCCGCTGAGCATGACCGCGAAGAACATGCGGATCAGGCCGAACACGGTGCCGAGCAGGCCGAGCAGCGGGGAAATCAGCGCGATCGTGCCGAGCGCACCGAGGAAACGTTCGAGCCGGTGCACGACATGGCGACCGGTGTCCTCGACGCGTTCCTTGATGACCTCGCGCGGCCGGTTGCGCACCGACAGCGCCGCCGCAAGCAATTCGCCGAGCGGCGAATTCGTGCGCAGCGCAGCCAGGTGGTCGGGATCGAGCTTGTGCGACCGCGCCCACTCGCGCACTTCGGCGCCGAGACCCGGCGGCACCACCGCCTTCGTGCGCAGCGTCCAGAAGCGCTCGAGGATGATCGCCAGCGCGATCGCCGAGCTGATGAGGATCGGCAGCATCGCCCAGCCGCCGGCAGTCAGGAGTTCCAGCACGCCACACCCAATCGATTCAAAAAGCCGCGGCGATCATACCAGCGTGGCCGAGGCATTCCGCGCGCTGAGTGGCATTGCGGCCGCTTCACTCGCGCCAATAGCGTCGCCGCCGTTCGCGCTCGCGCGCCGCAAGGTGTGGCGGCGCATCGATGGGAAAATCGAGCGTGACTGCGCCGTCGAGCGCGGTGTCTTCAAGCGAAATGGCCGCCGCCGCGTAACGCGCGACGACGCGCGGGTCAGGGTGGTGGAAATGATTGCGCCAGCCGGTCGAGACGACGGCGAGCGTCGGCGCGAGCGCGTCGAGGAAGGCTTCGCCCGACGAGGTGCGGCTGCCGTGATGCGGCACCACGAGCGCGAGCGGTGCGCCATCGTCGACAGCCCGCGCGACGAGAGGCTCGACACTGGCGCTGATGTCGCCACTCAGGAGCATTCGCCCGCCGCGACCGCTGACGAGCACGACGCAGGACAGGTCGTTGCCGCGCATCGACGTGTCGTCGCCGCGGCGCACGGGCGAGAGCACGCGGAACTCGACGCCGTCCCATGTCCACGCCTGCCCCGCCGCGCAGGTTTCCGCAGGTATCTCGATGCGATCCGGCTCGCCCGCGAGCGTGCGCGCGGGTGCGTAGGCGCGCGCGACGGCCGCGGCGCCGCCCGCGTGGTCGTTGTCGCCGTGGCTGACGACGAGCGCGTCGAGCCGCGACACGCCGAGCGCGTGCAGCGTCGGCAGCACGGCCGCGTCGCCGAGATCGAAACCCGACGGAAAGCGCGCGCCGGTGTCGTAGACGAGTACGTGGCCGTGCGTGCGCACGATCACCGACAGTCCCTGGCCGACGTCGACGACCGTCGCGGAGAACGCGCCGTTTTCCGGCGCATGCAGGTTCGGCCAGAGCAGCGGCGCGAACAACAGCAGGCCGAGCACGCGCATCGGCACGCCGCGCGGCAGGAACAGCCAGAGCGCGCCGAGCATCGCGAGCGCGAGCGCCCACGGCGCGGGTTCTAACAGGTAGCCGTGCGCGGCAGGCCACGTCGCCGCCCATTCGAGTAGCCGCCATTGCTCGTGCGAAATCCACGCGGCGATGGCGAGCGGCGCATCCGCGAGCGGCGGAAAAACCAGCAACGCGAGCGTGCCGACGAGGCACAACGGCACGATCACGAAACTGACCAGCGGCACCGCGATCAGGTTCGAGAACGCGCCGACCAGCGACGCTTCGCCGAAAAACCAGACACCGAGCGGCAGCAGCGACACCGTCATCACGCATTGGCCGACGGAGAGTTCGCGCAGGAATTGCCACAGGCCGCGCCCGCCGCGCACGAGCGTGAGCATGAGAAACGCAACGCCGACGAACGACAGCCAGAACCCCGGCGCGAGCGTCGCCAGCGGATCGAACGCGAGCACCGCGAGCAGCGCCAGCGCGAGCGTGTGCGCGCCGCCCGCGTTGCGCCGCGCGAGGCGCGTCAGCGCGAACACGGCGATCATGAGCAACGTGCGCACGGTCGGCAGGCTGCCGCCGGCAAGGATGCCGTACAGCGTCGCCGCAACGAGCGTCGCCACCGCCTGCGCCTGCGGAAACGCGATGCGCAGACCGAGACGCGGCCACAGCGTCCACAGCAGCCACGCGAGCGCCGCTCCGAATGCGCCGGCGACGCCGACGTGGAATCCGGAAATCGCGATGAGATGCGGAATGCCGTTGATGCGCGCGACTTCCCAGTCGTCGGCGTCGAGGCCGCGCGTGTCGCCGATCGAGAACGCCTGCAACAGCGCCGCGTCATGCACGTCCGGCACCCGCGCAGCGATCTCGCGCGAGAGGCGTTCGCGCAAGGCGTCGACGCAAAATGCGCGCGCGCCGAGACGCTGGTTCTGCACATCGTCGCGCACGTAGCCGACCGCGACGACGCCGCGTTCGAGCGCCTGCCGTTCGCTGTCGTAACCGCCGGGATTGATGAGTCCGCGCGGCCGTTTCAGGCGCAGGCGCAATTGCCAGCGACTGCATGCGTCGAGATCGTCGGGCGCGTCCTCGAACCACGACAGGCGCAACGAGCCGTGCAGCGGTTGATCGACGCCGTCGAGTTCGGCGCGATCGACGTGCAGCGCGAAACGCGTCGCATCGTCGCGCCGCTGCGGCAAACCTTCGACGACGCCGCTGACGAGGAAGTCGCGGCCTTCCAGATCGCGAGGCAGCCGCGCCTGCAAGGCGACATCGGCGCGCAGCGCGCACCAGGCGAAGCCGAGCACGGCGAACGCGACGATACGACCGCGCGGCAACGCGAGCAGCATGCACGCGGCAACGATGAAAGCGGCATCGAGCACGCGCGAGGGCAGCGCTGGTAACGCATGCACGGCGAGCACTCCGACCAAGGCAGCGATGGCGCTGCCGGTGCCGAGTAACGGCGTTCGTCGTGGCGATGGGGTCGGCGTCCTGCCCAAGCGTTGCTCCTTCAGCCCACGTGCGGCTCCACCACATGCAACGCGCCGCCCGTGAGTTCGAGCACACGGCTCGCGCGCGCCGCGAGTTTCGGATCGTGCGTGACGAGCACGAGCGCAGTGCCGATCTCGCGGTTGAGTTCGAGCATGAGTTCGTAGACCTGCGCCGCGTTCTTCTCGTCGAGGTTGCCGGTCGGTTCGTCGCCAAGCAGGCAGGCCGGTCGCGTGACGAGCGCGCGCGCGACCGCGCAGCGCTGACGCTCGCCGCCCGAGAGTTCGCCGGGTTTGTGTTCAAGACGCGCGCTCAAGCCCACGCGGCCGAGCAGTTCCGTCGCACGCGCTCGCGCTTCGTCGATCGCCGTGCCGCGGATCAGCAGCGGCATGCAGACGTTTTCGATCGCGGTGAATTCGGGCAGCAGGTGATGGAACTGGTAGACGAATCCGAGCGAGCGGTTGCGCAATTCACCGCGCGCGCGATCGGACAGGCGCGACATGGCCTGCCCTTCGACGACGACCTCGCCCGTGCTTGGCGCGTCGAGTCCACCGAGGATGTGCAGCAGCGTGCTCTTGCCCGTTCCGGACGCACCAATGATCGCGACCGTTTCGCCGCGCGCGACTTCGAAATCGACCGCGCGCAGCACTTCGGTGCGCAGCTTGCCTTCCTGGTAGGTTTTGGCGACGCCTTGCGCGCGCAGGACGATGTCTTTGCTCACGAGTGCGATTCCGTCATTCATAACGCAGCGCCGTCGCCGGATCGGTCTTCGCCGCACGCCGCGCCGGATACAGCGTGGCCAACGCGCAGAACACGAACGCGGTGATCGTGATCCAGACGACGTCGCTCCAGTGCAGATCGCTCGGCAGTTCGCTGATGTAGTAGACGTCGGGCGACAGGAAGGTCACGTGGAACATCTGCTCGATCCAGTGCACGATCGCGGCGAGGTTGAGCGCGAGCAGCACGCCGAAGAACACGCCGAGGGCGATGCCGAGCGTGCCGACGAGGATGCCCTGCACCATGAACGTACCCATGATGCTGCGCGGGCTCTGGCCGAGCGTGCGCAGGATCGCGATGTCGGCCTGCTTGTCCTGCACGAGCATGACCAGCGTCGAGACGAGATTGAACGCGGCCACCGCGACGATCAGCGAGAGGATCAGGAACATCACCTTCTTCTCCATCGCCACGGCCTTGAAGAAGTTGCTGTGGCCCTGCATCCAGTCGGTGACGCGGTAGTAGTTGCCGCCGAGGTTGCTGGAAAGATCGCGGCCGATGTCGCGCGCGACGGCGTAGGCCTTGAACAGGTCGTCGAGCTTGAGGCGGATGCCGGTCGGGCCGTCGAGGCGGTACAACACTTCTGCATCGTGCATCTGCATGAGCGCGAGGCCGGAATCGTATTCCTGCATGCCGGCGGCGAAGATGCCGACGACCGGCATGCGCTTGCTGCGCGGCAACGCGCCGATCGGCGTCACGCTGACGGTCGGCGTGTAGACCGCGACCGTGTCTCCGACGCCGACGCCAAGCGTCTGCGCGAGTTCCTGGCCGAGCACGATGCCGAACTTGCCTTCGACGAGATCGTCGAGTTTGCCCGACACCATGTGCGCGCCGACGTCGGACACCTTGCCTTCGAGCGACGGTTCGATGCCGCGCACCAGCGCGCCGCTCGAACGCACGCCCTGGATCAGCGCCTGCCCTTCGACATACGGCGCCGCGCCGACGACGTGCGGATTCTTCTCGGCGCGCTCGATCGCCTGCGGCCAGTCGCGCACGGTCGCGTCGACGCCTTCGATCGTCGCGTGAGAGACCATGCCGAGGATGCGTTCGCGCAGTTCGCCGTCGAAGCCGTTCATCACCGAAATCACGGTGATGAGCGCGGTCACGCCGACCGCGATGCCGAGGATCGACACCAGCGAAATGAACGAGATGAAATGGTTGCGCCGCTTGGCGCGCGTGTAGCGCAGGCCGATGAAGACTTCCAGGGGACGGAACATGCAGCGCGATCCTCGATGCGCGGCGCGGCGCGCAGATTCGATGCTGTGCGCGGCAAGGAGCCGATCGCAACAGCGGCGGCGCAGAGTGCCGCATGCGCGCGGCCGCGGCAAGTCGGACGCGGTCGACGCACGCTGTAGGAATTTTGCGCATGCCGTATTGTCTGTGTCCGGATTGCCCACATTGACGACGCCATGACCGAGCCGACGCCACCGCTGTCCCCCGCCCTGCGCGAATCGCTTGCGCAGGCCGTCGCCCAGGTCAACGGCGTCGTGCTCGGCAAACGGCGCGAGGTCAAGCTCGCCTTCGTCTGCCTGCTCGCCGGCGGCCACCTGCTCATCGAGGACCTGCCCGGCGTCGGCAAGACCACGCTCGCGCATGCGCTGGCGGCGACGCTCGGACTGTCGTTCCAGCGCGTCCAGTTCACCTCCGACCTGCTGCCCGGCGACATCATCGGCGTCGGCATCTACGAGCGCGAGGCGAACCGTTTCCAGTTCCATCCCGGCCCGCTGTTCACCCAGCTGCTGCTCGCCGACGAGATCAACCGCGCGATGCCGCGCACGCAGAGCGCGCTGCTGGAGGCGATGGCCGAGGAGCAAGCGACCGTCGACGGCGTCACGCACCGGCTCGAAGCGCCGTTCTTCGTGGTCGCCACGCAGAATCCGCTCGACCTCGCCGGCACCTGGCCGCTGCCCGATTCGCAGCTCGACCGCTTCATGCTGCGCATGAGCCTCGGCTATCCGGATCGTGACGCCGAGCGCGCGATGCTCGGCGCGGTCGATCGCCGCGACCTCATCGCATCGCTGTCACCATGCCTTTCCGACGCGCAAATCCTCGAACTGCGCGCGGCCTGCGCGAAGGTCTTCGCCAGTCCCGCGCTCATCGCATACGTGCAGGCGCTGCTCGCGGCAAGCCGCGACCATGCCGACATCCGCGTCGGCCTGTCGCCGCG
>JAKPAN010000118.1 GCA_029779475.1 Pseudomonadota bacterium
CTTGCAAGCTGCCCATGCGTTCGAGATGCGCGGCGGCGACGTTGTTGACGACGGCCGCGTCCGGTCGCGCGATGCGCGCGAGATAAGCAATGTCGCCTGGCTTGCCCGCGCCCATTTCGAGCACGGCGTATTCGGTGTCGGCCGGCATCGCGAGCAATGTCAGCGGCAGGCCGATTTCGTTGTTGAAGTTGCCCGCGTTGACGTGCGTGCGGCCGTGCCGCGACAGGATCGACGCGAGCAGCGTCTTCACCGTCGTCTTGCCGTTCGAGCCGGTGATGCCGATCACGCGCGCGCTGCTGCGCAGGCGTACCGCGCGCGCGAGCTCGCCGAGCGCGACCTGCGTGTCGGCGACGATGACTTGCGGCAAATCGACGGCGAGTTCGCGTTCGACGAGCAACGCGGCCGCGCCGTTCTTCTTTGCACCGGCGGCGAAATCGTGTGCGTCGTGGTGTTCGCCCTTGAGCGCGACGAACAGCGCGCCGGGCATCGCGTTGCGGCTGTCGATGGCGACGCCCTCGACGCGCGCGTCGGCGCCGTGCAGTCGCCCATGCGTCCAGCGCGCAATGTCGGAGAGTTGGCAGCTCAACATGGCCGCGCCTCCAGCGCCGCGCGCGCGACTTCGATGTCGTCGAACGGCCGACGCACGCCATTGATTTCCTGATACGGCTCGTGGCCCTTGCCGGCGATGAGCACGACGTCGTCGGCACTTGCTTGCGAAACCGCGAACGCGATCGCCGCGCCGCGGTCGCGTTCGACGCGCGCGCGTTCGGGATGAGTGAAGCCTTTGATGATTTGCGCGACGATCGCATCGCCGTCCTCGCCGCGCGGATTGTCGTCGGTGACGACGACGCGATCGGCCAGCGCTTCGGCGATCTCGCCCATCTGCGGACGCTTGCCCGCGTCGCGTTCGCCGCCGCAGCCGAACACGCAGACAAGCGCGCCGACGCAATGTGCGCGCAGCGTCGTCAGTGCTTGTTCGAGCGCGTCGGGCGTGTGCGCGTAGTCGACGACGACAAGTGGTTGCGCAGCCCTGCCCGGATTCCATCCGGGACCACCGAGGCGGCTCATGCGTCCGGCGACGGGTTCCAGTTGCGCGAGCGCATCAGCGATCGCGGCAAAGTCGAAACCGAGTGCCCCGAGCGATGCCGCGACTGCGAGCAGGTTGGAAACGTTGAAGCGGCCGAGCAACGCCGTCGCGACTTCGCCCTCGCCCCATGGCGTGACGAGATGGAACGACAAGCCGCCCGCGCCCGCGCGCACGTCGCGCGCGACGATGTCGGCGGCGACGTTGTCGATGCCGTAACGCAGGAGCGTGATGTCGTCGCGCATCGATGCCGCGAGTTCGCGCCCGAACGCATCGTCGACGTTGACGATCGCCGCGCGCAGACCCGGCCACGCGAACAGGCGCGCCTTGGCCGCGCCGTAGGCCTCCATCGTGCCGTGGTAGTCGAGGTGGTCTCGCGTGAGGTTGGTGAACACGGCGACGTCGAATTCGACCGCGTTGACACGGCCCTGGTCGAGCGCGTGCGAGGAGACTTCCATCGCGACATGCGTCGCACCATCATCGCGGAATTGCGCGAACAAGCCTTGAACTTCGATCGCGTCGGGCGTAGTGCGCTCGCCCGCGCGCAGCGCGCCGACGAGGCCCGCGCCGAGCGTGCCGATCGTCGCCGAGGTGCGGCCGGCGCGCTGCAATGCCTGCGCGACCAACTGCACGGCGGATGTCTTGCCATTGGTGCCGGTGACGCCGATCACGGTGAGATCGCGCGAGGGTTCGCCGAAGAAACGCGCGGCGATCGCGCCGAGTTTTTCGCGCAGGCCGTCGATCCACAATGCCGGCATGGACGCGTGCACCGGGCGCGGCGTGGCGGCGCCTGCCGTGTCGGCCAGGATCGCCGCGGCGCCGCGCGCCGATGCCGCGGGGGCAAACGTGATGCCATGTGCATGCGCGCCGTCGAGCGCGACGAAGGCGTCGCCGGCTTCGACGCGGCGCGAATCGAGCGCGAGTCCGCGCACGACGATGTCGCCGGCCGCACCCGCATCGGCATGGCCGTCGAGCAGTTCGCGCAAGGTCATCGAACGCGCGTGCGTCATGGCGTCGCGACCTCGGCCATGTTGCCGAGCGCTTCCGAATCGGGCTCCACCTTTTGCGGCGGCGCGGGCACGCTCGGCGGCGGCGTCGGACCGCCGACGTACCAGCTCTTGACGTTGTCGGGCGGCACGTCGAGCAGGCGCAGCGCGCCGTCCATGACTTTCGCGAATACCGGCGCGGAGACGAAACCGCCGGCATAGGTGATGAGTCCGGCTTCGTTGCTGCCGGCGTCGTGGATGACGACGGTGGCGACGAGTTCGGGATCGCTGACCGGCACGACGCCGGTGAACAGCGAGACGTAACGGTTCGAGTAACCGCCGCCGGCCGATTGGTGCGAGGTGCCGGTCTTGCCGCCGACGATGTAGTTGGCGACGGCCGCGGTCGGCGCGGTGCCTTCCTTCGACACGACGGTTTGCAGCATCGCGAGCACGTCCGCCGCGACCTTCGGGTCGATCACGCGCGTGCCGGCGTCGCCGCCGCCTTTGACGAAGGTCGGCGTGTGCAGCACGCCGCCGTCGGCGATCGCGCCGTACGCGCGCACGATCTGCAGCGGCGTGACGTTGAGGCCGTAGCCGAACGAAATCGTCGCCTGCTCGACCGGACCCCAATCCTTCGGAATCGGCAGATAGCCGGACGATTCGCCGGGAAAACCGCTGCCGCTGACTTCGCCGAAACCCATCGCATGGAACATCGCGTACATGTCCGCGCGCGGCAGCGAACCGCCGATCTTCGCGGCGCCGATGTTGCTCGACAGCGTGATCACGTGCGTCACGTCGATGACGCCGTGGTTGTGCGTGTCGTGGAAGGTGTGGCCGTACAGGCTCCACGCACCCGGCGAGGTGTCGACCTTGGAATCGGGCTTCCATTTGCCGCTGGCGAGCGCGGCGGAGATCGTCACCGCCTTCATCGTCGAACCCGGCTCGACGACGTCGGTGACGGCGCGGTTGCGGCGGTATTCGGCCGGCGCGTTGCCGCGCGAGTTCGGGTTGTACGACGGCAGGTTGACCATCGCGATGATCTCGCCCGTCTTCGCGTTCATCACGACCATCGAGCCGGATTTCGCGTTGTGCTTGCGCAGGCCGTCCATGAGTTCGCGATAGGCGAGGTACTGGATGCGGCGGTCGATCGACAACGTGAGGTCGCGGCCCGGCTGCGCCTCGCGCAGCAGTTCGACGTTCTCGACTTCGTGACCGAGGCGGTCGCGCAGGACGCGCTTGAGGCCGGGTTTTCCGGACAGCCAGTCGTTGAAGGCAAGCTCGGCGCCTTCCTGACCCTGGTCATCGATGTTCGTGTAGCCGAGCACGTGGGCCATGACCTCGCCACTCGGGTAGTAGCGCTTGAATTCGCGCTGGCTGAAGACGCCGGGAATGCCGAGCTTGATCACCGCCTGCGCGTCGTCGGGATTGACCTGGCGCTTGATGCGGAAAAATTCCTTGCCGGCGTCGGCGCTCTTGTCGAGGCGATCGCGCAGCGAATCCTCGTCGAGGCCGGCGGCGCTGGCGAGTTCGCCGATGCGCTCGTCGGGCACTTCCTGCGGATTGGCGCAGATCGAAGCCATCGGCGTCGACACCGCGAGCGGCTCGCCGTTGCGGTCGAAGATCGTGCCGCGCGAGACGGGTATTTCGATGTCGCGCAGGTAACGCGCGTCGCCCTGTTCCTGGTAGAAATCCTTGCGCACGACCTGCAGGTCGACCGCGCGCACGACGAGCGCGCTGCTCGCGAGTCCGAGCACGCCCGCGACCGCGTACAGGCGCGTGCGCGTATGCGCGGGCTTGACGCGCACGTTCATCGGCGGATCACCACGGTGCCCGCCGCCGAAGGCGCGATCATGCCGAGCTTCTCGCGCGCGATCTGGTCGATGCGGTTGTTGTCGGCCCAGGTCGCCTGTTCGAGTTGGAGGCGGCCGAATTCGAAATTGAGGTCGTCGCGTTCGGCGCCCAGATGCGAGAGCTCGACGAATTGCAGGCGGCTCTGCTGGCGCGCGTAGACGACGCCGATCGCACTGGCGATGACGGCGAGCAGCAGGATCGCGAGCGCGATCGCGGCGGCGGCCTTCATGCCGCCTCCGCGCGTTTTTCGGCGATGCGCAGCACGGCGCTGCGCGCACGCGGGTTGCGTGCGAGTTCGGCGTCGCCGGCCTGTTGCGCGCGGCCGATCGCGACGAACGGCGCGGGCGCGGTTTCCGGCATCGGCAGGCCGCGGCGTACCGGGCGCGCGATCTCGCCGCGGATGAAGTTCTTGACGATGCGGTCTTCGAGCGAATGGAAACTGATCACCGCGAGCCGGCCGCCGGGTTTGAGGCAGCGCTGGGCGGCGGCGAGCCCGCTTTCGAGCGAACCGATTTCGTCGTTGACGTGGATGCGCAGTGCCTGGAACGTGCGCGTCGCGGGATGCTTGTGGTGTTCGCGGCGACCGATCGTGCGCGTGATGAGGTCGGCCAGTTCGCGCGTCGTCGCCAGCGGCTTTTCCGCGCGCTTCTCGACGATGGCCCTGGCGATGCGTCGACTCATCTTCTCCTCACCGTGACGCCACAACACGTCGCTGATCTCCGTTTCGCCGGCTTGTGCCAGCCATTGCGCCGCGCCGATCCCGCGCGTCGGATCCATGCGCATGTCGAGCGGTCCGTCGCCCTGGAAACTGAAGCCGCGGGCGGCGTCGTCGAGCTGCGGCGACGACACGCCGAGATCGAGCAGCACGCCGTCGAGCCCCGCCAACGCTTCCGGCCACTCCGCCATCCCCGCGAAATTGCCGTGTTCCACTGTCACGCGCGCATCGGTTGCGAACTCGCGTCGCGCGCTGGCGATCGCCTCCGGATCGCGGTCCATCAACAACAAGCGTCCGTTCGGCCCGAGCCTCGCGAGCACCTCGCGCGCGTGTCCGCCGCGTCCGAAGGTGCCGTCGAGATAGGTTCCGTCCGCTTGCACGCGAAGGCCTTCCAGGACCTCCGCCAACATCACGGGTGCGTGCGTGAACGTGGCGTTTGCGCTCATGCCGACGCGCCCGTCACAGCTTCAGATCGAGCATGTCCTCGGTGATCTCGTCCTCCCCGATCGTCTGCCGGATCTTTGCCTGGTGCGCCTGCTCGCTCCACAGCTCGAACTTCTCGCCCATGCCGAGCAGGACTGCGCGCTTCTCGATGCCGTTGGTGTTGCGATGGCTGGCCGGCAGCTGGATGCGGCCGTTGCCGTCGGGCTCGACATGCATCGCCGCGCCGACCAGCTTCATCTGCAGGTTGCGGTGCACGGCCTTCACGCTCGACAGCGCGTTGACCTGATCGCGCACGCGCTCCCACTGGCCTTCCGGGAAGATCCACAGGCAGCCGTGCTCGAACGGGTTGTAGGTGACGACGAGGCGGTTACCCGCCGCAGCCACGGCCTCGCGATGGGCGGCGGGGATGGCTACCCGGCCCTTGTCATCGAGCGTTACCGCCGTCTCGCCTTGAAACATGACCCACGATCCACCACGAAAAACCACCGTGACCCACAGTATGTCGCAAGTATTGGGCTGTCAAGGAAAAATCGTGGCAAATCGCGGGCAAAGCGTGAGCGTTTGTGTCGACACACGCGACCAGACTTCAGGTGTTTTGGAGGAGTGATTGGCAAAGCTTTGAAAGATCTTGCAAATGCCTTGCAGTCGCTTGCCATCCCTACCCAACCATCACCAGCGCGCTCGGATCACAGCCATCCACGCGACAGCGTCGACGCGCCGAGCAGCTCCAGCCTTCGGCCGCCCTACGGCCTGCTTCGATCGAAGCTCCAAAGATGCAGGACGAAGCGGGCTTTTCCGTGGCAAACGAAAGCGCCCCACCGAAGCGCGCTTCATTTGAAAAGTGCGGCCATGGATGGCCGCTCGTGGACTTCAACGAAAACGCAAAACCCCATTCCGCCACACCCGATCAAGGTGCAGCGGAACAGGACGTTCCGCAAAAACAATGGAGTCGGCCGATAAGCCGGGTTCTGTCGTGGACAACCATTCCTCTAGGCCACGCGTCGCCGCGCGGCTCGAGCAACCAACCCGGGGACGACGCGGGCCACGTCATGGTCCCCCTATTCGGTCTTGCTCCAGGTGGGGTTTGCCGTGCCGGTCTGTTGCCAGACTCGCGGTGCGCTCTTACCGCACCGTTTCACCCTTGCCTGATCCTCTTGCGAGGCCATCGGCGGTTTGCTTTCTGTTGCACTGTCCGTCGGCTCGCGCCGCCCAGGCGTTACCTGGCACCTTGCCCTGTGGAGCCCGGACTTTCCTCGGCGTCCTCGCGGACGACGCGGTTGCCTGGCCGACTCCGCCTGCAAGTTTAGCCGCCGCGTTGCATCAACGCGAACGCCACACCAGCCACGCCGCTTCCGCGCCCGCGGCAAGCGCGAGGATTGCGGCGACGAAATGCCCGATCCGCGTCCATACCAACGCCTGCTCCGGCGCCGGGAAATGCGACGCCGCGAACTTGCCGACGGCGAAATCGACCAGCGCGAAAACGAACGCGCAGGCGATCAAACCGACGACGATGGCGACGGCTTTGCGCACGGGCGTTGGCGCCGTTCGATGTTCCGCGCGCGATGTCGATATCCGATTCATGCCGTCCTCACTCCGTCCTCGTCGATTCGTCCGCGTACAACTGCTTGCGCGGCGCGCCGGTGATCGCGGCCGCGAGTTTCGCCGCGCGCGCGGGCGGCAATTCCTCGCGCAGCAACGCGAACACGCGGCGGCCTTCTGCAAGCGTGGCGGCCTCGTCGCCTTCTTCCGCGCCGGCGACGACGAGCACGAATTCGCCGCGCTGCTGGTCGCTGTCGGCGACGACCCGCGCGTGGATGTCGCCGAGCGTCGCCGCGATCGTCGTCTCGAAGCGTTTGGTCAGTTCGCGCGCGAGCACCGCACTGCGCGAGTCGCCGAACACCGCGCAAAAATCGGCCAGCGACTCGACGATGCGATGGCTTGATTCGTAGAAGATCAGCGTCCGCGTTTCGGCGACGAGCGCCTGCAAACGCTCGCGCCGTGCCGCCGCTTTCGCCGGCAGGAAACCTTCGAACACGAAACGATCGCTGGCGATGCCGGCCACCGACAACGCCGCGATCGCCGCGCACGCGCCGGGCACGGGCAAGACCTCGCAGCCGGCTTCGCGCGCCGCGCGCACGAGGCGGAACCCCGGATCGCTGACGAGTGGCGTGCCGGCGTCGGAAACGAGCGCGACGTCGTCGCCTTCGAGCAATCTCGCGACGATGCGCTGCGCCTGCTCGCGCTCGTTGTGTTCGTGCAGCGCGACGAGCGACGCGCTGCCGCCGCATTGCGCGATGAGCGGCGCGCTGTGGCGCGTGTCCTCGGCGGCGACGAGCGCGACCCGCGCCAGCGTTTCGCGCGCGCGCTGCGAAAAATCGCCGAGATTGCCGATCGGCGTCGCCACTACCCACAAGCGGCCTTTGTTTGCATTCATGCCCGCATCCGCGCTCCGGGCCATCGCCCGCGATCGGCTATGATCGCAGTGATGACGCCTCGCGCGCGAATGGACGCGAACGGAGACACCATGACCGACTGCCAGCGCACGAATTCCCACCTCTCCGCTACATGCATCGCCCGCCTTTGGCTGCGTCGCGCGATGCCGTTCGCCTTCGCCGCGATGCTCGCTGCCTGCGTGCCGCAGGACGACAACGTGCGTCCCGACACCGCGCCCCGAGCCGACGCCACGCAGGCCGAACAGCTCTACTCGCAGGGCCGCCTCGACGACGCCGCGCGCGCGTTCGAACAACTCGCCGACAGCGAGCGTGGCGAACGCGCCGACCATTACCGCCTGCGCGCTGCCGAAGCGCTGCGCGACAACGGCAACCTCGACGGCGCCGCGCGCGCGCTCGACGGCGTGCACCGCCGTCGCCTGCATGGCGACGAAGCGCTGCGCGTCGACCTGCTCGAAGCGGAAATCGCGCTCCGCCGCAACGATCCCGCGCGCGCGGACGCGCTGCTCGCCGGCATCGACGACGATGCGCCGCAGGCGCTGCGCGTGCGCGCACTCGAACTGCGCGCGCGCAGCGAACTCGCGCGCGGCGACGCGTTCGCGTCAGCGCATACGCGCGCGCAACTCGACCGCGACCTACAAGGCGGCGATCGCGACCACAACCGCGACGAACTCCTGTCCGCGCTCGCCACGCTCGATGCGCAGGCGCTGCGCGCGCGCGTCGACACGCTCGGCGCCGACGACGCGCTGCGGCCGTGGCTCGAACAGGCTTTGCGCAAGCAAGGCCAGGTCCTGCCGCGCGCGTTGCCGCAACCGAGCCGGCAGATCGGCACGATCGCGGCCGGCGAAGGCGGCGGCCTGAGTCCGGAAGGCTATCGCCCGCCGCAACGCGTCGCGTTGCTGCTGCCGCAGAGCGCGCAATTCGCCAGCGTCGCGCAATCGATCCGCGACGGCTTCATGACCGCGTGGGCCGCCGACCGCACCGAACGCCGGCCGGAAGTGCATGTCTACGATTCCGGCAAGACGCCGCAGGACGCGATCGCCGCGTATCGCAAGGCCGTCGCCGACGGCGCCGACCGCGTCGTCGGCCCGCTGCTGCGCGAAGCGGTCGGCTCGCTGTTCCACGAAACGCTGGCCGCGCCCGTGCTCGCGCTCAACCATCCCGACACCGGCGAAGTGCCGCCGCCGGGCAGCGCGGAATACGGCCTGCTGCCCGACTCCGAAGGCGCGCAGGTCGCCGAACGCATGCTCCAGCGCGGCATCACGCGAGCGGCGATCATCGGCGCGAACGCGGACTGGTCGGATCGCGCCGCGAAGGCGTTCCGCGCGCAATTCGAATCGAGCGGCGGCGCCGTCGTCGGCCAGTCGCAGCTCGGCGACAAGGACATCAACTACGCGACCGCGATCACGCAGGCGACCGCGTCGCTCGGCCAAGGCGAAGACGCCGGCGTATTCATCAGCGTGCGCCCGCAACAGGCTCGCCTGCTCGTGCCGCAACTGCGCGCGGCGCGCGTCGTCGCGGCCGTGTTCGCGACGTCGCACCTCTATGCCGGCGACACCAATGCCGCGCTCGACCGCGACCTCGACGGCGTGGAATTCTGCGACGCGCCGTGGCTGTTCGGCCCCATCGCCGGACGTACCGACCGCAACACCGTCGCCGCGCAGATCGACAGCGCGAACGGCGCCGGCGGACGCCTGTTCGCGTTCGGCATGGACGCGTACGCGCTGCTGCCGTACATCGACTGGCTCGCCGCGCATCCCGACGCCTACGTCAACGGTGCGACGGGTCAGCTCACCGCTGATCACTTCGGACGCGTGCATCGCCTCGTCGGTTGGGCGCGTTTCAACAACGGCATCGCCGCGCCGGTGACCGGCGCACTCGACTCGACGCCGGTGCCCGCGCAGTGATCGCCGATCGCGCCAGCGCGCGCGAGGCCGGCACGCTCAGCGAAGACCTCGCCTGCGCGCACCTGCGCGACGCCGGCCTGTCGCTGCTCGCGCGCAACGTGCAATGCCGCTATGGCGAAATCGACCTGGTCATGCTCGACGGCGAGACCGTCGTCTTCGTCGAAGTGCGCTACCGCCGCGGCGGACGCTTCGGCGACGGCATCGATTCGGTCGGCGCGAGCAAGCGCGAGCGGCTCGGCAAAGCCGCTTCGGTATATCTCTCGCGTGAGCCGCGCCTCGCGCAGCGCGCCTGCCGCTTCGACGTGATCGCCGTATCCGGATCGCCCGCGCAGCCGGCGTTCGACTGGCGGCGCAATGCGTTCGATGCTTTTTGATCGGCATTCATCCGCGATCGCGAAAATCACGGGCCTGAGCTTTCAGCGTTCATCCATGAACGCGAAAATCAAAAGCGGCCGTCCACGGCCGCACTTTTCAATTTGAGGAATTCCTCCATGCGTTTTCGCCATCTTTTCGTCGCCGCGACACTCGCCGTGACCGTGCCGCTGCTCGGCGGTTGCTTCGCCGCCGTCGTCGGCGCCGCTGCGGTCGGCGGCAGCGCGGCGCATGACCGCCGCGACGTGAGCACGTGGGCGGACGACAAGCGCCTCTATCTCGGCGCCTACAACGCGATCAACAAGGATAAGGAACTTGCGCTCAAGAACGACGTCGTCATCACCGTCTACGACGGCGTCATCCTGCTCGCCGGCAACGTGAGCACGCCGGAACTCAAGCAGCGCGCCGAACGCATCGTCACCGGCTTCGAAGGCACGCGGCGCATCGTCAACGACCTGCAGATCGGCGAGCCGCAGGGCTTCTGGTCGCGCCGCCGCGACGGCACGATCACCGCGCAGGCGAAAACCGCGCTGCTCGACCTGACCAGCATGCCCGGCTTCGACCCGACGCGCGTCAACATCACCACGGTCAACCGCATCGCCTACCTCATGGGCCGCGTCTCGCACGAGGAAGACGACGCGGTGACGACGATCGTGCGCGACGTGAACGGCGTCGAGAAGGTCGTCAAGGTGTTCGAGTACACGGATTGACGGCGCGGCGCGCGCAAAGTCCTACACTGGCGGCGATGTTTTCCGCGCCGGACACGACTGCATGTCGAACACCGCACTGACCGCTACCGCCCGCGCCGACCTGCGCGCGATCTTCGCCGATGCGCTCAGCACCGACGCCGGCGAGCGCCTGACCTACGGCTACGACAACTCGCGCCGCCAGGCGATGCCCGACGCGGTCGTGTTCCCGACGTCGCACGAACAGGTCGTCGCGCTCGTGCGTGCGTGCCGCGCGCATCGCCTGCCGCTCGTTGCGCGCGGCCGCGGCACCAACACCACCGGCGCGAGCGTGCCGACGAGCGGCGGCGTCGTCGCCAGCTTCGAACGCATGAACCGCATCCTGCGCGTCGACGTGGACAATCGCATCGCCGTCGTCGAACCCGGCGTCGTCAACGGCGACCTGCAAAGCGCGCTCGCGCCGCAACGCCTGTTCTGGCCGCCCGACCCGACCTCCGCGCCGTTCTGCAGCGTCGGCGGCAACATCGCGTGCAACGCGGGCGGCCCGCGCGCGGTGAAATACGGCGCGACGCGCGACAACGTGCTCGCGCTGCGCGCCGTCGCGGGCAACGGCGAGGATTTCCGCTGCGGCACGCCGACGACGAAGGGCTCGACCGGCTACGACCTCACGCGCCTGCTCGTCGGCAGCGAAGGCACGCTCGCGATCGTCACCGAAGCGACGCTGAAACTCGTGCCGTTGCCGAGCGCGAAACGCACGCTGCGCGCGACCTACGCCGATGTCGCCGCCGCGGCGCGCGCGGTTGCACGCATCATGGCGCAGCCCGTCACGCCCTGCGCGCTCGAATTCCTCGACGACCAATGCCTGCGCCTCGCGCGCGCGCATGGCGGCGATGCGATCCCGCTTGCGGGCGCGATGCTCGTCGTCGAAGTCGACGGTGAAACGGACACGCTCGACAGCGCCGTCGAAGCCGTCTCGCGCGCCGCGCGCGGCGACGGTCTCGTCGAACTGATCGCCGCGCGCAGCAACGCCGAAGTCACCGCGCTATGGGCCGCGCGCAAGGCGCTCTCGCCCGCGCTGCGCACGTTGTCGCCGAACAAGATCAACGAAGACGTCGTCGTGCCCGTCTCGCGCGTGCCCGAACTCGTCGCCGCCACGCGCGCGATCGCGCGCAGGCACGACTTCCCGATCGTCTGCTTCGGCCACGCCGGCAACGGCAACCTGCACGTCAACCTGTTGCCGCGCGACGATGCCGAACGCGCGCGCGCGCAACCCGCGCTCGACGAACTCTTCGACGTCGTCATCGGCCTCGACGGCACGCTCTCCGGCGAACACGGCATCGGCCTCGCCAAACGCGACTTCATGCCGCGCGCGCTCGATGCGAATGCGCTCGCCTTCATGCGCGCGATCAAGGCGCAATTCGATCCGGACGGCATCCTCAATTCAGGCAAGTTGCTGCCCTGAGGTCGACGCCGTCAGCGCGCGCTCGACGCAACGACGGACATCGCCAGTGCCAACACGATCGCCGCGTACGCGCCGGCCATCACGTCGTCGAGCATGACACCGAACCCGCCCTTCACGCGCCGGTCGGCCCACGACACCGGCCACGGCTTCCAGACGTCGAAGACGCGGAACAGCGCGAAGCCGCCGACGATCCACGGCCACGCGCGCGGCGCGACGACGAGCGGCAGCAGCGCGATCCATTGCCCGACGAATTCGTCGACGACGACCGCGCCGGGATCGGCGATGCGCAGGCGCGCGATGGCGACATTGGACGCCCACACGCCGATCGCGAATGCGATCGCGACGACGCCGAGATAGGGCAGCCACGACAGTTCGCGCAACGCCAGCCACGGAATCAGCGCGGCCAGCGAGCCCGCCGTGCCCGGCGCAAACGGACTCAGGCCCGAGCCGAAACCGCAGGCGATCCAGCCGGCCGGATGCGCGAGCAGCGCACGTCGCTGCGCAGCGTCGAGACTCACGCGAAATGCTCCCAGCCAGCGCGCGGCAGCGCGATGTCGCGGCCCTCGCCGTCGAGCAGGCGCACGCCATCGCCTTCGACGACGCGGCCGATGCGCGTCGCGCCGCAGCCGATGCGTGCGAGGTCGCGCTGCACGTCGCCGGCACGTTCCGGCGCAACGGTGAACGCCAGTTCGTAGTCGTCACCGCCTGCGGCTTGAAGAACGATACGCGCGTCTTCATCGAACGCGGCGAGCAAGGCGGGCGACGCGGGCAGCGCGCGCGCATCGAGTTCGATGCCGACACTGCTGCGTTTCGCGACGTGACCAAGATCGGCGACGAGCCCATCGGACACATCGATGCACGCCGATGCGTGCTCGCGCAACGCGAGACCGGCGGCGACGCGCGGCGTCGGCCGATCGAGTCGTTCGACGAGCACCGCGCGCACGTCATCCGCGACATCCGCGCCGCGCGCGTCCAGGCAACGCAATCCCGCCGCCGCATCGCCGAGCGTGCCGGTCACGAACACGAGATCGCCGATGCGTGCGCCGTCGCGACGCAACGCGCAAGACGCCGGCACGAAACCGTGCACCGTCACGCCGATCGCGAGCGGCCCACGCGTGGTGTCGCCGCCGACGAGCGCGACGTGATGCGCGGCGGCAAGTTCGGAAAAGCCTTCGGCAAAATCGCCGACGAAAGCGGCGTCCGCCTGCGGCAGGATCAGCGTGAGCAACGCCCACGCCGGCGTCGCGCCCATCGCGGCGAGATCGGACAGATTCACCGCGAGCGCCTTCCAGCCGACGTCGCGCGGCGCGGTGCCACGCGGAAAATGCACGCCTTCGACGAGCGCATCGGTGCTGACCGCGAGTTCGTGGCCCGGCGGCGGCGCCAGCAACGCCGCGTCGTCGCCGATGCCGAGCACGACGTCGGCGCGCGCCAGATCGCAGCGCGCGCGGATGACGTCGATGAGGTCGAACTCCATCGCGCCGTCGCGCTCAGCGGCGCGCCGAGTACTCGGGCGCGCGCCAGGTACCGGCGAGCTTGTCGAGCACGCCGTTGACGTAGGTGTGGCCGTGTTCGGCGCCGAAGCGCTTGGTCGCCTCAACAGCTTCGTTGATGACGACGCGGTACGGTACGTCGACGCGTTCGCGCAGCTCCCACGCGGCGATGCGCAGCGCGGCACGCTCGATCGGGTCGACGCGCTCGACTTCGCGGTCGAGGAACGGCGCGATCGCGGCGTCGAGTTCCTCGTGCAGCCGCACGACGCCGCGCACGACGTCCTCGAAATAGCCGAGGTCGGCAATCTGCATGTCCTGCTCGTGGCGGAACTGTTCGATGACGTTGTCGACGCGGTTGCCCGACATCTGCCAGGCGTAGATCGCCTGCAGGGCTCGGCGACGAGCGCGCGAGCGTGCAGCGGGGTCGATGCCGGAGGGGTTCGATGGATGATTCATGTGTTTTCCTTTGCCATCATCCTTGATCGCGAAGATCAAAAAGCGGGCTGCCTGCCCGCACTCTGGTTTGCTTTTGCGATCGTCCCTGATCGCGAGAATCAAACAGCAGGCGTCCTGCCCGCACTTTGGTTTATTTTTGCGATCGTCCCTGATCGCGAGAATCAAACAGCGGGCGTCCTGCCCGCACTTTCAAATAGATCGATCATTTCCAGCGCTGCGAGGGCGACTTCCTCGCCCTTGTTGCCGTGGGCGCCGCCGGCGCGTGCGAGCGCGTCTTCGTGACGTTCGACGGCGAGCACGCCGTTGAGCACGATGATGCGCCGATCGAGCGCGACGCGCATCAGCGCCTGTGCGCAGTTGTCGGCGACGTGTTCGTAGTGGCGCGTGTCGCCACGGATCACGCAGCCGAGCGCGAGGATCGCCGCGTAGCCGCGATCGGCGAATCGTTCGGCGGCCTGCGGGATTTCCCAGGCGCCGGGCACGCGGATCACGTCGACGGCATCGTCAGCGACGCCGTGCTCGCGCAGGCAGGCGAGCACGCCTTCGACGAGCGCGTCGACGATGCGCGGATTCCAGCGGCTGGCAATGAGGGCGATGCGTGCGTCGGGCGTGGGGCGCACGTCGCCGATGAAGGTCGGCATGGATCAAATCCGTTGATGGCGCTGCGGCGCAATTCGGTTCGCAACGTGCGGACTCCGCAGATGCGAACGGGCGGCCCGTGCCGCCCGTTTGCGTATTGTCGCGCGTTTTCGCGCCGACGCGCCAAACCGCGCGCGGCGCGCATCGATTCAGCGGCGATGCGAGCCGCCATCGCCGCGCGGCGCAGGCGCCGACGCATGGAACGATCCGCCGCCGGAGCCGCGCGAAAACGACGGCGCGCTTCCCATGCTTCTCGACGGCGCTGCATAGCTGCGCGCGTTGCCGGCGTTGAAACCGCCGCCTTCGTGCGCGCGCGGCGCGGCATACGAACGAGGGGCCGCATACGCCGAAGACGTCGCGTACGAACGCGGCGCGGCGTAGGAACGCGGCATCGCCGAGGCCGCGCCATGTCCGGCGGCATCGCCGCGCGCGTACGAGCGCGGCGCATACGACCGCATCTGCGCGGAAGCGTCGCGCCCGCTCGCGTATCCGCGCGTGTACGCAGGTGCGCCACGCGCATACGCGGGTGCGTCGCGCGAGCCGGCGGTTGCCGCATTCGAGCGCGACATCGCGCCGCCGCGCATCGACGCGAAACCGTCCCCCGCGCGCTGCATGTCGCCGCGTGGCGCATATCGGCTCGAAGGCAGCGCCGAACGCGTCGGGACATTCACCGGACGCGCGAAACCGGTGCGGTTGGCGGCATCGAAGCCGCGCGCGCCCGATCGCGCCATCGCCGCATCGAAACGAGGCGCCGAGAGACGCGAATATTCGCTGGGCGCAGTGTGCGGCCCGCGGAATGCGTTGACGCGACCGGCGAACGCATCGCGCGGCGACGCCGCGCCTGCGCGACCGGCAAAGTTGCCGCGATCCCAACCGCCGCGACCGGCGAAATGGTTGACGATGTGCGAGGAATGGTCGAAGTAGCGGCGGTCGTTGTAGACGACGCACGGACCGCGCCAGCCGCGATCGTGCCAGCCCCACCAGCGCGTGTTCCACGCATGCCAGCCCCACGCGTAGCCGAAGCCGAAGTCGAGCGAAATCGCCGCGCCGAAACCGAACACGCCGTACGCAGGGCCGTAGTAGACCGGCGACGGCCATGCCCACGCATAGCCCGGCCACGGTGCGATCGCGTAGCCGTAGAACGCCCACGGATCGTAGTACGGCACGTAGACATAGTCGGGTTCGGCCGGTTCGATTTCCACGATGTCGTCAGGCGGATCGATGATCGCCGGGCCATCGTAGACGGGCGGTGCATCGGCATCGTCGTCGTAGGCGTCGTCCTCGCGCGACGGTGGCGCCTCGTCGCGCGCGGTCGTGCGCACGGTAAGGTATTTGTTCGACTTGAGCTTGCCGCTTGCGACCGCCTTGTTGCGCAGCGACTGCACGGCGTTGAGCACGTCGGTCGGATCGTTGACGTAAGCCTCGCCGAGCGCGCGCGTCCACGGCAGGTTGCTCGCCATCTGGCGCAGCACGTCCGGGAAACCGGCGACGGCTTTCACGCCCGGGTCCCAGTCCTTCCGCGCGAGCGCGCGTTCGAGATCGGCGCCTTTGAGCGACGGATTGCGCGAACGCCATTCCTCGGCTTCGGAGACCTGCTCGGGATGGCTCGCCGCGGCAAGCACCTGCGCGACGAGCGAATCGGGGAACACCGCGACCGGCGCGAGCAACTGGTCGAGCTGCTCGGCGGTCGGCGGCGTCCACGTGTCCTGCGACATCGCGGTGCCGCTCGTCACCGTCTCGAACGAACCGATGTCGTCTTCGGCGAACGCGATCGCCGAGGTCAACGCCAACGACGCGGCGAGCGCCGCAACGAGGGTCCGGTTTGCCAAGCGTCTCATGGTCGTGCCACCCGGCGCGGCGGAATGCCGCATACGCGCCAGCATCGTACGCCAGCGCGGATAGTCTGCATGACACGGCACTGAATGCGGCCGCGCATTTACGTTGCCATACGTATCAGCCGTGCGCGGCGTCTTCGTAGGCGACGACTTCGATGCCGAAGCCGCCGAGGCCGACCAGCTTGCGCGGCGTGCCGAGCACGCGCAGGCGGCGCGCGCCGAGGTCGGACAGGATCTGCGCGCCGAGGCCGAGCCGGCGCCATTGCGTACCCGCCTCCGCCTGCGCGGGCGTTCCGCGAAGCCGGTCGAGCAGGTCGTCGGCGCCATCGTCGCCGGCGAGCACGACGACGACGCCGCGACCTTCCTGCGCGATGCGGCGCAGCGCGGAAGTCACGGTCAGGCCGAGGTCGTCGCGCACGAGATGCAGTACGTCCGACAACGTGTTGCGCACGTGCACGCGTGTGAGCACGGGCGCGTCGCCGCTCACGTCGCCGCGCACGAGCGCGAAATGCAGCTCGCGCGCGAGCAGGTCGCGGTACGCGATCATGCGGAAGCGGCCGAACTCGGTGTCGACCTCGCCCTCGTGCACGCGTTCGACGGTCTTCTCGGTTTCGAGGCGATAACGGATGAGGTCGGCGATCGTGCCGATCTTCAAGCCATGTTTCGCCGCGAATGCTTCGAGCTCGGGCCGGCGCGCCATCGTGCCGTCTTCGCTGAGCACTTCGACGATCACGCCCGCGGGTTCGAGCCCGGCGAGCGCGGCGAGATCGCAGGACGCTTCCGTGTGCCCCGCCCGCGCGAGCACGCCGCCCGGCTGCGCGGCGAGCGGGAAGATGTGGCCGGGTTGCACGATGTCCTGCGGCGCGGCGTTTGCGCGCACCGCGGTGAGGATCGTGTGCGCGCGATCGTAGGCCGAGATGCCCGTGGTGACGCCTTCGGCCGCCTCGATCGACACCGTGAAATTGGTGTGATGCGGCGAGGTGTTCGTCTCGACCATCGGCCGCAGACCGAGCTGGCGGCAACGCGCGCGCGTCATCGACAGGCAGATGAGGCCGCGTCCCTCGCGCGCCATGAAGTTGATGTCTTCCGGCCGCACTTTCTCCGCGGCCATGACGAGATCGCCTTCGTTCTCGCGATCCTCGTCGTCGACGATGACGACCATGCGGCCGGCGCGGATGTCGGCGAGGAGTTCGGGAATGGTGGCGAAACTCATGCCTTGTCTCCGCTGGAACCTTGCGCGAACAACCGTTCGGCATAGCGCGCCATCAAATCGACCTCGATGTTCACCGCGTCTGCGGCCTTGCGCGCACCGAATGTCGTCACCGCGAGCGTGTGCGGGATCAGCGTCACGCCGAACGTATCGGCCTCCACCGCGTTCACGGTCAGGCTCGTGCCGTCGACGCAGATCGAACCCTTGACCGCGATGTAACGCGCGAGCGGCGCGGGCACGCGCAACGTCCAGCGTTGCGAACCGCCATCGTCTTCGATGCGCACGACACGGCCGACGCCGTCGACGTGGCCGGAGACGAGATGCCCGCCGAGCCGGTCGGCGAGCCGCAGCGCCTTTTCGAGATTCACCGCATCGCCGACTGCGAGCGAGCCGAGCGTGGTCAGACGCAGGGTTTCGGCCGACACGTCGGCGATCCAGCGCGCGCCGTCGATCGCGACGACGGTAAGGCAAACACCTGCGACCGCGATGCTGTCGCCGAGCGCGACGTCGGCAAGGTCGAGCGCGCCCGCGTCGATGGCGATGCGCGCGTCGCTGCCGCGATTTTCGCGCGAGGCAATGCGGCCGACGGCTTGGACGATTCCGGTGAACATCGATGACTCCGCAAAAAATCAGGGGCGCAGCAGCAAGCGCAGATCGTTGCCGACCTGCCGCTGTTCGACGACACGCAACCGCCAGCGCGCGGCCATGTCGGTCAGCGCCGGCAGCACGAGCAACGGACGCGCCGCGTCGCCGAGGAACAGCGGCGCGACGTAGAGCAATAACTCGTCGACGAGGCCCGCCGCGAACAGCGCACCGCACAACGTGGCGCCCGCCTCGACCTGCAACTCGTTGACGCCGCGCTTGCCGAGTTCGGCCAGCACCTGCGCGAGATCGAGGTGACCGTCGCGCGTTTCAACCGCCATGAGTTCGACGCGCTCGAAACCTGCCCGTGGAACCTGCGCGGACGCTGCATGGAACACGAGCGTTGGCGCGCTGCCGTCGAGCACGTGCGCGCCGGAAGGCGTGCGCAAAGTCCGGTCGAGCACGACGCGCAGCGGTTTGCAGTCTTGTTCGTCGGCGGAAGAGCTTAGCTGCGGAGCGTGTTCCGCCAGCCGCACCGTCAACCGCGGATCGTCCGCCAGCACCGTGCCGCTGCCGCTGAGGATCGCCGAGCTGCGCGCGCGCCAGCGTTGCACGTCGGCGCGCGCGGCGTCGCCGGTGATCCATTTCGATTCGCCGTTGGCGAGCGCGGTGCGGCCGTCGAGGCTCATCGCCAGTTTCACGCGCAGCCACGGCCGGCCGCGTTCGATGCGCGAGAAGAAACCGCGATTGAGTTCGCGCGCGGCCTCGCGCATCAGGCCGGACTCCACGACGATTCCGGCCGCGCGCAGGCGTGCAACGGCGCCGCCGTCGCGCTGGAAAACGTCTTCGCTCGCGATCACGACGCGCGCGACACCCGCGGCGATCAGCGCATCCGCGCACGGCGGCGTGCGGCCGTGCATGCCGCAGGGTTCGAGCGTCACGTACGCGGTCGCGCCGCGCGCGCGCGCGCCGGCGTCGCGCAAGGCGAACACTTCTGCATGCGGCTCGCCCGCGCGCTCGTGCCAGCCTTCGCCGACGACATCGTTGCCGCGCGCGATCACGCAGCCGACGCGCGGATTGGGTTGCGTCGTGAACAGGCCGCGTTCGGCGAGGCGCAGGGCGCGCGCCATGTGCGCGTGGTCGGCCGCGGAGAACGGCGTCATCCGCGTTTCTTGCTGGCGACCGCCTCGCCGAGCAGCGGCAACTGCAAGCCCTCAATGACGGGCAGGTCGCGTTCGAGCCGTTCAATTTCCTCGCGGAATGCCTGCACGTCCTCGAAGCTGCGGTACACCGAGGCGAAACGCACGAAGGCGACCTGATCGAGTTTCTTCAGCGCGCGCATGACCAATTCGCCCACTTGCCGCGATGGCACCTCGCGCTCGCCGCTCTTGCGCAGGTCGTCGATGATCGCGCGCATCGCCGCATCGATCGCATCGCTCGACACGGGACGCTTGTGCAGCGCGAGTTCGAAACTCGTGCGCAGCTTGCGCTCGTCGAACGGCTCGCGGCGGCCATCGTTCTTGACCACGTTGGGCAGCTTGATTTCAGCGGTTTCGAACGTATTGAAGCGTTCGCCGCACGCCGCGCACTCGCGGCGGCGACGGATCGACGCGCCGTCGTCGGACACGCGCGAGTCGATCACGCGGGTATCGTCGTGCTGGCAGAAGGGGCAATGCATCTCGCGTCAGCGCATCGGCATCGAATTCAGCCGTACACCGGGTATTTGCGGCACTGCGCAGTGACTTTCTCGCGCACCGCAGCGATCACGTTCGCATCGTTCGGCGCGTCGAGTACGTCGGCGATCCAGTTCGCGAGGTCGATGCAATCCTGCTCGCCGTAGCCGCGCGTGGTCACGGCGGGCGTGCCGATGCGCAGGCCGGAGGTGACGAACGGCTTCTGCGGATCGTTCGGCACGGCGTTCTTGTTGACCGTGATGTGCGCAGCGCCGAGCGCGGCTTCCGCGTCCTTGCCGGTGACGCTCTTGCCGATCAGGTCGATCAGCATGAGATGGTTCTGCGTGCCGCCGGAGACGATCTTGTAGCCGCGCGAAATCAGCGTCTTCGCCATCGCCTGAGCGTTCTTCACGACCTGCGCCTGGTAGGTCTTGAACGACGGATCAAGCGCTTCCTTGAACGCGACCGCCTTGCCGGCGATCACGTGCATGAGCGGGCCGCCCTGCAACGCGGGGAACACGATCGACTGCAATTTCTTGACGAGATCTTCGCTCGGACTCTTCGCCAGCACGATACCGCCGCGCGGACCGCGCAGCGTCTTGTGCGTGGTCGAGGTGACGACGTGCGCATGCGGCAGCGGGCTCGGATACACGCCCGCGGCGATGAGTCCGGCGACATGCGCCATGTCGACGAACAGGAACGCGCCGACCGAATCGGCAATCGCGCGCATGCGCGCCCAGTCGACGACCTGCGAGTACGCGCTGAAACCGGCGACGACCATCTTCGGCCGGTGCTCGGTGGCGAGGCGCTGCACTTCGTCGTAGTCGATGAGGCCGTCGTCGTTGACGCCGTACTGTACGGCGTTGAACAACTTGCCGGACAGGTTCACCTTGGCGCCGTGGGTGAGATGGCCGCCGTGCGCGAGGCTCATGCCGAGGATCGTGTCGCCCGGCTGCAGCAGCGCGAAGTAGACGGCCTGATTGGCCTGCGAGCCGGAATGCGGCTGCACGTTCGCGTAATCCGCGTCGAACAGCTGCTTGACGCGCTCGATGGCGAGGTTCTCGGCGACGTCGACGTATTCGCAGCCGCCGTAGTAGCGCTTGCCCGGATAGCCCTCGGCGTACTTGTTGGTGAGCACGCTGCCCTGCGCTTCCAGAACGCGCGGACTGGCGTAGTTTTCCGAGGCGATCAGTTCGACGTGATCCTCCTGCCGGCGCGCTTCGTTGGCAATCGCCTGGGCGAGTTCGGGGTCGAAACCTTCGATGCGCGAATCCCTCGGGAACATGTCGAAACCTGCGAAAGCGGCGGAGAACCGCAATGTTACCGCGTCGCGACCGTTTTCCGGCTTTTTGCGCGCGCTTCGCGCCGCGCGGCATGACGCGCGAACCCGCGATCGGCGATAATGTTCCGTTCCCTTTTCCAGCATTGCCGCGGCCGCTGCGCCGGCGGCACGGAGTTCCGCATGTCCCAGTACATCTACACGATGATCGGCGTCAGCAAGGTCGTCCCGCCGAAGCGCCAGATCATCAAGGACATTTCGCTGTCGTTCTTTCCCGGCGCGAAGATCGGCCTGCTCGGCCTGAACGGCGCGGGCAAGTCGACCGTGCTCAAGATCATGGCCGGCGTCGACACCGACTATCAGGGCGAAGCGCGCCCGCAGCCGGGCATCAAGGTCGGCTATCTCGCGCAGGAACCGCAGATCGACCCGAGCAAGACCGTGCGCGAAGCGGTCGAGGAAGGCGTGTCGGAAGTCCTCGACGCGCAGAAGAAGCTCGAGGAAATCTACGCCGCCTACGGCGAGGAAGGCGCAGACTTCGACAAGCTCGCCGCCGAGCAGCAGCGTCTGGAAAACATCCTCGCCGCGTCCGACGCGCATGCGCTCGAACGCCAGCTCGAAGTCGCCGCCGACGCGCTGCGCCTGCCGCCGTGGGACGCCGTCGTCGGCCACCTCTCCGGCGGCGAGAAGCGCCGCGTCGCGCTGTGCCGCCTGCTGCTGTCCAAGCCGGACATGCTGCTGCTCGACGAACCGACCAACCACCTCGACGCGGAATCCGTCGAATGGCTGGAAAACTTCCTCCACGATTTCCCCGGCACCGTCGTCGCGGTCACGCATGACCGCTACTTCCTCGACAACGCGGCCGAGTGGATCCTCGAACTCGACCGCGGCCGCGGCATTCCGTGGAAAGGCAACTACACCGAATGGCTGGTGCAGAAGGACGAGCGCCTGAAGCAGGAAGAAAACCAGGAAAAGGCGCGTCAGAAGGCAATCCAGAAGGAACTGGAGTGGGCGCGCCAGAACGCGAAGGGCGGCCGCTCCAAGGGCAAGGCGCGCCTCGCGCGCATCGAGGAACTGCAGTCGGTCGACTACCAGAAGCGCAACGAGACCAACGAAATCTTCATCCCGCCGGGCGAGCGTCTCGGCAATTCGGTCATCGAATTCAAGAACGTGTCGAAGTCTTTCGGCGATCGCCTGCTGATCGACGATCTGAGCTTCCTCGTGCCGGCCGGCGCGATCGTCGGCATCATCGGTCCGAACGGCGCCGGCAAATCGACGCTGTTCAAGATGATCACGGGCCAGGAAACGCCGGACAAGGGCGAGATCACCAAGGGTCAGACGGTCAACATCGCCTACGTGGACCAGAGCCGCGACAAGCTCGAAGGCAACCACAACGTGTTCCAGGAAGTGTCCGGCGGCGCCGACATCCTCAACATCAACGGCATCGAGATCCAGTCGCGCGCCTACATCGGCCGCTTCAACTTCAAGGGCCAGGACCAGCAGAAGATGGTCGGTTCGCTGTCGGGCGGTGAACGCGGTCGCCTGCATCTGGCCAAGACACTGCTGCAAGGCGGCAACGTGCTGCTCCTCGACGAACCGTCGAACGACCTCGACATCGAAACGCTGCGCGCGCTCGAAGACGCGCTGCTGGAATTCCCCGGCAACACCTTCGTGATCTCGCACGACCGCTGGTTCCTCGACCGCATCGCCACGCACATCCTCGCGTTCGAAGGCGATTCGCACGTCGAGTTCTTCCAGGGCAACTATCGCGAATACGAAGCGGACAAGAAGCGCCGTCTGGGCGACGAAGCGGCGGGGCCGCATCGCTTGCGCTACAAGAAGCTGGTTTGACGTCGGGAAGCGGAACAAGAATCCGTCATTCACGCGCTCGCGGGAATGACGGCGCCGGAGCAAACGCGATGACCTTCATGCAATCGCTGCAAGCCGCGTGGCAACGCAACGACTCCCTCGTCTGCGTTGGCCTCGATCCGGAACCTGCGAAATTCCCGGCGCACCTGCGCGGCGATACCGACGCGATCTTCACGTTCTGCCGCGCGATCGTCGATGCGACCGCCGATGTCGTCTGCGCATTCAAGCCGCAGATCGCGCACTTCGCGGCGCATCGTGCGGAGGACGCGCTAGAACGGCTCATCGCGCACATCCACGCCGCGCATCCCTGCGTGCCCGTGATCCTCGACGCCAAGCGCGGCGACATCGGCTCGACCGCGCAGCACTACGCGCAGGAAGCGTTCGTGCGCTACGGCGCCGACGCGGTCACGGTCAATCCGTATCTCGGCCGCGATTCCGTGCAACCCTTCCTCGACCATGCCGACAAGGGCGTGATCCTGCTCTGCCGCACGTCCAATCCCGGTTCGCGCGATTTGCAGGAGCTCGTCGTGTCCGACGCCAGCGGCGGCAGCCGCAAGCTGTACCAGCACGTCGCCGAACTCGTCGCCAACGAATGGAACGGCCATCGCAACTGCGCGCTCGTCGTCGGCGCGACGTGGCCGGAAGAACTCGCCGATGTGCGCTCGCGTGTCGGCGACGTGCCCTTGCTCGTGCCCGGCGTCGGCGCGCAAGGCGGCGACGTCGAAGCGGTCGTGAAGAACGGCCGCACGGCGGATGGCACGGGACTCATGATCAGCTCGTCGCGCGCGATCCTCTACGCGTCCAACGGCGAGGATTTCGCCGACGCCGCGTGCATCGCGGCGCAAGTCTTGCGCGACGAGATCAATCGGCATCGCCGCGCAACGTGACGCTCGGCGGCGCTTGTGCTTTGATTGCATGCTGCGTCGGTTGCGGACGCATTCCCTCCCCTCGATCAAAGGGCAACGCATGAGTTCGACACCATCCACGGCGGCGCCCGCGGCGCAGCTCACCGTCCGCGCGGTGATCCTCTCGATCGTCCTCGCGATGATTCTCGCCGCGGCGAATGCGTATCTCGGCCTGTTCGCGGGCCTGACCATCGCCACCGCGATTCCGGCGGCGGTCGTCTCGATGGGCGTGCTGCGCCTGCTCGGCGGCGGCACGATCCTCGAGAACAACATCGTGCAGACGGGCGCGTCGGCAGGGTCGTCGATCGCCGCGGGCGTGATCTTCACGTTGCCGGCGCTGGTCATGCTCGGCGCGTGGCAGGACTTCCGCTACTCGTGGGTGCTCGCGATCGCCGGACTCGGCGGCTTGCTCGGCGTGCTGTTCTCGGTGCCACTGCGCCGCTCGATGATCGTCGAAGATCCGCTGCCGTTCCCGGAAGGCAAGGCCGCGGCGGAAGTGCTGCGCGCGGGCGAGAATCCGGGGCCGGGACTCAAGATCCTTGCGGTCGCCGGCACGATCGGCGCCGCGGTCAAGCTCGCCGCCGAAAGCGGCCTGCGCATGATTCCCGACAACGCGGCATGGTCGGGTTTCATGGGCAAATACCTCGGCTACATGGGCACGAACCTGTCGCCCGCGCTGCTCGGCGTCGGCTACATCATCGGACTCAACGTCAGCATCGTCGTCGTTTCCGGCAGCATCCTTTCGTACAGCATCGCGATCCCGCTGTACCACGCGTTCTTCGCCAACCACGATCCGGCGATCGCGGCGCAACTCGCGACGGCCAGCGCGGGCGACGCGGCGAACCTCATCCGCGCAGCGCAGGTGCGCTACCTCGGCGTCGGCGCGATGCTCATCGGCGGCGTGTGGACCTTGTTCTCGCTGCGCAAGTCGCTCGTGTCCGGCATCAAGAGCGGCATCGCCGCGACGCGTCAGGGCACGTCGCAGATCGTCTCGGAAACCGAGCGCGACCTGCCGATGAAGTGGATGCTCGTCGCACTCGTCGCGTTCACGCTGCCGCTGCTCGCGCTGTATCAGGCGATCGTCGGCATGTGGGGCGTGAGCATTCCGATGACGATCATCATGATCGTCGCGGGTTTCCTGTTCGTGTCGGTGTCGGCGTATCTCGCCGGCCTCGTCGGTTCGTCGAACAACCCGGTGTCGGGCATCACGATCGCGACGATCCTGTTCGCCTCGGTCGTGCTCATGCTGCTGCTCGGCCACGACTCGAAGATCGGCCCGGTCGCGGCGATCATGATCGGCGCGGTCGTGTGTTGCGCGGCCGCGGTCGGCGGCGACAACCTGCAGGACTTGAAGGCCGGCTATCTCGTCGGCGCGACGCCGTGGAAGCAGCAGCTCATGCTCATGATCGGCTCGCTGTCCTGCGCGCTGGTGATGGCGCCCGTGCTCAACCTGCTCGCCGCGGCGTATGGCATCGGCCCGAAAGATGCCGCGCATCCGAACTCGCTCGAAGCGCCGCAGGCGACGCTCATGAAGTCCGTCGCCGAAGGCCTGTTCGGCGGCCACCTGCCGTGGGACATGATCGGCATCGGCGCCGTCATCGGCGCGGCGATCATCGCGCTCGACGAATGGCTCAAGAAGCGCGGCTCGCATTTCCGCGTGCCCGTGCTCGGCGCGGCGATCGGCATCTACCTGCCGCTCGAACTCATGGTGCCGATCTTCCTCGGCGGACTCATTTCGTATTTCGTCGAGCGCAAGCGCGGCATCGATCCGCACGACGAAACCGAGCGCGATCGCGCGCACCGCCCCGGTACGCTGTTCTCGGCGGGCCTCATCACCGGCGAAGCGCTGACCGGCATCCTCATCGCCATCCCGATCGTCGTCTCGCAGCGCGCCGACGTGCTCGCGCTGCCGGCAAGCCTGCAATTCGGCCAGCTCGTCGGACTGATCGTGCTCGCCGTCGTCGGCTGGTTGCTCTATCGCAGCGCGACGCGCGCCAACGTCTGATCAGCGCGTTGCGCGGCGTCCGCTCAGGGCGCCGCGCAACGCGAGCAGCGGCGCCTTGACGGCGAAATGCGTCCAGATGCCGCACCACACGATCGCGCGCCACAAGGCATTGCGCGCAGCCGGATCGAATTTGTCGAAGTAGCGCCACATGCCGCGATGCTTGGCACGCGCGACGAACAGCGGGCGCGACTTGCTCGACGTGCCTTGCACATGCGTCACGTGCAGGCGCGGCGCGTAGGCGACGCGCGACCCGGCGTCGCGCACGCGGCGGCACAGGTCGATGTCCTCGACGTGCAGGAAATAGCCTTCGTCGAAACCGCCGATACGCTCGAACGCGGCGCGCGGCAACATCATGCACGCGCCGGACACGGCCTCGACGGATTCGATGGCGTCCTCCGATTTCGCCGGCGGCATTTCCACGCCGGCAAGTGCTGGCCAGCGCGACTCCAGTCGCGCCAGTCCGCTCAGCGTCATCAGCGCGCGGCGCAAGGTCGGATCGCGACGCCGATTGCCGCGCGCCGGCGAACCGTCGGGATCACACACCGCCACGCCGAGCAGGCCGATACGCGGATCGCTTGCGAGCACGTCACGCATCGCCGCGAGCACGCCAGCACGCCATTCGCAGTCAGGATTGAGGAACAACAGCACGTCGCCGCGCGCCAATGCCGCGCCGCGATTGCAGGCCGGCCCGAAGCCGAGATTCGCGTCGTTGCGCACGATGCGCAGGCGCGCATCAGCTGCATGCTCCGCAGCCAGTCTTTCGATTTCACCGTCGCTCGACGCATTGTCGACGACGACGACTTCGAGCGGCGCGGTTTCATCGAGCACCGATGCGACGCAGGCGCGCAGCAGCGGCCCGCTGTCGGCGGCGACGATGATGATGCTGGTCAGCCCCGCGTCGACGGCGTCGCGCATCGGCGGCGCGTCAGACCGCATCGAGCAGGCGTTCGCCCTGCCCGTTCGCGTAGGCCCACAACGCGGGCCACGCTTCGTACGCCGCCGCGAGCTGCGTCGCCTCGTCGCGCAGGTGTTGCGCGCAGGCCGCGTCATCGATGCCTTCCGGCCAGTCGCCCAGACGCGGCGCGGCGTTGGCGATCAACGCCTTGCCATTCGCCTCGATGATCGAGCGCACATCGGCCTGCCAGTAGATCGGCGCGTCGCTCGCGCCGTCGACCTGGTTCTGCAGTCGCTCGATGAGGTCGGCGCGTACGAAGGCGAGATATTCCTTGAGCTGCTGCACGGCGTTGCGCGGCGTCGCGCCGGCCACGTCGCGCAGATGCGCGGCGAGCAGCGACAGGCGCTGCGCCGGCTCGCTGGCATTGACTTCCGGTAGCTGGCGGCGCACGTAGTCGACGACGAAATAGTTGAATTTCGGCGTGTGCGCGGCGAGCGTGAGCGGCGAACGCTTGCGCTGGCTTTCCTGCACATGGCCGATCGCGACGGGCAGTTCGAGCGCGAGGGCACCGTGCTGGCAAAGCGAAGTCACGCACGAGAACAGCGCATCTTCGCCGCGGCCGAGCGGATTCGTGCACGGCAGCAGCACGCTGTTGTCGAGCGCGAACGGCGAGAACGTCGCCGAGTCGCGGACGCGCGCCTGACGATGGCCATACCAGATGCTGCCGGCTTCGATGTTGCGCAGGTAGCTGTCGCGATCACGCACGAATTCGGCACGCGATTCGGGCGGCAGCTGGTAAAGCCACAAGCCCGAATCCGTACGCGAACTGCCGAATGCGCCGTGTTGCGTCGCGAGTACGGGCGCGTCGCTGCGCAGATGGTCGAGCCGGTTCATCGCGAGGCCGCGCAGCGAGGCCGCGTCGATCGCGTAACGCGCATCGCCGACCAGCGCGCCGAGCGGGCGGCCGAGCGCGGCGAGATGCAGTTCGAACGGATCTTCGTCGACCTCTTCGCCGGCAGCGAGCGCGTTTTCGAGGTTGCGGTAGAAGCGCGTGTCGGCCGCGCTCGACGGATCGGGGTCCAGCCCGGCGCGCGCATCCTCGAGCCGGCGCAGCGGCAAGCGTTGATCATCGTCGAACAGCACGAAGCGCGCGCCGGCGCTGAGCAGCAGCGCGAGATTCCAGGCGCGGCCGCCGCCGAAACGCGAGCGATCGCCTTCGCCAAGCACGAGGCGCGACAGGAACGGCGCCGCCGCAGGCACGGCGCGCGCGAGCTTGTCGAGCAGTCGCTTGCTTTCGGTGGCGCCGACGTAGGTGAGTTTGCAGCCGGTCGCGCGCGCGAATTCGCGCAGCAGGTCGCGATGGCGATTGGCCGCGTCGCGCGACGCCGAATCGTCGATGACGACGTAGTTGCGATTGGCGCGGAAACGGCGCTCGTAATCGGTGAGCGAAGCGAGCAGATGGGCGAGCTGGTCGGGCCGGTCGCAGGCGCGGATGAAGACGCCGCGCACCGGCGCGATCGCGCGCGCGGGCGTGTCCGCGAGACGGTCGAGGAAGGCTTGTCCCGAGACCAGCACGCCGCGCTGGATGAGGCCTTCGAACACGCGTCCAATCGCTTCGCGCTGCCCGGAAAGACCGCCGAGCGACGCCATGACGCGCTCGGCGTGTTCGTCGAGCGTGCGGAACTGGCGCGTCTGGTCGAGCGCCTGCAGCACCTGGTAGGTCATCACGTGCGTTTCGCCGCTGCGCTTGACCTGAAACACGCACTCGTTGTTCGAGAGCGACGCGACGACGCCGTCCTCGGACGCGTACAGCGGCGCGTTCGGGTCGATGCGCGGCGCCGCCGGCGCCTTGCCGGCGACATTGAACTGATAATCGAACTGCGTGCTCATTGCGATGGCCGGCGCGCGGTGTTCAACGCGCGCCGCCCGATTCCTCGTCCTGATGTGGTGAAGCGAGCGCGCGCAGGCGCTCGACTTCGGCTTCCAGCTCGGCGATGCGCGCGCCGGCGGCCATGTTTTTGCGGATTTCGTGATTGTAATGCGCGTAGACCGATTCTTCGCGGTCGCCGAACAGAGACAGCGTGGGCGGATCGGCCGGCAGCGGCGCGCGGCTGCAAACGGCAATGAAGTAGAGCGGATCGTAGGCCAGCGCCGGCGTTGGCGCGGTGGCGTCCTGGCCCGTCGTGAACGATTCGCAGGTCGACACGTCGCGGTCGAGCGCCCAGATCGCGGACTGGAACAGCAGCTTCTGCCCGAACAGGCGGATCGCCGGAAAATGCGGCGCGAGCAGCGCGAGCAATTCGTCGCGATACAGTTCGCGTACGTGGAATTCGTTGCGGAAACCGGCGAGATCGCTGTAGGTGCGCTTGTCCGGCGACGACAACACGAGCACGCCATCGTCAGCGAGTACGCGCGAAAACTCGCGCAGCAATTGCTCTTGCGCGGCGAGATGTTCGAGCGTCTCGAAGGACACGACGACATCGAACGAACGGTCGGCGAACGGAAGTTGCGTCACGTCGGCCTGGCGGTATTCGAGGTTTGCGCGCTGCGCGTAACGCGCGCGCGCATGTGCGACCGAAGCCGCGTCGATGTCGATGCCGACAGCATGCTCTGCGACACCGGCGAGCATCGCCGTGCCGTAACCTTCGCCGCAAGCGGCATCGAGCACGCGCTTTCCCGCGGCGAAACGCCGCGCGAACGCGTAGCGATGCCAGTGTTCGTACCAGATCTCGCGCACGCACTCGGGGGTGAAGCGTTCGCCGGTGAAGGTCAGCGCGTCGGCGTCGCTCATGACGTCGCCTCCGCGCCGCCAAGCCATCGATGCGGCAGCTGCACGAAGCCGAACTCCCGGCTGGAGCCGCGGACGGTGATGCCGCATTCGAGAGTATCGAAAATCCGCGCGCCTTCCGTATCCATCGCGTGCACGCGAACAACATAGCTGCCCGGCAGGAGCTGCAATTCGGCGAATCTGAGCGTGCACTCGTATTCGTGCGGGTCGATCGCCATTGGATGGAATCCATCCATTTCGGCACTCACTCCGTATACGGCCGTGCCATCGGCGCGGACGATGCCAACCGCGACGCCAGGTGGCCTGCCATCGCGCGAGTGAAGCCGCATGGCGACATCGAGAGTCTCGCCGCGATTCATGAGCACGACCTGCTTCTTGTCGTCTCCGTTGAGCGCGACGGAAAGGACTCCGAATTCGCCGGCGTGCATTCGATCGGGCTCGGCCACATCGCTCGCGGATTTTCGTTCATGCCATGCAAGGTAGGCCTGCGTGACGTCGAACACGTCGCCGAGCATCTCAATGCGGCCGCCGCGCAGCCAGCAAGCCTGTTTGCAGAGCTTCTGGACGTGATACATGCTGTGCGAGACAAGGATGAGCGTGCCGCCGCCGTCGAGGTAGTCCTGCATCCAGGCGATGCATTTCTTCTGGAAGGATTCGTCGCCGACGGCGAGCACTTCGTCGGTAATGAGCAAGTCGGGTTTGAGCGTAGCGATGACGGCGAAGCCGAGTCGTACGATCATTCCCGATGAATAGTGCTTGATCGGCTCGTCGATGTAGTTGCCAATGTCCGCGAACTCAATGATTTTCGGCAGGAATTCGCGCAGCTTCGCGCCGGTGATGCCATGCAACGCCGCTGCAAGCGCGATATTGTCGCGCCCGCTGTAGTCGGGATGGAAGCCGGCACCCAGTTCCAGCAGCGCGCCGACCTCGCCGTTGAGCGCGACTGTGCCTGCCGTGGGAGTCAGGACGCCTGAAATGAGCTTGAGCAGGGTGGACTTGCCCGCGCCATTCGCGCCGATCAGCCCAAGCGACTCGCCGCGCCGGATTTCGAGCGAAACGTCTCGCAGAACTTCGATGCGATCCTTGTCTACCCCGCGCACGAGCAGGCGCATGAGCGCACGTATGCGGTCGCTCCCGCGATGTACCTTCGGATATGCCTTGCCCAGACCCTGCAGCCGAACCAGGACGTCGCTCACAGGAAGTCCTCGAAATGCGGATCGAGCCGTCTGAACGTCCATAGTCCCGCGAACAGGACCAATGCCGCCGCCGCGAGCGCCACCAGCACGTTGCCGGCGTCGACGGCCCCCATGCCGAGCAAGAGGGCTCGGAAGGATTCAGCATAGGTGGTATAGGGATTGAGGTGCAGCAGGAACTGTACGTTCGATGGCCATTGACGGCTGCCGTAGAAGATCGGTGCCGTGAACATCAACAACGGCATCAATTGCGTCACCAGCGGCGCAAGATCGCGCACGAAGACCTGCATCGCGGCGCACAGGAATGCGAAACCCGCTGCAAGCGCGAACAACGGGACGTACAGCAGCAGCGCGGGCAGGATGCCGCGGGGATCGACGCCCTGACCCAGGAGCCACAGCACGACGACAACAGCGGCGAAGCCCGCCAAGTGCACGATGAAGCTGCTGCCTACCGATGCCCAGACGAGCGCCTGACGCGGCATGGCCACTTTTCCGATTAGCGCGGCATTCTCTTGGATCACGATCGATGCACGCACGACCGCTTCCGAAAACGCGGTCCACGGCCATAGCGCAACCGCAAGATACGGCACGTAAGCGATCGAGCTGCCCTCCGGCACGCGGGCGTTGAAGATGCGCACGAATACGAACGAATAGATCGCAAGTTGCAGCAAAGGTTGCAGCAGCGCCCACAATCCGCCGGACAAGGTGCCATTGAACCGATTGCGGATCTCGCGCCTGGTCAAGCCGACGATCAGGCCCAAGGATGCCATCGCCGCATCGCTCGCAACGGACGCCGCGCGGCAGGAAGGACTCGCGCGGACCGCATCGTCATCACTTTTCCGTGGGAACCGATGGTGCGATCGCCGGTATGGCCGCGACTTGGCCATAACGCGTGCGCAACGTGTCCATCACCGCAGTATCCGCGTCGACGGGCTTGTTGCTGAATTCGGCGATATGGTTCGCTACTGCATCGTTGATGTATCGAGTCTTAAGTGATTCGATGATGCTCTCGCGCACGTCCTCGAATTTCTGCGAACGGCTCGGTTGTTTTTCGACGAGCTTCAGCACGCTGTATCCGTCGGCAGACTTGATGGACGGCGAGATGTCGCCAACCTTGGCCAGCGCCTGCACCGCACTGGATAGCGTCGGATCGAGGATGTGGTCCGCGTTCGCGATGTAGCCATGATTGCCTTTCTCGCTGGCAGCGTCGGAGTATTCGTCGACCAGCGCATCGAAGGTTGCAGGGTTCTTCACCGCTTTCTGGCGGGCTTCTTCGATCCGCGCTGCGGCTTGCTCCTCGCCGCGCACCGTGCTCGTGACGAGAATTCTCTGCAAGGAAAGTTTGGCAGGAATGTCGTACTTCTCCGGCTCCGAGAGAAACTGTTCGCGCGCAAGCTCGGAGAAATCCGGTAGTTTGATCGAAGCGCGGAACTGGTCGATCTCGGCTTTCGCGAGGGAGGCATCCGTAACGACACCCGTGACCGTCTTGTCCAAGCCCTGTGTCCGCGCTGCCGCAGCCTGCTGCTTCTCCACGAGCAATTTGCCGACGAGCGTCGCGATGCGCTTGGAACTGTTGAAGAACGGCACCCGATGTTCTGGCGGCAACGTGTCGGTGAACGTGTCGATGTCACCCAAAGTCAGCTGCACGCCCCCTTGGGTGGCGACAACTTTCGCGGCATCTGACGCAGGGGCAGCAGCGAAGGCGCATGTGGTGACAACCACCAACACGGCGGCAGCGATGAATTTATTCAACTTCATGGGTATCCGTGGTCTGGCAATCATTCGAACGTACAACGCCGGCATATTTGCCGGCGCTGCGCGAATATCGACGCCACGCCGGCATGGCCGGCGGCGATCTTCAGTTTGAAACAGTATTGACGAACGGAATCTGGCACGCTGATGTGGTGCAAGGGGCCGTCGTCTCCGTCGGTGGTGGATTGAATCGGACGTTCAGGAAATACGTCTGACCTGGCACCAACGTGCAAGCGACACCGCTCCCAGTGGACCCCTGAATCTTCCAATTCATGCCCTGATTCGATCCCAAGCCCAACAAGAGGCATTTACTGTCAGGTGGATTCTGGGCGAAGCCACAAGTCGGGCTCATGGAAATATCGACCGTATGGTAGGTCAGTCCGTTGTCGCCCAAAGCGACCGTTCCGGTCTTGCTGGTGCTGATCGTCGCAGGCACGACGAACTTGGCGGCAATAAAGGAGTTCTTGTCGACGTTGGTGATCCACGGTGACATGTTGATACCCGGGAACGGAACGGCGGTCGTCGACGACGATGCCTTGCCGAGGATGTTCTCGAACTTGGTGATGTCGATGGTCGCCGAATTTCCGCTCTGGAAAAACACCTGCCCTGTCTGCTGCTGGCCGCACTGATCGCTGCCACTGGTGGACACCACAATGCTGGTCGAACCACTGGTCGAGCCGGCGGAATTGCTGCAATTGAGCGCGAATGCGTAAGTGCCTGCGGTGTTCAAGGTAACGCTGCGCGGCCCGGCCGTCGCTGTTGTCGTCGTCCAGCCGGACAGTGAGCTGAGCGCCGAGCCATCGCGCGTGACCGTGCCCGTGCACGACGAGGCCCCCGAAACCGTCCAGTTGATCGAGAACGTATCGCCAACATTGCCCGTCGTAGAGGACGGCGTGAGGGTGAGCGGATTCGGCGTCGGAGGATTGCTGACGCCCTGCACCGAAATACCGGTAGAACCGCTGGTGGAGCCGGTCTCGTTGCTGCAATCGAGCGTGAACGCGTAGACACCAGCCGTGCTCAAGGTGACGCTGCGCGGCCCGGTCGTCGTCGTCGTCGTTGTCCAGCCGGACAATGTAGAGAGCGGCGTGCCATCGCGCGTGACCGCACCAACGCACGCGGTGGCGCCCGCGACCGACCAGTTGATCGAGAACGTGGCGCCCGCACTGCCGGTCGTCGCGGAAGGCGTTAGGATAATTGGACTCGGCGTCGGCGCGCTGCCGGGGTTTTGGACCGTAATCGGTACCGAGCCGGTGGTCGAGCCCGCGGAATTGCTGCACGTCAGTTTCAGGACGTAAGCGCCCGCCGTCGAAAGCGTGACCGAACGCGGTCCGGAGGTCGCTGTCGTCGTCGTCCAGCCGGCGAGAGAAGAAAGCGCTCCGTTGTCGAGTGTTGCCGTGCCGATGCAGGTGTCCGCATTGGCGACGCTCCAACCAACGGTGAACGTCGTACCCGTCGTGCCCGATGTCGGCGCCGAGAACACGTTCAGCGGGCTCGGAGTGGGCGCCGTCACGGGCGCCCCACAGCCCGCGCCGGTCAATGTGACGCCCGAGGCTACCATCGCACTGCCGCCGCTAGGATCGGAACGGATGCCTTGGACGTCAGTAACCGCCTTGCAGGGTTGCGATGCGGTTGTTGTCATGTTGAGCGTAAGCTGCGCGCGGGCGGCCATGGGCATGACGAGCAGAAACGACGCGCCGAGCAGACAGCTCGACAAGCCAGCGATGCGACGAGAAATACGATTCATGAGGAGATGTACTACCTGCGAGCGAGCTGGAATGCTTCGGCAGTGTACCGAAATGTGCTTCGTCCGGGTAGTGACAGCCATTGCGGCAGATAGCTAGATAGGAAAACGCGCAAATAGTCGTCAAAAAAAAGGGAGGCCCGAGGGCCTCCCTTTTGCATTGCACAACATTCACGCTATTACGAGCAGGTACCGTCCGTGGTCGTGGCGTTGGCGCAGGTGCGGCTCGCACGGTGACGGAAGACGCCGCCGTAGTTCGCGAGGACGCCCGACGCGCCATTGTTGGCGTTGACGAGGTTGTAGGCCATAAAGCCAGTGGCCGGCAGACCATGGACAACGTCACCGTTGACGTCTGCACGCAGCTTATGCGCGCCGCCGTCGCCGGAGGCCAGGTCGAAACGCATCCAGCCGCTGTCGCCATACGGCGGGATGTTCGACACGAGGGTCGAACCGAACACGCCCGAAACCTTGCCGGCGTTCGCGTCAGAGCCAGCCAGGAAGCTGATGGCGTTGACTTCGTACGGCAGGGCGCTCGGATGGCTGGTCGGCGGCGAGAAGATGTCGCCAGCGGTCGTGAAGCCTTCTTCGCGATCGTACAGGGTCGGAACGACTTCGACGTTCGACTGGCCAGCGATGTTCTTGCTGAACGTCTCGACGAACGGCGCGACGGCCGTGCTGCCAACGTAATACGGATCGACGTAGAAGCGCTTGGTCGGGAACGTGATGATCCAATCCGTCGACGCACCGATATTGGAATTCACGAGGAACTCGTTGTACAGCGTGTCCGAAGTGAATACCGCACTGACGGCGTCGATACCTTGCGCGTAGTCGAGCGTGATCAGCTTGCCGCCGGCCGCGAAAATGTAAGCCACGGCGCCGTTGGCGACGCTGGAGTTCGACGTGTTCGCGTCCTTGAGCGACGGCGTCAGGAGGCCCGAGCTGGAGAACTTCGGAATGGACGTGAATCCATCGATCGCATCGGCGTTGTACGTGTAGAACGTACCCTGACCACCGTTGACAATCGCTCCCGAACCGAACAGGCCGCCGGTCGGCGCACTGAGGTCGCCACCCGGATTGGTGCCCTTGGTCGGAGCGCCGCAAGCCGGCATACCACCGTTCGGCGTGCCATTCTGATCGTGCGTGACTGCGTCATCGAGATCGCTGCCCGGGATGATGTCACCCATCGAGATCAACTCGAGGTAACCTTCACGCGTGCGATCAGCGGTCTTCGGGCCCTTATCGGACAGGACCGGAGCGTACGGACCACCCGGCGAACCATCGAACGCGGCCGTCGAGAACGGAACGCCTGTCGAGGGAATGGCCGGAGTCGTGCAGCTGTGGTCGCTGGTGTACACGGCGGCGCCACCGGCGTCGCTGAGCTGGCTCACGCGCGCGGTCCACATGTCGTTCGGCGACAGGAACAGGTTGAAGTCGAGGACTTCACGGCTGTTGTAGCCTTCGAGGAAGCGAACCTTGACCGCCTTGCCATGCGCAGAGTCGGTATTGACGACCGACAGCAGCGTATCCTGGCCCTTGTTGACCGTGTAATACGGGTAGATGAGAACCTGGCCCAGACCATCGGGATTGAGGTCGACGGCGTTCGCCAGGCCCGCGAAGCCAGCGACGCCAGCAATGCCGGCGACGACGGCGGTCGTCAAGCTGTTCTTTTTCATCGCAACACTCCTAAAAATTTTGACTACAGGGCTTTTTGCTTTACCGCCAACCCAGCTCTTTCGGTACAAAAATGCCCTTCCGGGCGAGGCAAGGTTAGGCAACAGCGCCGCCATGTTAAGCGAAAGGAAAGAGGCATGCAATCCCTTCGCGACGGCAGTTCTTTTTCCTTCCCAATCAATCTCTTGGAAGAAAAAACCATTGACTGTCGACGAACAGCCACGTTTCGTTCTGGATACTGGTGACCTCGTTCGCCTTCGACATGCCGGGCAATTTCACCGCATAAGTCACGTCGAGATTGACGCTGCAGCGATCCTTGTCACATTTCTTGTCGCGGAATTTCGCAGCTTTCCATTGTACCGGCCTGTTATTCATCGACGTCGCATAGGCCTCACGCGGCTTCGTCGCGCGATAGCCGGGCGTGAGGTAGTCGTAGGCTTTTTCCGCTTCGAGCGCGACGAGAAAATTCCAACGTTCGACGGAACGCTTGTCGACCATGTCGGGATTGCTCTTGTCGACGCATCCGCTCACGGCGAGTACGCAGATGCTCAGGGCGAGCGACGCCAGAATCCGGATTTCAGTGTTCACTCGTAGGCTCCTGTGAGGACTTGGTGGGTTCCGTAGCGGGATAGGTTCGTGCGGGTTCTTGCGGAGCCGGCGATTGCGGCGCTGCAGGCGGCGGCGTCTGCTTGGCGCGCAGCGGCGTCAATGATTCGAATTGCTTGACGTAGTCCTCGGTGACTTGGCGCGCTTCGTCGCTGTTGTTGATGACGCGCGGGGTGATGAGGACGATGAGCTCGGTGCGGTCGGTGCTGTGTTTCGTCGAACCGAACAAGTTCTTCAGAACCGGCACCTTCCCCAATAGCGGCACGCTTGTGTTGCTGTCCTGCTTGATCTCCTTGATGAGGCCGCCAAGCAACAGCGTCTGGCCGCTCTGTACGGCGACCGACGTCTGGATCTGCCGCTGCGCGATTTGCGGGTTGACATTCGTGCCGCTCGTGGCTCCCGGCGTGCTGACTTCCTGCTGGATATCGAGATAGACAAGTCCACCCGGATTCACGCGCGGCATGACGCTGAGTTGAACGCCCGTGTTCAGATACTGCACCGAACCGGTCAAGCCGCTGTAGTTCGTGGGCGACGTCGTGCCATTCGAATTGGTGGTCGAGCCGATCGACCCCAACCCGTTGTAATAAGTCTGCGTGACGGGTATCTGGTCGCCCACGGAAAGTGAGGCTTCCTGATTGTTGTTGACAACAAGCGATGGCGCCGACAGCGTCTTCGCTGCGCCCGAAGCTTCCAGCGCGCTGATCGCGACCTGAAATTTGCTGTTGAGGAACGAGTAGAAGAAGCTGGCCGGATTCTTGTCATCCGTCGGACTTGGCCCAGCGCCACCGATCGTGCTGCCCGTGCGATGGTAAGGATTGGGATACAGATTGTCCGGCTCCGGCAAACCGGTACGCGGATTGTAATACCGACCACCGTTCGGCCCCTTCATCAAATTCCCGAGCCACCACTGCACGCCGTATTGAAGCCCGTCGGTCAGCGTCACCTCAAGAATCCGCGCCTCGATCTGCACCTGCAGCGGCGGCGTGTCGAGGCGGCGGATTGCAGCCTGCATCTGCTCCCACTCGAACGGCTGCGCCATGATCATGAGCTGGTTGTTTTCTTCGATCGCGGAAATGCGGATGTCCGTTTCCTTCTTGCTCGAACCGCCCGCAGCAGGCGCGGCCTTGTTGTCGCTCACGGGCGCGGATTTTTCCTGGTTCGACTGCGGACGCAGCGAGCTGCCGTAGCTCATGCTGTTGTTGCCGAAGCCGCCATTGCCGCCCATACCGCCGAGCGTGGTCGAACGCAGGCCCTGGCCGACGCGGCCGGAGGTGGTGCTGCGACGCGAACTGCCCGACGTGCCGAGGAAGATCTGACTGAGGTAGTCGGCGAGATCCGGCGCCTTGAGGTTCTTCACGTTGTAGACGTAAAGCTGCACCGCGTTCTCGGCGCTGCCGCGGTCGAGGCGGTACAGCCATTCCTCGGCCTGCTTGAGGTAATCGGGCTGCGGCGTGATGACGATCATCGAATTGGTTTCTTCGATCGGCATGAATCGGAACATGCCCGCGAGCGGCGATTCGCCCTTCGCGCCGAAGAGCTGGTCGAGGTCGGGCATGAGCTTGGTCACGTCGACGTGCTGCATGTTGTAGACGCCGATCGACATGCCCTTGAGCCAGTCGACGTCGAAGGTGTTGATGGTGCGCTGGTAGGCGTCGAGCTCGGAGGGATTGCCGGCGAGCACGAGCAGGCTGCGGTTGGGATCGATCTGCACGATCGCATCGCCCTTCGCGTACGGCTTGAGCAGCTTGGCCATCTCGACCGGCGAAATGTACTTGAGCGGGAAGATGCGCAAGCCGTAACCGGGCTGCTGGCTGACGCCGGACTGCGGCGAGAGCTTGCCGGGGATCGCGTCCTTCGATTGCAGCACGGTGTAGCGATTGCCTTCGTGCACGAGTGCGTTGCCGGTCCACGACAAGAGCATCTCGAGCACCGGCATCGCGTCTTCGCGGCGGATCGGCTTGGACGTCGAATAGGTGACGTTGCCGCCGACGTTCGGCGCGATCGTGTAGTTCTCCTGCAGCATGTCGCCGAGGATCGCCTTGACCACCGCCTGGATCGGCTGGTTCTCGAAATTGAACGTGACCTGGCCTTCGCCGCCGCCGCTGCGCGGCGCAGGCTGGTTCTGGAAGAACTTGGCCGTGCCCATTTCGATCTCGGGCTTGGGCGGCGGGCGATTGGCCTTCGTCTCCGGCGCGATCGCGATGCCCGAAACGGGCTCTTCCGACGTGGTCGGCGGCGCCGGCTTGAGGATTGTCTCGGCGGTGAGGACGTCGCTGTTGGCCGCATCCGGGCGCGTGGCGTCCTTCGACGGCGCGCAGCCGGCCAGCAGCGCAATGCCGAGGCTGAGCAGCAGGGTTGGCAGTCTGGATCGCACGTGTTTTGCTCCGTTGCTACTACTTCTTGTTCTTGTCGGATCCGCCCGGCGGCGGGCCGTTGCGGTTGCGTTCGGCGTCTTCGCGCATCTGGCGGCGGCGCTCTTCGATGCGCTTGGCCAGATCGCCGCCTGCGGAGGCCGGCGGCGGCGCGGGCGCGGTGCCGACGGGCGGCGTACCCGGAGGTGCGGCGACCGGGCGTCCTGCCGGCGAGCGGCCGGCGACCGGCTTGGGCTGCGGCGCCTTCGCCGCAGCCGTCGAGGTTTCCAGTTCCACTTCGCTGGTTTCGGCGGTGGCGTTGCGGAACACGGCGACGCGCGGTTTCACGTCCACCAGCGTCCACGCGGCCTGGTCGCCTTCCAGCGGCATTCCGACCTTGAGACTGACCGGGAGGTTCCGCGCCTTGTCGAGCAGCATGGCGACGCGCACGTGGTTGACCTCGTCGATGATGACGCCGGTGAGCTGCACGTTGAGCGGATTGGACGGCGGCGCGGCATCGTCGGCGGCGGCGCCCTCCTGCGGCGAGGGCGCGCGATCCTCGTTGAACAGAGGATGCGCGTCGATCGCGGCGAACGCGCCCGCGGCCGGCATCTGCGGCGCGCGCTGGTCGATGTTCGGCAACGCCTTGGCGTCCTCGCTATCGGCCGAAGCCGCGTCCCAGTGGTAGCCGCGGCCAAGTCCCGCGTATTGCGCGACGAGCAGCAGCAACAGCACGCCGCAGGTCGCGGCGAGCGCCTGGGTCGTCAATCGGGCGGCGCGGACGTTCATGGCGTCTTGCCCGGTTGGCCGGCCTTGCCGCCAGGCTGGCGCAGGTAGCCGGAAAGATTGAAGCGCACGTCGAGCGGCGGCGTGACGGCCTTGGCGCCGGGCGGCGTGTAGGTCTGCTGCTTGTAGATCATGACCTGGTCGACGAACAGATACGGCTTGCTGCTTTCCAGATCCTGCAGGATCGCGGCCAGCGGTTCGAGGTCGCACTTGAGCCGCGCCTGCACGGTGACGCGCTTGTAGACCTCTTCTTCGCCGCCGGAATAGCTCTGCGTGCCGTTGTTCTGGCAGCGGCTTTCGTTCTTGACGTGGTCGGTCATCGCCTGCTTGAGGCGCTGGATCAGCGCCGCCTCGGCCGCGTTGCGGTCGGCGTCGGGCAGGAAGGCCTGGTTGCCCTGCTCGTAGGCCTTGACCTCGGTGAGGCGCTTTTCGATGTCGGGCTTCTGCGCGATCGTCTGGCTGAATTTGGCCTGCTGGTCGCGCAGGTCCTGCATGTCGCTGGAAAACTGCATCTGCGGCGCGACGAACCACCAATGCACGCCGACGAGATACACCAGCATGAGCACGATGAGCAGGAGCACGACGGCGAGCAGGCGGCCGTCCTTGGGCTGGAATCGAGTGGTCGCCATGCCTCAGGACTCCTTCAAACCCGGTCGCTGGGGATGCGTCCCGACAGCCGGCGCCGGACGCGCGGGCTCGCTTTTCGCCGGCACGGGTGCCGGTGCAGCCGTCGCCGGCTTCGGCGCCGCGGAATTCTGCGGCGTGGAACCCGGCGTCGCCGATCGGGCAGGCGTACCTTTTCCAGCCGCAGCCTTTTCGACCGCCGGCTTGTCTGCCGCGGCTTTTTCGTGATCCGCCTTGTCCGCAGCCGGTTTGTCCGTCGCGACCGGCTTGCCGGTGGCGCTCGCGGCGTCCTTCGCAGGCGCCGCCGCAGCCGCCTTCGCGTCGGCCTGCGGATTGCATTCCTTGAGGTCGGCGTTGATCTGGAACCGTTCCTTGCTCGTGCGCGGATCGGGCTGCACCTGCCCCTGGAAACCGGGATTGCCCAGACACGGTGACGCGCCGAGCAGTGCGATGAGTTTGGCCGCTTCCGTCGCCTGGCCTTGCAATTGCACCTGCTTGTTCTCGATCTGCAAGCGTTCCAGATATGTGTCCAGCGGCATGCGCTGCGTGATGTCGTCGATCAGCGCTACCGTGGTCGGGCCCTTGCGCTTGCGGTCGGAGAGGAAATTCGCACCGACGATCGAATCGGTCAGCGTCTTCTTGAGCGCGGCGACCTGCTTGGCCTGCTTGCCGGCATCGTCGACTTCCGCACGCATCGCGTCGAGCGCGGCCGCGCGATTGGCGAGCGACTCGTCCATGTTGAGCGCGAGCAGCACGATCGCTGCGGCGGCGAGACCGAGATTGAGCGGCAGGCGCAAATCGCGGCGGCGCGTGCGTTTGTCCGGCGGCAGCAGGTTGACGTGGCGGCGCGCCGCGCCGGGCGCACCCTTCCATGCATCGACGCCGTCGATCTGCGCGACGCCGCCGGGCAGCGTCGCGAGCTCTGCGTCGAGTTGCGCGCGCGGCATCAGCACGAGTTCGACCTGCGCATTGCGGCCGCTGGCGTCCTGGCCGAGCACGCGGCTGTCGAAATAGACCTGGTCGGCCTTGAACGGCGTCTGCCGATCCATCTCGAAGGCGAGCACCTGCGGCAGATTGTCGGTCGTCGCCGCGGGCAGGCTCAGCACGCGCGTGAGCACGCGGTCGCTGTCGATGCAGAACACGGTGCGCGCATTCGGGTCTTCGACTGCGTCGCGCATTTGGCGGAACTGCGCGGCCTGCGCTTCGGCCGGCAAGTCGCGCGGGATGCGCCCGTGTTCGCGGATCGCGTCGCCGCGTTCACGCCAGACGACGAAAGCGTCCGGCGCAACGCCAACCAGCAGCGATTCCGAGCGATCGGACAGGAACGCGCGCCAGCGCTCCGGAAGGCAGGCCAGCAGTTCGCGTCCCCACCACGAGAAGAATCGCGGCAGCGGCGTTTTGGCAAGGCGCGTGCGCACACGCGCGATCAGTCTGTCGACAGTCGGATTCACGGCTCAGGAAGTTTCCCCGTCGCGCCAGCGCAGGATCACGAACGGCCTTCCGGCCGCGTTGACCCCGCCCATGCGAATGGTGGCATCCAAGGTCGTGCTGGCGCCGTTGGGCATCTTCGCACGGGACTGGACACTATACGTGACGCCTCCACCGCCCGCCACGGCGCCGATGGAAACACCACAGATCGGTTCATTGGACACCGGCGCGTCGCCGGCGTTCATCGACTGGCGCTGCTGGATGATCTGCTGCGCGCATTCGGGCGTCATGTCTTTCATCGACTCGAGCGCTTCGAGCGGGGCGTACTGCGCATTGGGTGTCTGCTGCCCCGAGTAGATGGTCAGGGCCGGTTCGACCTTCGTGTACAGCTCGTAGTTCATGCCGAGCACCTGCTGCAGCTCGGACACCGTGTTGAACGGCGCGTTGGCCGGGCCGTAGGACAGGCCCGCGCCCTTGTATTCCGATACTTCCGCGCCGTTGAGCGAGGTTTCGTCGTCCGGGTCGACCCAGTCCTTGATCGCCGCGGCGAGCGATTCGGCCTTGTCCTGCGGCACGCCCTGCGCCATGAACAAGTTGATGATCGTGGTCGGATCGCCTTGCGCCATGCCGTTGAGGTCGATCTTGCCCGATTCGTCGGTGATGCGGACTTCGACCTGCGCCTCACCGAAGCCGAACGTGTACGGCCGCCCGTCGCCGACCCAGCGCAACATCGGATCGGACTTGCGCAATTCATAGGCGGCGAGATTGAGGCCCGCTTCCGCCGCGTAACGCGCCTGCGTAGTGTCGAACATGTGCCGCGCCTGGATGTTCTCGGTGCGCGCGATCAGCGAGAAACTGCCGAGCAGGATCGTCAGCATCGCCACGACCCAGAGCACGAGCACGAAGGCGAGCCCACGTTCGCGCTGCGGCGGACGCATGCGGCGGCGCGCGTTCATTGCGACCTCACGTTCGGCACGGCTTGCCGCAACTGCCCGCGATTGCCGCGCATGCCGGGCAAGCCGATTTGCGTTTGCCGCACCGCGCCCGCATCGAGCATGAGCGGGATGTCCATTTCCGGAAATTCCACGCCGGCCTCGGGCAGCATCCTCACGACGACGCGCACCATCACCGGCGTCACGCCCGGATCGTCCCATTGGTCCGACCAGTCGGTGAGATTGCCGTTCTCGTCGACCGTGCGGAATTCGAATCGGCCGTCGGCGATCTGGTCGATGAGCACCGCCGGCTCCTCGTCGCCGTCCTTCGCGTTCTCGTCGTAGCCGTTGAGCATCTGGTCGGTGAACAGCAGCTGCCGGCCACCGCGGCGATTGCCGGCGAAACTCAGCGTTTGCACGTACGGGCCGCCTTTCGACAAATAGCCCGGCATCGGCGCGACGAAGCGCATGAAATCGCGCCGGCCGTCGAACACGAAATTGGAATTGGTGTTCTCGTCGCGCGCGAACGCGAGCGGCATGATGCGGCTAACCTGATGGCGGATGAATTCCTGCGCGACGCGCATGCGGCTCGTGCGGTCGATCGCCTGCTCGCCCGAATGCATCGCGTGCACCGCAGTGCGGATCGCGCCGACCGTGCCCGCGAGCAGCAGGCCGAGCAGCAGCAGCGCGAGCATGACTTCGAGCAGCGTGAAGCCGCGCGATGTCCGATCCGCAACGAAAGCGCGCATCAGCGGCGTCCTCCCATCGGATTGGGCAGGTTGAGTCCGACGCCTTTCATGCCGCCGTTCTGCTGCTCGGGATTGACCGCGCGCAAGGTCGTGAAATGCGCCGTGCGCGGATGGCCGCCGTTGCGGCCGCCCCACGACACGACGAGATCGCATTCGTACAAATCGAACGGCGCGTCGCCCGGACCGCCCGCGCCATTCGCCATCGCCTGCGCGGCCTGCGCCGCTGCGTTGCGCGCCTGGTTCTGCGCCTGCGCCATCTGCTGCGCGTTGCCCGCGCTGACTTGCGGCGGCGGCTCGACCGCGGACGCATCGACCTTGTGGATGTCGAGATCCCAGTTGTAGGTATCGTCGAAACGGCCGCTGCTGTGGCCTTCCTCAACCGGAATGCCGACGCCGACGACGTCGAGTTTGGTCTGCGCCCACAGCGCGGCCATCGTGTAGTCCGCGGACATGCGCGTGTTGCGCATCGCCGCGGTGAGCACCGACATGAGCACGCCGATCGCGATCGCGAAGACGAGGAACGCCGCGACCATCTCGATGAGGCTGAAGCCGCGCATCGACGAACGGCTGGCGAAGGATCGGCGCGGAAGTTTCATGGGCGAATGGACAATAACGGCGCGGGCGAGTTCGCCGGCGCGTTACTCGCCGCGCTCGTTGAGTTCGATGTCGCCGGTCAGCCAGGCGACGTTGATGCGCCATTCGCGCTGGCCTTGCAGCACGGAGATGTGGCCACCCGTCGAACTGCCGTCGGGAAAGAAACGAATGCCGCCGCTGTTCGCGCCGGTCTGCTCGATGTCCGCCGTGGTCAGGCGCAGCGCCATGCCCTTCGGCAACTGCTTGGCACCCTTGCCCGGCGCCGTGTAGGTATTGCTGTCGAGATTGAGCACGAGCGCCTGCGACTTGCCCTTCACGATCGCCTGCCCGCGCGTGTAGCGCAGCGCGGCGACGAGGTCGCGGCTCGCGCCGCGGATTTTCGCGGCTTGCAGGCTCTTGGAGAACGACACGGAAATGATCGTCATCGCAATCGCGATAAGCAGGATCACCGCCATGAGTTCGATGAGGGTGAAGCCGCGTGTGCGCGCGGCGGCGCGAGGCAACGATCGGCGATCCGCGACCGGCAAGCGCGCGACAGGCGGCGCACATGGCGCCCCCCGATCGCGAACGTCCGATTGCAGATCGCGATCCGTCATTGCCAGTTGCCGTAATCCGCGTTCACGCCGTCGCCGCCGGACTGGCCGTCCTTGCCGAGGAAGACGATGTCGAAATCGCCATGCTCGCCGGGCGCCTTGTACTGGAACGCGTGGCCGAACGGATCCTTGAGGTCGGACACCTTCGCGTACGGGCCCTGCCAGTTCGTCGCGTTGCCCGGCTTGGTGACGAGGTCTTCCAGACGCGACGGCGGCCCGCCGTTGTCGAGCGCGTAGGAATCGACGTCGCCGGCCAGTCGGCCGACCGCAGCCTTGCCCGCGCCCCACTTGCCCTTGTCGACGTTCTTGCCGACCTGCTGCACGACGATGCCGGCGACGATGCCGATGAGCACGATGACCGCGAGCATTTCGATGAGGCTGAAGCCCGCCGCGCGCGGCAGTCGTTGGATGTTGCGATTGCGCATGTTCATGACCTCTCTTTCGTTGATCCGATTCGATCCCGGCTCGTCCGCGACGGCCCGATCTCCAGCCCATTCGCTTCGATTCTCGGCCTTACTTCACCGCACCCGCAATATTCATGATCGGCATGACGATCGCGAGCATGATCATCGCCACGATCACCGTCATCACGATCGTCGTCGCCGGCACCAATGCGGCGAGCAGGCGGTCGAGCGTGTTCTTCACTTCCACGTCGAACGTGTCGGCGACCTTGAGCAGCATCGTGTCGAGTTCGCCCGATTCCTCGCCGACGCTGATCATCTGGATCGCGAGCTTGGGGAACCGCTTGGACTGCGCGAGCGCATGGCCGAGGCCGCCGCCGGTCTTGACCTCTTCCGCCGCGGCTTCGACCGATTCGGCGAGCGCGGTGTTGGTCATGACGTTGCGCGCGACGCCGAGCCCGGACAGCAACGGCACGCCGTTCTTGAGCAGCGTGCCGAGCGTGCGCGCGATGCGCGCGGTCTCGACCTTGCGCACGATGTCGCCGACGAGTTTCATCTTGAGCAGGCGTTCGTCGATCTTCAGTCGCGCCTGCGGATCGGCCATCTGCCGGCGCAGGTAGCCGGCACCGAACACGATCGCGGCGAGGATCAGCCACCAGAAACTCTGCAGCGTCGAACCGACCGCGAGCACGATCTTGGTGATGAGCGGCATCTCGACGTTCATGTCGGCGAACATCGGCGCGAACTGCGGCACGACGTAGATGAGCAGCACCATCAGTGAGACGAGCACCATGCCGACGAGGAACGCCGGGTAGATCATCGCGTTGATGACGCTGCTCTTGAGCGCCGCGCTGCGTTCGAGGTAATCGGCCAGGCGCGCGAGCGTGTCGTCGAGCGAACCACCCGCTTCGCCCGCGCGCACCATGTTGACGTACAGGCGCGAGAACGTGCCCTGCTCCGCTTCGAGCGCATCGGACAGCGGCGTGCCGCCGCGCACTTCGTCGCGGATGCGCTCGAGCATGCGCTTGGCTTTGTCGGTCTCGGGCAGGTCGAGCAGGATCTGCAGCGCGCGATCGAGCGGCTGGCCCGCACCGAGCAGCGTCGCGAGCTGCTGCGTGAACTGCACGATCTGCGCCTGGCGCAGCGTCGCGCGCTTGAACAGTGCGGCGAACAGGCTCGCCGAATCGCCGCCGTCGGCCTCGCGCACTTCGAGCGGGATGTTGCCCGCGTCCTGCAGCTTGCCGATGACGTCGTCGCGGCTGCCGAGGTCGAACTGGCCTTCGAGCACTTCGCCCGCGGGCGTGACGGCCTTGTAGTAGAACAGCGTCATCGCGTCAGTTCTCCGACGACGTCACGCGCAGGACTTCCTCGATCGTCGTGTGTCCCTGCAGCGACTTGACGAGGCCATCCTCGAACATCGTGCGCATGCCTTCCTTGCGCGCCTGTTCCTCGATCTCGCCCATGCCTGCGTGCTGCATGATGAGGCGGCGGATCGCGTCGGACATGACGAGGAATTCCATGATCGTCGTGCGTCCGAAATAGCCGGTCGGATTGGCCGCGCTCGAACCGGGTTTGTAGAGCTGGATCGGGCGTTCGTCGGTGAACGTGTCGAGCTTGTATTCCCTGACAACCTCGGGCATCGCGGCGAACGGCGTCGCGACGGTCTTGTCGAGGCGGCGCACGAGGCGCTGCGCGAGGATGCCGTTGACGGTCGAGGTGAGCAGGTAGTCCTCCACGCCCATGTCGAGCATGCGCGTGATGCCGCCGGCGGCGTTGTTCGTGTGCAGCGTCGACAACACCAGGTGGCCGGTCAGCGCGGACTGGATCGCGATCTTCGCGGTTTCCAGGTCGCGCATTTCGCCGATCATGATGATGTCCGGGTCTTGTCGGACGATCGAGCGCAGCGCGTGCGAGAAGTCGAGGCCGATCTGCGGCTTGGCCTGGATCTGGTTGATGCCTTCGATCTGGTATTCGACCGGATCTTCGACGGTGATGATCTTGACGTCGGCGGTGTTGAGCTTGGACAGCGCCGTGTACAGCGTCGTCGTCTTGCCCGAACCGGTCGGGCCAGTGACGAGCATGATGCCGTGCGGCAGTTCCAGCACGTTGAGGAATTTCTGCAGGAACTGGTCGGTGAAGCCGAGCGTGTGGAAGTCGAACACGACCGCTTCGCGATCGAGGATACGCATGACCACCGACTCGCCGTGCGCGGTCGGCACGGTCGACACGCGCAGGTCGAGCTCCTTGCCCTGCACGCGGATCATGATGCGGCCGTCCTGCGGCAGGCGGCGCTCGGCGATGTTGAGTTTCGCCATGATCTTGATGCGTGAAATCACCGCCGCGGTCGATGCCGCCGGCGGCGATTCGACTTCGTGCAGCACGCCGTCGATGCGGTAGCGCACCTTGAGGCGATTCTCGAACGGCTCGACGTGGATGTCCGACGCGCGCTGTTCGACCGCACGCTGGATGATGAGGTTGACGAGGCGGATGACCGGCGCTTCCGAGGCGAGATCGCGCAGGTGCTCGATGTCGTCCTCGCTGCGCGTGGCGTCCTCGGACAGGCTTTCCACGATCGAACCCATCGCCGAACGGCCCGAGCCGTAATAGCGTTCGATGAGGTCGTCGATCTCGCTGCGCAGGCCGATGTTGAGCTTGACCGCGCGTCCGGTGGCGAGCTTGAGCGCCTGCATCGGGAATTCGTCGGCGGGATCGGCGACGAGCAAGGTCACGTCGTCGTCGCTTTCGGCGATCGGGCAGACGTGGTGATGCTTGAGGAAGCGGATCGAGGTCTGCACGTTCTGCGGCGGCGCCTCCGGAAATTCCTTCGCGGACAGCAGCGGCAGATGCAGCAGTTCGGAAACGGCTTCCGCCATTTCGCGCTCGGAAACGAGGCCGAGCCGCGTCAGCAGCGAAACGAGGCTGCCCGATGCCGGATCTTCCTCGTGCAGGCGGCGGCCGCGCGCAAGGTCGTTTTCCTTGAGCCGCCCGCGGGCGACGAGGAAACGGCAGATGCGCTCGTCGAGGCTGGCCTCTTCAGGCGTCGGCACGAAGGCGGGATCGTCGATTGCGGCAGCAGCCATGGAAGGTCCGGGCACGGAAAGCGTTGTGGATCGTCCATTGTTCCACAAGGACGACGCCGACGACGCCTGAACGATCAGGCGCGGTCGGCAGGAGATGGAGCCGCACTATGACCTTCGGCACAGGCCTCCGGTTCCCCATCGCGGCGCACGAGTTGCTCGATGAACGCGCGATTGAACGCAACCCAGAGCACGACCGGCAGCACCGCCGGCAGGATCAGCACGCAGAACTGGTAGGCGACCGCGAGCGCATTCGGATTCAGGTGCACCTGCGCGATCGCCGCCACGCCTTCCGGCCCCGACTCGAACGCGACCACCTTGAGCGCTTCGGCGACGATGCCGAACGCCTGCGCCGCCCAGATCGCCACGAACGCGACGGCGAACTGCAGCGCGCGCCGCGCCGCCGACAACGGCGTCGCCATCGCCAAGCCCGCGAACAGCGGCAGCGACCACGCGTAGACCATCGGATTGAGCGTTGGCTCGAGCACGCCGACGCCGCCGGCCTGACCGCCGCTCGCCGCGACCGTCACCTGCACATGCGTGCCCACGGTGACGAGATACGACGCGCGGCTCACGACGCGGCCGCCGCTGTCGAGCAATTCGCCGCCGAGCGTGACGCTGTCGAACAGGTTGCCCCACACCCCAAGCAACACCGCCTTGGCGAGATGCATCGCCGGCAACACCCACAGCGGCGCCCACGCCAGCCAGACCACGAACGCGAGCGGCAGCCAGAGCAGCGCCTTGAATGCGAATTCTCGAAGCGGCGAGCGCGCCATCTCAGCCGACCCAGACGCGCGCGTTGCGGAACAGGCGCATCCACGGCGAATCCTCGCCCCACTCGCGCGGTCGCCACGACATCTGCACGCTGCGCGCGACGCGCTCGGGATGCGGCATGAGGATCGTCGCGCGGCCGTCGTCGCTGGTGAAACCGGTCGCACCGCCGGCCGAACCGTTCGAGTTGTACGGGAAGCGCTCCGTCGCGCAACCGTCGTTGTCGACGAAGCGCAGCGCCTGCCGCGCCAATGCAGCGTCGTCGCGCGTGGCGAATTCCGCACGGCCTTCGCCGTGCGCGACGACGACCGGAATCAGCGAACCCGCCATGCCGGAGAACAGGATCGACGGCGATTCGACGACTTCCACCGACACGAATCGCGCCTCGTACTGCTCGCTCGCATTGCGCGCGAAACGCGGCCAATGCGCCGCGCCGGGAATGATGGCCTTGAGCTGCGACAGCATCTGGCAGCCATTGCAGACGCCGAGCGAGAACGTGCGCTCGTCGGCGAAGAACGCCGCGAACATCTCGCGCAGACGTTCGTTGTAGAGCACCGACGCGGCCCAGCCGCGTCCCGCGCCGAGCACGTCGCCGTAGCTGAAACCGCCGCACGCGGCGAGGCCGCGGAAGTCGGAAAGATTTCGCCGGCCCGATGCGAGATCGCTCATGTGCACGTCGACCGCGTCGAAGCCGGCGCGCGTGAACGCGGCGGCCATCTCGACCTGGCCGTTGACGCCCTGCTCGCGCAAGATCGCGATGCGCGGACGCGCGCCGCGCGCGATGACCGGCGCGGCGATGTCGGCGGCGGGATCGAACGTGAGGTGCGGCGACAGTCCGCGGTCGGATTCGTCGCAGCGCGCGGCGTATTCCGCGTCGGCCGTCGCCGGGTTGTCGCGGCGGCGCTGCATCGCGTGGCTCGTCTCCGACCATGCGCGCATGAGTTCGGACCAGCCGCGCTTGAACAGCGTATCGCCGTCCAGCGCGATGCGCAGATGGCGCTTTTGCACCGGCGTCGCGACGCAATGCAAGAGCACGTCGACGCCGTGCTTGGCGAAGATCGCGCGCAAAGCGTCGCGATCGTCCGCACGCACTTGCACGAGCACGCCGAGTTCCTCGTTGAACAACGCGGCGAGCGCGTTGTCGCCCCAACCGTCGAGTTCGACGTCGAGGCCGCAATGGCCGGCGAACGCCATTTCGAGCAGGGCCGCGAAGACGCCGCCGTCACTGCGGTCGTGGTAAGCGAGCAGCAAGCCGCCGTCGCGCGCTTCACCGAGCGCGGCCAGCGCGGACTTGAAGCGCGCCGCGTCGTCGAGATCGGGCGTGTCGCCGCCACCACGGCCGAACGCCTGCAACAGCGAACTGCCGCCGAGACGGTTGTGGCCGGCGCCGAGGTCGAGCAGCCAGACTTCGCTGTCGCCGCGGTCGAGCACGAGTTGCGGCGTCAATGTGCGGCGCACGTCGCGCACGCGCGCGAAGGCGCTGACGATCAGCGAGACGGGCGAGACGGTCTGCTGCTGCGTCGTTGCACCTGCGGAGTCCGCGCTGGAATAGCGCGTCTGCATCGACAGCGAATCCTTGCCGACCGGAATCGACACGCCGAGCGCGGGACACAATGCCATGCCGACCGCGTGCACGGCGTCGTAGAGCGCGGCGTCCTCGTCGCCGAAGCCGGCGGCAGCCATCCAGTTCGCGGACAGGCGCACTTCGTCGAGTTTCACGTCGGCCGCGAACAGATTCGTCAGCGCTTCGCCGACGGCCATGCGTGCGCTCGCGGCGGCGTCGATGAGCGCGAGCGGCGTGCGCTCGCCCATCGCCATCGCCTCGCCCGCGTAGCCGTCGAAATCGGCGAGCGTGACCGCGCAATCGGCGACCGGCACCTGCCATGGGCCGACCATCGGGTCGCGCGCGCACAAGCCGCCGACGCTGCGGTCGCCGATGGTGACGAGGAACGACTTGCTGCCGACCGACGGCAACCGCAGCACGCGCTCGATCGCGTCGCCGAGCGCGATGCCGTCGATGTCGGGCACGATGTCGACGCGCTCGTTCGCGCGACGCGTGTCGCGTTGCATGCGCGGCGGCTTGCCGAACAGCACGTCGAGCGGCAGGTCGATGACTTGCGCGTCGACGCCGTCGCGCGCGTCTTCGAGCACGAGCCGGCGTTCCGCGGTGGCGCGGCCTACGACCGCGAACGGGCAGCGCTCGCGTGCGCAGATCGCCTCGAATTCCGGCAGATCCTGCGGGCGCACGCCGAGCACGTAACGCTCCTGCGATTCGTTGCACCAGATCTGCATCGGCGACAGTTGCGCGTCGTCGCTCGGGATCTTGCGCAGCTCGATGCGGCCGCCGACGCCGGAATCGTTGAGAATCTCCGGGATCGCGTTGGACAAGCCGCCCGCGCCGACGTCGTGGATTGAGACGATCGGATTGCGCTCGCCGCGCGCCCAGCACGCGTCGATGACTTCCTGGCAGCGGCGCTGCATTTCCGGGTTGTCGCGCTGCACGGAAGCGAAGTCGAGCTGTTCCGAACTTGCGCCCGCAGCGACCGACGAGGCCGCGCCGCCGCCGAGGCCGATGAGCATGGCCGGGCCGCCGAGCACGATCACGCAATCGCCATCGATGAGCGTGCGCTTGTCGACGTCGCCCGCACGCAGGTTGGCGAGTCCGCCGGCGATCATGATCGGCTTGTCGTAGCCGCGACGCAGGCCGGGCGTCAGCGTTTCCTGCTCGAACGCGCGGAAATAGCCGCCCAGGCACGGGCGGCCGAATTCGTTGTTGAACGCGGCGGCGCCGAGCGGCGCGTCGCGCATGATCTCGAACGCGGTCGCGAAGCGCGGCGGCAGCGGCCGCTTGCGTTCCCACGGCCGCGGCAATTCGGGAATCCGCAAGTCCGACACGGTGTAGCCGACGAGGCCCGCCTTCGGCTTGCCGCCGCGGCCGGTCGCGCCTTCGTCGCGGATTTCGCCGCCCGAACCGGTGGATGCGCCCGGATACGGCGAGATCGCGGTCGGATGGTTGTGCGTTTCGACCTTGATCGCGTAAGGCACGGCTTCTTCGTGCGTGCGGAAAACGCCGTCGGCGGGATCGGCGAAGAAGCGCTGCGCGACATTGCCTTCGATCACGGCCGCATTGTCGTGGTACGCCGACAGCGTGTGCGCGGGCGAGACCTTGTGCGTGTTGCGGATCATCGCGAACAGCGATTGCGGCTGCGCGGCGCCGTCGACGGTGAACTGCGCGTTGAAGATCTTGTGGCGGCAATGCTCGGAGTTGGCCTGCGCGAACATCATGAGTTCGGCGTCGGACGGATCGCGGCCGAGTTCGGCGTAGCGCTCGGCGAGATAGGCGATCTCGTCGTCGGCGAGCGCGAGGCCGAGCCGCGCGTTCGCGGCGACGAGCGCCGCACGCGCATCGCCCGCGAGCGCGACGCGCGCGAGCGGCTGCGGCGCACCGTCCGCGAACAGGCGCGCCGTGTCGGCAAGCGAATCGATGACGGTTTGCGTCATCGGATCGTGCAGCACGCGCGCGATGCGCTGCCGCGCTGCCGCGTCCTCCGGCAAAGCGTCGACGTCGAAGGCGATGCCGCGTTCCACGCGGCGCACGGGCAGTCCGCAATCGACGAGGATGTCGGTGGCCTTGCTCGACCACGGCGAGCGCGTGCCCAGGCGCGGCACGATCCACAGCGACGCAGGCTGCGGCGCGGCGTCGCGCGCTTCGAGGATTTCGCACAGTCGCGCGCGGTCGATGCCGGCGTCGGCGTCGACGAAGTAGACGAAACGCGCGCCACGCACGGCAACGCCCGGTTCGGCGCGCGCCAGGTCGGCGTTGAGACGGTCGATGCGGAACGGAGACAGCGCAGGCAGGCCGTCGAGGACGATCATGGCGCGGAAGGCTCGGGACGGGAGCCCGCTATTGTAGTCGATGCCTGCGCGGACGCGCCGCGCGGCGACCCCGGAAACGCGACGGGCCGTCGCATGGACGGCCCGTCGGCATGGCTGTTTGCGATTCGGCGATCAGCGATCGGCGAGCGTCGGCGTGGCCAGCGACTTCAGCTTGGCGACCATCTGGTCCGGATCGAGGTAGCCGCCGACCTTGTGGCCGTCGGCGGAGTAGATCGCGGGCGTGCCGTCGACGCCGACCTGCGCACCGAGCGCGAATTCCTCGGCGATCGGGTTGTCGCACTTGAGCACGGGCGGCGTCTGGCCGGCCTTGGCGGCGGTGAATGCAGCCTTGCGATCCTGCGCGCACCACACGGAAACGGCCTTGTCGAACGATTCCGAATTCAAGCCGGCGCGCGGGAAGAACAGGTAATCGACTTCGATGCCGCGCTGGTTGTACTCGGCGATCTGCGAGTGCAGCTTGCGGCAGTAGCCGCAGTCGAGATCGGTGAACACGGTGATCTTGTACTGCGGCTTGCCGTTCGGCGCGAACACGATGCGCTTGGCCTGCGGCACGGCGTCGAGCTTCTTCTTCACGTCGACGGCGAGGCGCGCGCCGGTGAGGTCGCGCTGGCTGCCGGTATCGAACAGCTTGCCCTGCATGATGTATTTGCCGTCATCGCTGACGTAGACGAGCTGGCCGCCGATGATGACCTGCTGGAAGCCGGGCATCGGCGCGGTTTCCACTGCATCGACCTTGGCCTGCGGCACGAGGTCGGTGAGCGCCTTGCGTGCGGCGGCCTGTGCGGGCGTGTCGGCGGCCTGCGCGGCGCCTGCGGCGCAGAGCGCGGCAAGAGCCGCGGCATGGAGAAAGTTCATGGAGTGTTCCTCAATTCTTGGCAGCGGCGGCTGCGGCGCTTTGGCGGTCGAGCTCGGCGGCAAGCATGTCCGGCGACATCGCGACCTGATTCGGGATTTGCGCGCCGTCGGGGCCGATGATCGTCGGCGTCGCGGAGATGCCGATCGACTGGGCGAGGTCGGCGGTTTCGGCGACCGGGTTCGGGCAGGTCGCGGCGCCGGTATCCTTGCCCGCCATCGCAGCGGTGAAGGCTTCTTCGCGGTCCTTCGAGCACCACACGGCCTGCGCCTTCTTGTCGGCGCCCGGGTGGATGGAAAGCGGGAAGAACAGGTAGTTCACCGCGATGCCCTTGGCGTTGTACGCGGCGATCTGCTCGTGGAAACGGCGGCAGAACGGGCAATCGACGTCGGTGAACACCGTGACCGTGTGCTTGGCCTGCAGCGGCGCCTTCGGCGCGAACACGATGCGCTTGTCCGGGCCGATCTTGTCGAGCGCGACCTTGCGCACCTTGGCGCGCGACTCCTGCGTGAGGTCGCGCTTGTTGGCGACATCGAACGCGCTACCGTCGAGCATGTAGCGGCCGTCCTTGCTCACGTAGACGAATTCGCTGCCGACGATCGCCTCGTAGAAACCGGGGATCGGCGACTCCTGCGCGGCCTCGATCTTGGCGTTGGGCGCGAACGCGCGCACCGCCTGTTGAACCACGCCATCGGGCGTCGCCGCGACGGCGGCGCCGCCGAGCAGGAGTCCGACCGCAACGAGAAGAAAGCGCATGATGACCTCGAGCCACGCGGGCAATGGGAAGGATGACCGGCGTCGCGCGAAGATTCTTGCAGACGGCGGTTCGGGGAAAAGACCGCGCGGCGGCGACAAGGTTCCGGCGCGCAACACCAGATTGTCCCACGCAGGGGACGGCGGTGGAAGCGCGACCCACCCCGGTGGCTTGGATCGCGCCTTTGGGCGCTCTTGCGCAACCCCGTCGAGCCAGCAGGGGCGCCGGAAAGCGTGACCACCCCGCATCAACCGCGCGGATGATGCCGCGCATGCAGGCGTTTCAAGCCTTCCTTGGCGACCAGCGTGTAGATCTGCGTCGTCGACAGCGAACTGTGGCCGAGCATGAGTTGCAGCGCGCGCAAGTCGGCGCCGTGGTTGAGCAGGTGCGTGGCGAAGGAATGGCGCAACACATGCGGCGAAATGCGGCTCGCGGCGATACCGGCCTGCACCGCGTAGCGGCGCACCAGCGTCCAGAACATCTGCCGCGTGATCGCCGCGCGCCGCGCGCTGACGAACAGCGCCTCGCTGCGCCCGCCCTTGAGCAGCACCGGCCGCGCCTGCTCGACGTAGCGCGCGAGCCAGTGCGCGGCCTCGTCGCCGAGCGGAACGAGCCGCTCCTTGCCGCCCTTGCCGACGATGCGCAGCACGCCCTGGCGCAGGTTCACTTGCGTCGCCGCGATGCCGACGAGTTCGCTCACGCGCAGGCCGCAGGCGTACATGAGTTCGATCATCGCGCGGTCGCGCAGGCCAAGCGGCGTTTCCGGCGGCGCGCGCAGCAGCGCTTCGACTTCGTTTTCCGACAGCGCCTTGGGCAGGCTGCGCGGCAGTTTCGGCGCGTCGACGAGCAGCGTCGGGTCGGCATCGATGCGACCGTCGCGCACGAGCAGCCGGTAGAAATGCCGCAGCGTCGACAACATCCGCGCCGTCGAACGCGGCTTGTAGCCTGCCCACGTGCGCTCGGAAAGGTACTTCTGCAATTCGGCTCGGCCGGCCGCGCCAAGGGAACTTCCTTGCGCGCCGAGCCAGCGCGCGAACGCCTGCAAGTCCGAGCGGTAACTCGACAGCGTGTTGTCGCCCAGGCCGAGCTCCGCCCATGCGCGCTCGATGAAGCGCGCGACGAGCGCGGCGTCCGCTTCGGCGATCGCGCGCGCCGGCGGTCGGCCGCGGCGTGCACGCGCAGGTGTCGTGGCTTCGGGCATCGGTGGAATCGATCGGCGCGCGGCAGCGCGCTTGCAAGTCCGAGACTAAACCGCGACGCTGGATCGCGTCATCCTTCCTCGCCTGCGCATGGATCCGAAACCCGCATCGCTCTGGGCGCGCTTCGCCGCGCTCGTCTACGACCTGTTCCCGCTGATCGGGCTGTGGATGCTCGTCGCCGCGCTGTTCCTGCTGGCCGCGCACGGTGGCGTCGACGCGGCGCATCCGCCGTTCGCGTACCGGCTCGCGCTGCGCGGCGCGCTGCTGACGGTGACGGCGATCTACTTCATCGTGTCGTGGTCGCGCGGCGGCCAGACGATCGGCATGCGCGCATGGCGCCTTCGCGTCGTCGGCGCGGACGGCGCGACATTGCCGTGGCCGCGCGCGCTGCTGCGCTTCGGCGTCGCGCTGGTTTCGCTCGGCGCGTGCGGACTCGGTTTCCTGTGGTGCCTCTTCGATCGCGAGCGGCGCGCTTGGCACGACCTCGCCGCGCGCAGCCGCGTGGTGCGTCTGCCGGCGAAATAGTGCGTTCCGCCGCGTTCGCTCAGGCGGCGAGCGCCTCGACGACCATGCCTTCGATCACGTCGAGATCGGGAATGATCGCGCGGTCGTCGCGCACGAGCACTTCCGCGCGCACGCCGGGCGCGTGCGGCTGTTCGTCGGAAGTCGGGATGAGCAATTCCTGCGTGATCGTGGTCAGGCGCGGGAAGCCCTGCACGAGCAGCGCGATGAACGGCATGCCGGAGTTGCCGCCGAGCGCCTTGAGTACGGCGACGCGCGCGTTCATGCGGCTCTCGTCGGCGAGACGGCCGGTAAGGATCGGCAGCGACACCAGCGGCAGGCGCCAGCCGCGCCACGAGAGACGGCCGAGCAGCCACGCCGGCGCGCCGGCGATCGGGTCGGGCGTCGTATAGCTGATGACCTCGGCGACGGTCGCGTTCGGCAGCAGCACGCGGCCGTCGGTGACCGGCACCATGACGCCTCGGATTTCACGCGGGAGTTCGGCCATCGTCGTCTTCCTTCGGCTGCCACGGCCCCGCCGCGGCGTCGCGAGCGCTAAGTGCGCTCTTCGTTGAGTTTGCGCGCCAGTTCTTCCGGCGTGCCCTGGAATTGCACGACGCCGGTTTCGAGCACGCCGTCGATCATCGTGCTGACCATGCAGCTGTCCGGCGATTGCACGTAGACGTTGCCGCCGCGCGCCGCGATCGCCTTGGCACCGTCCGCGGCATCGTCGGACATGCCCGAGAACACGATCGCGCCCGCGGACGCGCCGAAGCGTGCGGCAACATCCTCGAGCACGCGGTCGATCGAAGGCCGGTACGCCGATTGTTCGGCCACGTCCTGCAGCACGACGACGCCGTTCGGTTCGACGAGCAGGCGCTTGTCGTTCGGCACGACGAACACTTCGCCATGGCTGGCGCGATCGCCATGCGCGGGCGTGCGCACGGTGAGCGCGATCGAACGCGCGAGCTGGCGAGTCATCGTGTCGACGAATTCGTCGCCGAGGTGCTGCGCGAGCAGGAACAGCGCGGGGTAGCCGGCCGGCAGTTGCGAAAGGAAAACGCGCACCGCTTCCGGTCCGCCGATCGAGGCGCCGAGCACCCAGACGCGGCGGATCTTCGCGTTCGCGGCCGCGCCCGGATCGAGCCAGTTCTCGTGCGAGGCCTTCTCGATCGCGACCGGCGCGACGGCTTCTTCGAGCGGCACGAGTTCGAGCGTGAAAGCACTATTCGGCGAAGGCGGCGGCGCGGCGTTTTCCGCTTCCGGCGCGAGGTATTCGGCGGCGCTGACCTTGTCGACGACGACCTCGTCGTCCGCGCGCACCGTCGGCGGCGCGAGTACGCCGTCGAGCAACTCATCGATCGACCACTCACTGGATTCGCCCGCCGAATGCAGCACGTCACCGGGCGCTTCCAGTTGCACGGGCGGCGCCGGCGCGTCGAGATCCAGGTCGAGATCGAAATCGCCGAGCGGCAATTCCACCGCCTCGACCGGCGCCTGCGCGCTGGCGGCATCGTCGAATACGGACGGCGCGGGCGGCGGTGGCGCGGCGATCAGGTCGTCATCGGCCAGCGTCCAGTCGGCGAGTTCGAACGCATCCGTGGTTTCGGTGCCGGCGAGTTCGACGGCGTCGACATGGATGTCGGCGACGTCGGAAGCCGCGGCATCGAACGCCGGTGCGGCTGGAGCCGCGGGGATGTCGAAATCGAAGTCGTCCGCGAGCGCCATGGTTTCCGGCGCGCTCGATCCGATGACGGGCGCGGCGGGAATCGGCGGCAAATCGAAATCGAAGTCGTCCAGCGCGTCAGGTTCGAGCGAGGGCGCTTGGGACGCGGGCGCGTTGTGCGCGGGCGCATCGAACGCAGGCGGCGCCGGCATGTCGATGATGAAATCGTCGGCGCCCAAGTCGTCGGACTCGGTTGTGGCGGCAGCGGGCTCCGCTTCGTGCGAGATATCCGGCTCGCGGGCGACGTCCGGAATGTCGGCGAGCGCCGCTTCCGGTACCGCTTCCGCGTGCGCCGGGCGCGGCGGATGGACGTCGGCGTTGCCGAAGATCTTGGCCCCGAGATGGCGCATCCAGCGCGCCTGGTCCCAGCCCGACAGCGCACTGCTCACGCCGCCGTCGTTGATGAGTACGCGGTAGCGGTCGTCGTCGAGCAGGTCGTAGACCGCGTCGAATTCGCTGTTGTCGCCGTCGTCGAGATTGACGATGACGACGCGCGCGCCGGAGCGCTCGAGCGCGCCGCGGTCGAACGTGTCGGCGACGCTTTCATAGGCGACAGCCGCGCCGAGCGCATCGAGCGCCGCGCGCAAATGTTCGTTGCGCGTGGGCTTGTCGCTGAGCAGCGCGACGGACATGGCGGCGGCGTCAGGCACGTTCACGCTTCAGTACTTCCTGTACCTGGCGCAGCAGGTCGTCTTCCTGGTACGGCTTGCCGAGATAGCGTTCGACGCCGATTTCCAGCGCGCGTTGGCGATGTTTTTCGCCGGTGCGCGAGGTGATCATGATGATCGGGATGCGGCGCAGGCGCGCATCGTTGCGCATGTAGGTCGCCAGTTCGTAACCGTCCATGCGCGGCATTTCGATGTCGAGCAGGAGCAGGTCGGGCGTGACGTCCTGGAGTTTCTCGACCGCGTCGAGGCCGTCCTTCGCGGTGGCGACTTCGTAGTCGGCGCGTTCGAGCACGCGCGAGGTGACCTTGCGCATCGTGATCGAGTCGTCGACGACCATGACCAGCGGCTTGCCGCGCTCTTCGACCGGCGCGGGTGCGGCGGGCGCCATGAACGCGGGCACTTCCTCGACGCCGCCTTCGGCGATGCGCGCGCGCAGTGCGGCGAGGCGGCGCACGAGCGGCGCGAGGTCGAGAATGATGACGACCGAGCCGTCGCCCATGATCGTCGCGCCGAAGATGCCGGGGATCGAACTGAGCTGCGGGCCAACCGACTTGACGACGATTTCACGCGAACCGACGACGCCGTCGATGCGGATCGCCGCGCGCTGATCGCCGGTGCGCGTCATCAGCAGCGGCACCTGCACTTCTTCGTCGGCGACGTGCACGCGCGGCAGGCCGAGCAGGTGCGACAGTTCGTAGATCGCGTAGTTTTCGCCGGCATACTGGTGATGCGCGTCGCCGGATGCGAGGCGGCGCTCGAGGTCATCCTGCGCGATGCGCGCGACGCCCTGCACCGACGACATCGGGATCGCGTACTGGTGTTCGCCGAGCTTGATCAGGATCGCCTGCGTCACCGCCAGCGTGAACGGCAGGCGGATCGTGAACTGCGTGCCCTTGCCGCGCGTGGAGTCGATCGTGAGCGAGCCGCCGAGCTGCTTGATTTCGTTATGGACGACGTCCATGCCGACGCCGCGGCCGGCGAGCTGGGTGACCTGCTCGGCGGTCGAGAAGCCGGTTTCGAGGATGAAGCCGTAGAGATCGCGGTCGGACAACTGCACGTCCGGGCCGAGCAAGCCGCGCTCGATCGCCTTGCGGCGGATCGCCTCGCGATCCATGCCGCGGCCGTCGTCGGACACGCGCAACACGACTTCCGTTGCCTCGCGGCTGACCGCGATGTTGACCGTGCCTTCGCTTGGCTTGCCGTCGAGCTGGCGTTGCCCAGGCGATTCGATGCCGTGCGCGAGCGCGTTGCGCAGCATGTGCTCGAACGGCGCCTTCATGCGCTCGAGCAGGTTGCGATCCATTTCGCCGTGCGCGCCTTCGACCTTGAGCTGGGCCTGCTTGCCCAGTTCCTGCGCGGCCTGGCGCAGCGTGCGGCGCAGGTTCGGCACCATCGACTCGAACGGCACCATGCGCGTGCGCATGAGGCCTTCCTGCAGCTCCGAACTGACGCGCGACTGCTGCAACAGCAGCGTTTCCGACTGGCGCGTCTGGTCGTCGAGCAGGTTCTGGATCGAGACCAAGTCCGACACCGATTCGCCGAGCGCGCGCGACAGCTGCTGCAGCTGCGAGAAGCGGTCGAGTTCGAGCGGGTCGAACGTGGTGTCGGTGTCGTGCTGCTCGCGCTGGTAGCGCGCGATGATCTGCGCTTCGGTTTCGATCTCGAGCTTGCGCAGCTGTTCGCGCAGACGCGTGACGGTCTGGTCGAGTTCGACGAGGTTGCCGCGGAAGCTGGCGACCTGCTGTTCGAGGCGCGAACGGTAGATCGAGACTTCGCCCGCGTTGTTGACGAGTGCGTCGAGGAGATCCGAACGCACGCGGATCATTTCCTGCGGCGCGTGAGGCGTTTCCTCGCGATCCATCGCGGTGAGATGGCGCGGCGCCGGGCGCACGGGCGCGGCGGGCGCCGGTTCGCGCGCAACGCTGCTGTCGGCGGCAGGCGCTTCATGCGCCGGTTCGTGCGGAATCGCTGCGCTGGCGGGACGTTCGATGCCGGGCACGAGCGCGTACAGGCGTTCGATCGCGTGCGTCGGCATCGCGATGCCGCGGCGCTGCGCGACGCGCTTGACCAGCACGTGCAGGCGGTCGAAACCGCGTTCGATGGTTTCCACGGAAGCGCGATCGATCGCGACACGGCCGTCGCCGAGCGCATCGACGAGCGATTCCATCGCGTGGCAGAGATCGCCGACCGGCGCGAGGCCGGCCATGCGCGCGCCGCCCTTGAGCGTGTGCAAGTCGCGTTGCAGCGCGGAGATCAGGTCCTGCTCGTGCGGACGCGAGCGCAGTTGCGCGACGACGCCGTCGGAATGGTCGAGAATGTCCTCGCCTTCGGCGACGAACACGTCGAGCAGGTCGTCGTCGACATCGCCCGCGGCGAGCGCGCCGTCCGGTTGCGGATCGTCGGCGAGCGGCGCGGCGGGCGGCCCGGAGAGTTCGAATGCGACGGGCGCGGCCTTCACCGGCTCGTGCGCGGGTTCGACGGGCGCCAATTCTTCCGGCGCGTCCTCGAACACGAATTCCTCGACGACAAATTCTTCGCCATCCGCGTGCGGCGGTTCTTCGTGTGCGGATTCGACACCTGCGGCCTTGTCGTCGAATGCGGCTGCGACGTCGTGGCTGTGCGCTTCGCTCCAGACATGATGGTCGTGCAGCGATGCGGCGACCTCGTCGACGCGTTCGTCGGTGAGGCTTGCGGGTTCGACCGGCGTCTCGTGTGTTTCGGCGATGGGCGTTTCGACGCTTGGTGCTTCGACGCTTGGTGCTTCGACAACCGGCGCTTCGACGATCGGTGCTTCGGCAATCGGCGCAACAGTTTCGACGATCTCGACGCCATGCACGTCGCCGATGCCGTCGACGGTGATGTCCTCGAGTCCGAGATAGTCGAGTCCGATGAATTCGTTCGCGGCTTCCCCGGCGTGGGCTTCGGGTTCGGCGCTCGGCACGGTTTCCTTGAGCGCCGTCGCGTCGTGCAGTTCCTCGAACGACAGCTCGTTCGCGAGTTCTGGCGCGGCTTCTTCGGCGGCGGCAAGTTCGGCGCCATCGCTGTACCAAGGCAGCGAGACTTCCGGTTCCGGCACGGCGTCGCGCAACGCGGCGATGCGCGCGGCAAGATCGTCCGAGTCGGGCAGCGGCGCCTCCTGCGCGGAGAGTCGGCGCATCACCTCGCGCGCAAGCGTGGCCGTGTCGCGCAGCGCGTCCAGCCCCTGCGCCGACATCGGCGTTTGCGACGCGCGCAAGCGCTTGACGTAGGTTTCCAGCGGCGCGAGCACGTTGCCGATGGCGGGAATGTCGACCATCGCGACGGCGCCGTGGAACGTGTGCACGGCGCGCAGCAGCGGTTCGCTGACGTGCGCATCGCGCGGATCGGCTTCGGCGAGGTATTCGTCGATGACGCCGACGTGAGTGGCGACTTCGGCCTGCAAAATGTCGAACAGGACCGGGTCGATGTTCGGCAGCGGACTGGCCTGGATGTTCTGCGACACCGGTTCGCCGAACGCGGCGGCGATGTCGAGATCGTGGCGCTGGATCACCACCGGCGTTTCCGGCCGTGGCGCGGGAACGCGCTTGCGCACGATGCGGCGCACGGTCTGCGCCGTCTGCTCCGCGCGCTGCGGCACGCGCACGTCCTCGCCGGCGGCGAGGCGTTCGGCGGTGTCCGCGATCGCGTGAACGCGGAACGTGTCGACCTTTTCGCCGCGCAGTGCGGAGAGCAAGTCCTGCGCGGACGCGAGCGCCTGTTCGACGAGATCGACAACCGCGCCGCTGGGCGCGATCGTGCGGTCGAGCACGCGATTGAGCATGTTCTCGACCTTCCAGCTGAACTCGCCGAGCGCAGCCGCGCCGACGAGGCGGCCCGAGCCCTTGAGCGTGTGGAAGGAGCGGCGGATCGGCACGAGCTGGTCGAGGTTGGCCGTATCGGCCTTCCACTGCGGCAATTGCTGCTTGAGGTTGCCGATTTCGTCGGCGACTTCCTCGAGGAAGATGTCGCGGATATCGTCGTCGATCTCGTCGCCGGCCTTCGCGGTGAAGCCGACCGGCAAGTACTCGACGGTCGCTTCGACGGGCTCCTCGATTTCCTCTTCGATCTCGATCCAGTCGCCGTCGTCTTCGGCGACGACGGGCGCGGCGTCGCCATCGGTCTGCGCGAGGCGCATCCCGGCCACGTCGTGCTGTTCGGCTTCGTGAGCGTGCGTTTCGCCGACGACGAGGTCGCCCAGGTCGGTGCCGGGCAGCACGTCGACGACGGGAATCTGCGCGGAAGGTTCTTCGACGACGGGTGCCGGAGCGGCGACGTGGTCGAACGCTTCGTGCGTCGCAGCAGGCGCAGCGGGTGCTTGCGGCGCGAGCGTCGCCTGCGGGATGGCGGTGAAATTGCTGATCTGCGCGGCGCGCGCTTCGACCGCCGACAGCGGCCAGTAGCCGAGCGATTGCAGGCTGTCGCGTGCGACATCGAGGATCGCGTCGCGGCCACGGCGATGTTCGCGCGTGGCTTCGAGGTAGTACTCGACCGCGGCGAGCGCGTCGGCGAGCTTGTCCATCTGCTCGGTGGTCGGCACGCGGCGGTGCGCGAGCAATTCGATCTGCACGAAGCGCACGATCGCAGTGACGATATCGCCGGCTTCGGGCAGGTCGAGCATGCGCAACGCGCCGGCGATCTGTTCGAGCAGCTGAGGAATGCGTTCGACGCGCGCGTGGTCCCACGGCGACTCGACGAAGGCGACGATGTCCTGCTTCGCCTGTTGCAGATTGACGCTGGCCTCGCGCATGAGCGCGTCGAGCACGCGGCGGCTTTCGGCCTTGGGCAGCGTCGTTTCGGCGGGCGCATCCTCGGCGGGCGCTTCGCCGATGCGTTCGATGTGGTCGTCGAGGGATGCTTCGACGTAGAGCAATGCACCGGCAACGTCGAGCAGTGCGCCTTCGTCGACCGGACGCTGCGAACGCGCCATGCCTTCGAGCACTTCGCGTTGTTCGCCGACGACGCGACGCGGCACGCCGAGACCGAGCATGCCGAGCGTGTCGCCGACGCGGTTGAGCATGTCGGCTTGCGCTTCGAGATCGTGCGGATCGGCGTTTTGACCGCGCAGGAAGATGTCGAGCGCTTCCTTGACGCGCAGCAGGTCGTCCTTGATCGCGCTGGACACGGTGTCGAGCAACGCACGATTGCGACCGGTCATCGAGCCTTGCGCGTGCTGAAGTTCGGCTTGCGTCGGCAGCAACGCGTCGAGGCGATAGGTCGAACGGACGTCGGCGACGCGCGCCGAAGCAACTTTCGACGCATCGGCCTGCGCAACGTAATAGAGCAGATTCTTGACCAGCTCGCGCGGCGGCTTCGCGGCGAACGCGGCTTCGCCGCCGTCCGCGAAACGATGGATCTCACGGTCGACGCGACCAAGCAACAACTTGACCGAAACACCCGGCTCGAGCGCCCCCTCGGCAACGCATTCGGCAACGCCTGCGGCCGACCACCACAGACGGCGCGCGTCGGCGCTGTGCGACAAAGCACGCAGACGATCGAGCACATCGACGATGCGATGCAGGTGTTCGGGCGCGTTTTCGGCGCGGAACCATTTGAGCAGCGCCGCCTGGAATGCCAGACGCAGACGCAGGGTCTGCGTCCGCAGTTCGGCCTGCGACAAAGGCGCGGCTGCGCCGGCCGCCGACTCAGGCAGCGCGGCGGCAAGATCGGGCGTGAACAGCGCGGATTCGCTGAGCAGGTTTTCGCCCAGCACCGCGCGCAGATCGTTCAGCAGCGGCAACAGGACGATCGGAATGTCCTTGGCGCCGCTCTGCAGGCGTTCGAGGTAGTCCGGCAGCTGCACCATGCCGCGCATGAGCACGGAATAGGCTTCGTCGCGCTGACGCACGGTGTCGGCCACGAGCGCATCGGCGATGCGCTCCATGTTCTCGACGACCATCGCCGCGCCATACAACTCGACCATGCGCAAGGTGCCCTGCACCTGGTGCAGGTCTTGCGCGCATTCGCGCAGCAGCCCGGGCTGATCGGGTTCCTCGACATGGCGCTCGAGCGCCTCGCGCGCCTGCGCGAGCGTGGCATCGAGCGCCGGCTTCACCCAGCTCAGCGCGGTGAAAGCGCCATCGTCGTAAAGTTTCATGCGTTCAACCTCGGCGGCGACGCGGCGTGCGCCGTCGGCGCGCCTTCCGGGCGCGCGGCAGTGGTGCGGAGGGGCAGATGGCGTCTGCTCATCGAGGCGCTCAGCCCGGCAGCTTGAAGTCGGCGACGGAGCGGCGCAGGTTCGCCGCGAGCTGGGCGAGATTGCCGATCGATTCGGCCGTCTGGCTCGCGCCGACCGAAGTCTGCGAGGTGATCTCCTGAATGACGTTCATCGTCGAGGAAATGTTGGTCGCCGCGGCCGACTGCTGGCGCGCCGACGTGGAGATGCCCTGAATCAGCGTCGCGAGATTGTTCGACACGTTTTCGATCTCGCCGAGCGCCTGACCTGCGTCCTCGGCGCGACGGGCGCCGGACACCACTTCGGAGGTGGTCTGTTCCATCGAACTGACCGCCTCGTTGGTATCGGACTGAATCGTCTGCACCAGCGTTTCGATTCGCTTGGTCGCGCCGGAGGCGCGTTCGGCGAGTCGCTGCACTTCGTCGGCGACGACCGCGAAGCCGCGGCCCGCCTCGCCGGCGGAGGCCGCCTGGATGGCCGCGTTGAGCGCGAGGATGTTGGTCTGTTCGGCGATGTCGTTGATGAGTTCGACGATCGATCCGATTTCCTGCGAGGACTCGCCGAGGCGCTTGATGCGCTTCGACGTTTCCTGGATCTGGTCGCGGATCGAGTCCATGCCTTCGATCGTCTGGCGCACGACCTGCGCGCCGTTGGCGGCGATCTGCACCGAGCGTTGCGCCACGTCGGCGCTCTCCGCGGAGTTCTTCGACACCGTGTCGATCGAGTTCGCCATGTCGTTGATCGCGACCGAGGCGGAGCTGATCTGGCGCGCCTGATGCTGCGCGGCGTCGGCCAGACTCATCGCGGTCGACTGCGTTTCCTGCGCGGCCGTCGATACCTGCACGGCGGTTTCGTTGATCGTCGTCACCAGGCTGCGCAGCGCTTCCACCGCGAAGTTGACCGAGTCCGCGATCGCGCCGGTGATGTCCTCGGTGACGGTCGCCTTCACGGTGAGGTCGCCTTCGGCGAGCGATCCCATCTCGTCGAGGAGGCGCAGAATCGCGTCCTGATTGCGCTGGTTGAGTTCGTTGGTCGCCTGCAGGCGGCGGCGCTGTTCGCGGAACAGGTTGAGACCGAGGAACAGCAGCAGCAACATGGCTGCGGCCGCGGCGGCCGCACCGATCAGCGGGTTCGCGAGCGGGCGCTTGCTCGACAGGCCGTCGACGAGTTGCGACACGCGCGACGCACCGAGCAGCACGTCCTGCGAGTCGATGAACGACTTGTCGGCGGCGTCCTTGGCGGTTTGCACGTTCGTCGCCGAGTCGAGGATGGTCTTGACCGGCTCGTTCACGGCCGTCCACTGCTGCGCGACGTCTTCGACGATGGACTTGGCCGCGGCGTTGTCGAGCGGCTTGATGTTGAGTTCGGGCGCGCCGCTGAGCAGACCGGTGACGACCGTCTGGTACAGGCGCGAGTCGCGCGACAGGCCGTCGGCGGACGCCTGCGTGTCGGTGCCGCCGGCGAGGATTCGGTTGACTCGGCCGCCCATGCGGTCGGCGAGCTGCATCTGGCGCGAGGCGATGTAGACCTGCGAGGCGCTCGCGTTGCGGTCGGTGAGGATGTTGACGACTTCGCTCATGCGCGAGTTCAGCGCGGAGAGCTTGTCGGTGAAGTCCTTGCCGCTGCTGTTGGCGCCGAGAATGACGCTCTTGTTGTCGAGGATGGCCTTCGCGTCCGCGCGCAGCATGCCCCATGACTTGGTCAGCGCGGCAAGCGCCGGCGTGACGCTGGCTTCGCCCGCGTAACTGGGCATGCCCGTCTTCGGGTCGCCCTTGTTGAGCGCGTCGACGTAGACGTCCATGTTCTTGGACGTGCTTTCCAGCTCCTTGAACGCCGACTCGTTGCCGCTCGCGGCTTCCGAAGCGTACTTGGACAGCTGCTGCGACGACACCTGGATCTGCGTCGTGAAGCTGATCGCCTGCCGATCCTGCGCGTTCTTGAAATAAAGGAAGGCGAATTCGGCGATCGCGATCGCGAACAACACGCCGAGGAGGACGAACAGCACCGTGTTGGCGCGTCCGCGATCGGCCCCAGCCGCACTCATGGTTGTACTCACGCTATACCCCCTGTCACTTCATGCCGACGGCGCGGCGCCGCGAAAGCTTTCATGCCGCCGCCTGCTGGAACTGGTTGCTGCGCACAAGCGCAGACATGCTGAACAAACCCCACTGGACGTCGCCGAGTTGCACGTTCTCGCCGACGAAATTCGCGTAGTGCTCGTCGTCCTCGCCGACAGCGGCGGCGATCTGATCTTCGCCGAAGCTGCGCTGGCCGACGACTTCGTCGACGAGCAATCCGACGCTGCCGCCGACCTGGCGCACGATGAGCACGCGCGAGCTGTCGGCGATCAGGCTGCGTCCGCCAAGGATGAAATCGCGAAGATCCACCACCGGCACGAGGTTGCCGCGCACGTTGGCGATGCCGAGCAGCCACGCCCGCGCGCCCGGCACGCCGGTCAGCGCGGGCGGGGTGAGGATTTCGTTGACTTCGGCGATGCTGCTCACGAAGTAGCGGTCGCCGACGCGGAAACCGATGCCGCGCCACAAGCCGGCCGCCTCGACCTGTTCGGGCGCGCCCGCGACGTGCGCGAGGCTGCGCTGCTCGTAGGCGGCGAGGATTTCGTAGGGCGTGAAAAACGCGTCGCGACCGCTCATGGCGCCCTCACGGCGCGACGCAGGCGCATGCCGCCGCCTTCACCGCGTGAAAGAGCCGTTGCCGGGAAGCGCGCGCTTCCCCTTGTTCGCATGGCCGCCATCTGCCCCCCCTCGATCGAATGGCAATCCCCGGTCAGACCTTGTCGACGTAACGACGGATCGCGCCGAGGAGTTCCTCGCGCGTGAACGGCTTGGTCAGGTACTGCTCCGAGCCGACGATGCGCCCGCGCGCCTTGTCGAACAGACCGTCCTTGGAGGACAGCATGATCACCGGGGTGTGCTTGAACAACTGGTTGTTCTTGATCAACGCGCAGGTCTGATAGCCATCCAGACGCGGCATCATGATGTCCACGAAGATGATCTGCGGCCGCTGGTCGGAGATCTTGGCCAGCGCCTCGAAGCCGTCGACCGCGGTGACGACTTCGCATCCTTCTTTCCGCAGCAAGGTTTCGGCCGTGCGACGGATGGTCTTCGAGTCGTCGATGACCATGACCTTCACACCGGCCAGCCCCGCCTCTTTCGTGTCGTCCACCTGACCCCCTTGCCGCTCGCCACTCGTCTGTGAAGTTCGCGCCGGACCTGCGTCGGCACATCCACTCCACCATGCAATTGACATGCCTGCGCCAAGCCACGCCGGAATCGGCCATGCAGCGCCGCGCAGAACCCGTTCGCCGTTATCCAACATGCTTGGCGAAGCTGTCAAGTTGTTGCTCCAAGTGCTAGATAACGCACGAGTTGCGGCCCGCGGCCGCAACGTCGCGGGTCGAGGTTAATATCGCCGTCCCGGCCCGGCTGCGACGCGCATCGCGTTTACGCGGATCGACGCAAAGTGACGCTGCGCAGCACGCTTTCGCAGCGATCCCGCCGGATATGCTTTCACTGCCTCATCTGGAACGCCACATGCCCGCAACGCTCGCCGTGCTCATGGATCGGATCGACGCGATCCATCCGGAAAAAGACACCACGCTCGCCCTGCTGCTCGAAGCGCAGCGCCGGGGCTACCGCCTGCTCTACGCGACCCAGGGCGCGCTGGCGATCCGCGACGGCGAAGCCTGGGGCCATCTCGCGCCGCTGACCGTGCGCGACGACCGGCACGACTGGTTCACGCTCGGCGCGGCGGAGTGGCGGCCCTTCGCGGGCATCGACGTCGCGCTCGCGCGCAAGGATCCGCCAGTCGACGCGCAATTCATCTACGACACGATGGTGCTCGAATCCGCGCAGGCGGCCGGCGTCCTCGTCGTCAACGATCCGCGCGGGCTGCGCGACTGCAACGAGAAACTGTTCGCGCTGCGCTTCCCGCAGTGCTGCGCGCCGACGCTGGTCGCGCGCGACGCCGCCGAACTCAAGCGCTTCGTCGCCGAACACGGCGAGGTCGTGCTCAAGCCGCTCGACGGCATGGGCGGACGCAGCATCTTCCGTTCGCGGCATGGCGACCCGAACCTCAACGTCATCCTCGAAACGCTGACCGGCAACGGCCACGCGTTCGCGATTGCGCAGAAGTTCATCCCGGAAATCAGTGCGGGCGACAAGCGCATCCTCATGATCGACGGCGAGCCGGTGCCGTACGCGCTCGCGCGCATCCCGCAAGGCACCGATTTCCGCGGCAACCTCGCCGCCGGCGGCAAGGGCGTCGGCGTGCCGCTGTCCGAGCGCGACCGCTGGATCGCCGCGCAGGTCGGGCCGGAACTCGTGCGCCGTGGCCTGCGTTTCGTCGGCCTCGACGTGATCGGCGACTGGCTCACCGAAGTCAACGTGACCTCGCCGACCTGCGCGCGCGAACTCGACGCGCAATTCGACCTCAACATCGCCGGCATGTTGTTCGACCGGCTCGAACGCGGCGCGCCGGCGCGATGAGCGACGCGACCGTCGGCAGCGGCGACCGGCTCGGCGTCACGCTGCTGTTCTCGCTCGTCGCGCACGCGGTCGTCGCGCTCGGCGTCGTCTTCGAATTCGAGAAGGCGCCGCCGCGCCTGCCCGCGCTCGATGTGATCCTCGTGCAGTCGGCGAACAGCGAAAAACCCGAGAAAGCCGACTTCATCGCGCAGGCGAACAACAGCGGCGGCGGAGAATCCGACAAGGCGCATCGCCCGTCGCAGCCGATGTCGAGCCCGGTGCCGAAGGCGACGCCCGGCATCGCGCCGGTGCCGCTCGAGGACGGCGCGCCGAAACCGTCGGAAGCCACGCCGACGCGCCTGCTCACGCAGCGCAAGTCCACGTATTCGGTGCCCAACGAGCAGCAATCCCCGCAGGCCGACCCGACGCCCGACGTGCCCGAAGCGGACACCGACCAGCGCCGCATCGAGATGGCGCGGCTTGCGCAGGAAATCCAGAAGGAATCCGAGCAGTACGCCAAGCGGCCCAAGCGCAAGTACATCTCGGCGAACACGCAGGAATACGAATTCGCCGCGTACATGCGCGCGTGGGTCGCGCGCATCGAGCGCATCGGCAACCTCAACTACCCCGACGAAGCACGCCGCCGCCAGCTGCATGGACAACTCGTGCTCACCGTCGGCATCCAGCGCGACGGCTCGATCAAGAGCATCGACGTGATCCAGTCCAGCGGCCACAAGGTGCTCGACGACGCGGCGATCCGCATCACGCGCCTCGCCGAGCCGTTCCCGCCGCTGCCGGAGAGCAAGGACAAGGTCGACGAGCTCTACATCTCGCGCACCTGGCAGTTCCTGCCCGGCGACGACGGCGACAGCCTGCGCACGCGCTGAACGCCGCCCGTTCGAACGCCGCGATCGCGGCGAACGGCGCCGCGGCCTCGCGTACAATTCACGCATGTCATCGGCCAGCCCCCTCGCCAACCAGCTCCTCATCGCGATGCCGACGCTGCGCGATCCGAACTTCGCGCGCGGCGTCACGTTCCTGTGCCAGCACGGCGAAGACGGCGCGATGGGCATCATGGTCAATCGTCTTTCCGAGTACCGCCTCGGCGACGTGCTCGCGCAGATGAACCTGCATTCCACGCTCAGCGAAGTCGTCGACGCGCCCGTGCTCATCGGCGGCCCGGTGCAACCCGAGCGCGGTTTCGTGGTCCACACGCCGGGCGGCGACTGGGAGTCGTCGTTCCACATTTCCGAACGCGTCAGCGTGACCACCTCGCGCGACATCCTCGTCGCGATGGCCGCGGGCAACGGCCCGCGCCATGCGATCGTTGCGCTCGGCTATTCGGGCTGGAGCCCGGGCCAGCTTGAGCAGGAACTCGTCGACAACCACTGGCTGACCGCACCGGCCGACGAAGCGCTGCTGTTCGAGACGCCGCTCGACGAACGCTGGCAAGCCGCCGCGCATCTCGTCGGCGTGAACCTGTTCCAGCTCGCCAGCCATGCCGGCCACGCCTGACGGGCCGACGCTCGCCTTCGACTTCGGCACGCGCTGGATCGGCGTCGCCATCGGCCATCCGCTCGGCGGCACGGCGCGCGCGCTCAAGACGATCGCCTGCGACGACTGGGCCACGCTCGACGCGCTCGTCGCCGACTGGCAACCGCGCGATCTCGTCGTCGGCCTGCCGCTCGCGCTCGACGGCGGCGAGCAACCCATGTCGAAGCGCGCCCGCGAATTCGCGACCGCGCTCGAAAAACGCTACGCCCGCGCCGTCCACCTCGCCGACGAACGCGGCTCCTCGCAGGAAGCCGCGCGACGCTTCGCGCGACGCCGCTCCGAAGGCGCGGCGCGCCGCAAGGACGCCGCCGACATCGACTCGCTCGCCGCCGCCGTCATCCTCGACCAATGGTTCGCCAACGGCGGCGCCTGAACACGGAATCCGCATGACGCACGCATCGCAACTCGACGCCGACGGCCGCCTGCGCCACCTGCTCACGCTCGACGGCTTGCCGCGCGCGACGATCGAACGCGTACTCGACGACGCCGCGCGACTGCGCGCGCAATGGCACGGACCTCACGCGCTGCCGCAAACGCTCGACGGCCGCACCGTCGTCAACCTGTTCTTCGAAGCGTCGACGCGCACGCGCACGAGCTTCGACCTCGCCGCGCGCCGGCTCGGTGCGCTCGTCGTCAATTTCGACATCGCCAGCTCCTCGACGAGCAAGGGCGAGACGATCGAGGACACGCTGGCCACGCTCGAAGCGATGGACGCCGACGCCTTCGTCGTGCGCCACAAGGAAAACGGCACGCCCGCCGCGCTCGCCGCGCACACGCGCCACGCCGCCATCCTCAACGCCGGCGAAGGCAACCGCGCGCACCCGACGCAGGGCCTGCTCGACCTGCTCACGATCCGCGACCGCAAAGGCCGCGTCGACGGACTCTCCGTCGCGATCTGCGGCGACATCCGCCACTCGCGCGTCGCGCGCTCGGACGTGCACGGCCTGCGCGCGCTCGGCGCAGCGTCGATCCGGCTCTGCGGCCCGGCGCCGCTTCTGCCGGACGCCGCCGAATTCCCGGATTGCGCGATGGAAGACGACATGGACAAGGCGCTAGCTGGCGCCGACGTCGTCGTCATGCTGCGCATCCAGCGCGAGCGCATCGAACACCTGCAAGGCCTCGACGGCGATTCGTACCACGCGCGCTACGGCCTCACGCGCGAGCGCCTCGCGCGCGCGAAGCCCGATGCGCTGGTCATGCATCCGGGGCCGATCAATCGCGGCGTCGAAATCGCTTCCGACGTCGCCGACGGCGCGCAGTCGGCGATCCTCGATCAAGTCGCCAACGGCGTGTTCGTGCGCATGGCCGTGCTCGCGCAACTGCTCAAACGTTGACGACATCCCGCGCGGCTTTCCGCGCGTATTGCCCGTAGAATCGCGATTCCCCTGTCGAGGATTCGCCATGCTCCGCAAAGGATCGCTCCGTTTCGCCGCGCTCGCCGTTTGCGCGCTCGCCGCCGTCGCCTGCGGCAAGAAGAGCGCGGAAGACGCCGCATCGCCGCTCGCCTTCGTGCCGGCCGATACGCCCTACGTGCTCGCCAATCTCGAGCCGATGCCCGAAGCCATGGTCGCGCAATGGCGCCAGCAGATGCAGCAGATGTGGCCGCTGATGATGCCGCTGTTCGAAGACACCGCGGGCAAGATCGACGCAAACGCGCCGCAGGCGAGCAAGTTCGTCAAGGCGCTCCTCGACGAAATCCGCGATCGCGACACGCCGGAGAAATGGGCGCAGATCGGCCTCGGCCCGAAAGTGCGCGGCGCGATCTACGGCATCGGCGTGCTGCCCGTGGTGCGCTTCGAATCCACCGACATCGATGCCTTCAAGGCTTCGTTCGAGCGCGTCGTCGCCGCGTCCGGCGCGACGCTCGGCAGCGCACGCATCGGCGAGCAGGACGTGCGCACGATCGACGGCGAGGAAGCGACCGGACTGATCGCATTCGAGGGTCGCGACGTCGTCGTCACCATCGTGCCGAAAGACGCCGACGAAGCGCTCAAGCGCCGCGTGCTCGGCCTCGATCGCCCCGCGCAATCGCTCGCCGATACGGGCGCGTTCGACGCCTTCGACAAGGCGCGCGGCTACCTGCCCTACGGCAGCGGCTGGGTCGACACGCGCCGTCTCGTCGCGCTGATCGGTACGCCCGAAGCCGGCGTGCCGGCGACAGCATTCGACGCGACGTGCCGCGCCGAATACGACGCCATCGCGACGAAGATGCCGAAACTCTCGTTCGGCTACACCAAGCTCGACGGCACCGCGATGGACATGCGCATGCGCCTCGAACTCGAACCGGCGCTGGCCAAGGCGCTTGTCGATCTCGGCAGCGCGACGCCGGGCATCGCGCGCACCGACGCGCTGTTCGACATGGCCTTCGCGCTACCCGTGCTCAAGGCGCGCGACTTCGTCGTCGCGCAGGCCGACGCGGTCGCCAAGGCGCCGTTCCAGTGCGCGCAACTCGCCGACCTCAACGCGGAATTCGCGAAGGCGAAGACCTCGCTCGACCGCATCCTGCCGCCGCCGGTCGCCGACCTCACCGGCGTGCGCATCACGCTCGACCGCTTCACGATGCCGGCCGACATGACCAAGCCGCCGAGCGATTTCGCCGGCAGCGTGCTCATCGGCAGCAACAATCCGATGTTCCTCGTCGGCCTCGCCCAGATGAGCGCGCCGCCGCTGCAGAACCTGCATCTCAATCCCGACGGCAAGCCGGTCGCGCTGCCTGCCGAAGCGCTCGGCCAACTCGGCGGCCCGTTCGACGTGCAGGCCGCGCTCGGCGCGAAGACGCTCGGCGTCTCCATCGGCAAGGATGCGGCCGCGACCCTGTCGGCGGCGGTCATGCAGGCGCCGGCCGCCGACGGCACGGTGATGTCGTTCGATGCGAGCGGTCGCATCTATTCGCTGATGAGCGATCTGTTCGGCAACAAGCTCGTCGCCGACTCGATGCCTGCGGAACAGAAGAGCGCACTGGAAGCGCAGCGCAAGATGTATGCGCTGTACGCGCAATGGTTCAAGCACATCCACGCGCGGCTCGCGTTCGTGCCCGAAGGCGTGGATCTCATCGAGAGCGTGGAACTCAATCCGGCGCACTGACGATTCGCGCCTTGGCGTCGTGCCCGCGAACGCGGGCATGACGTCGAAACAACCGACGGACGGGGTCAGTCGCGCGTGAGCGCGATGTCCAGGTGCAGCGCGCCGTCGAGTCCGGCCGCGGCATTGGCCGTGCGCCACGCATCCATCACACCCCGCTCGTCGGTGAAACGCTCGCGACGGCCGTCGCGATGCAGCACCGTGATCGCCGGATATAAGCCGCGCAGCCAGCGCAGGTAATCGATCGCTTCGACGCCGCTCGCCGCGCGCATCGCCTGCGGATGGAACTCGCTGACGATCAGCGGCCGATGCTGCGCGATATGACGTTCGAGGCCGCGCAGCGCGAGCGGCTCCATGCCCCCGACGTCGATCTTCACGACGTCGAGACGCCGCAGTCCGGACATGCCGTCGAGCGCGTCGTCGAGGACGACGATCGGGACGCGCAGCGTTTCTCCGCCGTCCGCGCGCAATCGCGGGCCCGACGCCGCGGGCGTCGCCGAATTCGACGTCGTCGGATGCGTACGCAATTCGAGTTCGCCCGCGCGATCGGATGCCGCCGCGGCGACCAGCTCGACATGATCGAAACCGTTCGCCTGCGCCGCGCGCGCGAGCAGCACGCGGTTGCGCGCGAGCGGCTCGACCGCAATGACGCGGCCTTGCGCGCCCACGCATTGCGCGGCGACGAGCGCGAGGAGTCCGATGTTCGCGCCGATGTCGAGCACGACATCGCCTTCGTGCACGTGTTCGCGCAGGAACGCGGCAACGTGCGCATCGTGGGCCTCGCCCGCGATCAGCGGCGCGCCGATATGCACGTCGGCCGGGTCGGCGAACAGCACGAGGCCGTCGCGCTCCACGGCAACCGGCGACGGCGCCTCGTTGACGACGGTCCAGCGGCGTCCGTGCCAGCCGGGGCCGGCGGAAGCCTCGTCGATCGCATCGACAAGGCGCAATGAAGGGTGCGCGGCGAGCCGCTTGCGCAAGTCGTCCTCGTGCAGCGCGTGCATCTCGAACACGTCGCGGCGACGCCAGACGATGCGGCGCAGCGGGTTGAGCCAGCGGTTCGACGCCGCGCCGAAAAAGCGGCCGCGCAGCGAATCGTCCGTGTCGGCAACGAACTGGAACACGGCCGCGCCGCCGGGCGCGAGCACGCGGAAAAATTCGCCGACGTAACCCGCAGCGAGTTCGGCCGGAATGTGCTGCAAGGTGATATGCGAGAACACGAAGTCGATGCTCGCGTCGGCAATGCCTTCGAGTCGCGGCGAAGCGTTGACGCGGAACTCGGCGTTGCCGATTCCGGCATTGAGTTCGCGCGCGGTGGCGACCATGCTCGCCGAAACATCGACGCCGATCGCGCGGCGGAAATGGCTGGCGAGTCGCCGCGTCAGCCGACCCGCGCCGCAGCCGAAATCAAGCGCAAGGTTGCGCTGGTGCGGAAAGCCGAGTGCGCCGACGGCGGCGAGTTGCGCGTCGATTTCCGCGGTGCCGGTGGCGAAGAATTCATCGACGTCCCAGCGCCCGCCGCGCTTGCGCGAATCCGACAGCACCGCCCACAGCGGATCGTCGCCGCCGAGCCGTTCCCAGACGCGGCGCAAGCGATCGAGTTGGGGATGCGGAGTTCGGGTTTCGGACACGCGGGAACGATTTCTGGCGACGCGCCGTGACGCTGCGGGCCGCGTACTGTAGCGGCTCGCCGCGCGCGACGAAGCCGCGAGTGAAGGAATCAGGTTTCGATCAGCTCGACGCCGTCGAGGCCCTGGCTCAGCGTGTGCGCGTCGCCGCCTTGCGCGAGCTTGATCTTCAGGCGCACTTCGTTTGCCGAGTCGGCGTGGCGCAGCGCGTCCTCGTAGCTGATCTCGCCGGCCTGGTAGAGCGTGAACAGGCTCTGGTCGAAGGTCTGCATGCCGAGGTTGGTCGATTCCTTCATGACGTCCTTGATCTTGTGGATCTCGCCTTGGCGGATGTAGTCCTGCACGAGCGGCGTGCCGAGCAAGACTTCCATCGCGACGCGGCGCGCCTTGCCGTCCGGCGTCGGGATCAGCTGCTGCGCGACGACGCCCTTGAGGTTGAGCGAGAGATCCATGAACAACTGTTCGCGGCGATCCTCGCCGAAGAAATGGATGATGCGATCCATCGCCTGGTTCGCGTTGTTCGCGTGCAGCGTGCACAGGCACAGATGGCCGGTTTCGGAGAAGTTGATCGCGTGCTCCATCGTCTCGCGCGTGCGCACTTCACCGATCATGATGACGTCGGGCGCCTGGCGCAGCGTGTTCTTGAGCGCGTTTTCCCAGCTGTCGGTGTCGATGCCGAGTTCGCGCTGCGTGACGATGCAGCCCTCGTGCTTGTGCACGTATTCGATCGGATCCTCAATCGTGATGATGTGGCCGGTCGAATTCTGGTTGCGGTAACCGATCATCGCCGCGAGCGAGGTCGACTTACCCGTGCCGGTCGCACCGACGAAGATGATGATGCCGCGCTTGGTCATCGCCAGCGACTTGATGATCGGCGGCAGCGCGAGTTCGTCCACGGTCGGGATCTTCGTCTCGATCCGGCGCAGCACCATGCCGACACAGTTGCGCTGGTAGAAGCACGACACGCGGAAGCGGCCGACACCGGTCACCGAGATCGCGAACTGGCATTCGTGCGTCTTTTCGAATTCCTCGCGCTGCGAGGGCGTCATCACGTTGAGCACCATGTCGCGCGATTGCTGCGGCGTCAGCGGGCTCTGCGTGATCGGCGTGATGCGGCCATTGACCTTGATCGACGGCGCGACGCCGGCCGTGATGAAGAGATCCGACGCCTTCTTGTGCGTCATCAGCTTGAGGTACGAGGTGAAATCGACGCTGCTCATGAGCCTTCCCCGACCGGCCTCCGCGCCGGCATGCGCCGGGAGTGTACACCGGCGCCATCCGCGTGCTGCGGCCGCAGCGCACAGTTCACGCGGCCGCCCGGAGGCCGATCAGGGCGACGCGGCGGGCACCGCGTCGCGATGGTAGTTGCCGCGCAAACGCAGGAACGGCCGCTCGACAAAGGTGTAACTCAACGCGGACACCGCGAGCGTGATCGGCAGCGCGACCAGCGCCGTGTTGAGCAGCGCATCGACGATGAAGCCTCCCGTGAACACATGCGGGAAACCGAGCCGCAGCAGAGACCAGATCACGACGAAATGCAGCAAGTAGATCGAGTACGACACTTCGCCAATGCGTGCGAGCACGCGCGACCAGCCGCCCGACGCTGCGTTCGCGCAGGCGACGTAGCCAAGTACGAAGGCTGCCCACAGCGCGCCCTCGATGGTCGGCACGACGATCTTCCAGCCCGGCGTCGTCGGCCAGCCGCCCTGTGCGTTGAAACCCCACAGTGCAAACACGACCGCGACCAGCGCGAGTGCAGCAAGCGCACCGCCTGCGCGCGCCGACAGCGGACGCGTGCGCCAGAACCATGCCGCCCACATGCCGAGCAGGAACTGGTCGAGCCGGCCGAATATCTGCATGTAACTGATCTCGCGCGCGTTGCCGCCGCCGATCACGGCGGCCAGCCGCAGAACCAGCAACACGGCGATGAAACCCGCGACTTGCCGCGTCCAACCCTTCGCGAGCACCGCGACGAGCAGCGGAAAAATCACATAGAACTGCCATTCGATCGCAATCGTCCACAGCATGCTCGTGAACGGCGGCGCGACGAACGCGCCCGCTTCGTTGCCCAGTCCGAGCATGGTCTGCGCGACCGCGGCGAAGCTGAAATTCTGCGGCGCCGTCGCAATGCCCGCGAACACCATGAGCAGGAACAGCGGGTAGGTGCGCAGCAACCGGTTGCGGATGAAACCGATCCACGTCACGCCGCCTTCGAGCGCGCCCACAGTGAGGATGAAGCCCGACAGCACCATGAACAACGCCACCGCGGTATGCCCTTCCGCAAGCGCCGCGAGCAGCGGATTGGACGGCTGCAACCAGTGGTCCATGTCGAGATCGTGCCCGAAACGCTGGCGATACGAGAACAGGTGTAGCCCGTGGTAGAACACGATGAGCAGCGCCGCGTACGCGCGCAGGTGGTCGACGGCCGGCAGGTAGCGGATGTTGGGGCTGCGCATGTCGCGTCGCGGCTGGAAGGACGCGCGCGACTATAGCGGCTTGCAGGCGCGGCATGGCCGGCGCCTGTAGCCTCAAGCATTCCTTCGGAAATAAACGCTCGCCAACGCCACGAGAATCAGCGGCGGCACGACGTTCGCGATCGCAGGATGGATGTCGTAGACCGATGCCACGTTGATCACCGCGCGTTGCAGCAGATAGAAGCCGAGCGCGACGACGATGCCGAGGAACAGTCGCTTCGAAAGACCGCCGCTGCGCAGCGTGCCGAACGCGAACGGCATGGCGCAGAACGCGAGCACGAGCACGCTCAGCGGATAGAACAGGCGTTGCCAGTAGGCGTCGCGGAAGCTGGACGCGTCCTGCTTGTTGCGGTCGAGCACGGCGATGTTCTGGCCGAGGTCGTGCAGGGTCATGTATTGCGGCTTGATGATGCTCGTCGCGAGCAGGCTCGGATCGAGGTTCGATTGCCATTGCTCGCTCGGCAGCGTCTTGCTCTTCGCGCTGTCGACGCTGAATTCGGTGCGGCGCACGTCCTTGAGCGTCCACGCGCCTTCGACGTGGATCGCCTTGCCGGCGACGGACAGCGCCTTGAGGCGGCCCGCGTCGTCGAACTCGAACACGCGCACGCCGTCGAGGTCGATCTCGCCCTTGCTGCCGCGCGTGTGGCCGTTGCGCGCGCCGATCACGGTTTCGCCGTCGCGCGCCCAGAGCACGCCGCCCTTGGCGAGCGCGACGTCCTTCGACTTCGCCGCAAGTTGCAGCTGCTGCGCTTTGCGTTCGCCGTACGGGCCGAGCGTTTCGCCGAGCACGACAACGCCGAGCGTGAGCAGCGCGATGCACAGCGCGACCGACGCGCAGATGCGCAGCTTGGACAAACCCGCCGCGCGCAACGCGGTGAGTTCGCCCGTATTGGCGAGGCCGCCAAGGCCGAGCAGCCCGCCGATCAGCGCCGCGTAACCGAACATTTCGTAGAAGCGCCGCGGCACGGTGAACAGCACGTAGATCGCCGCGCGGCCGAGCGTGTAACCGCCCTGACCGACGTCGTTGAGTTCGCCGATGAAGATGCGGAACGCGTCGAGGCTGACGATCACCGCCCAGGTCAGCGCGACCGCGCCGAGCACGGCCATCGCGACGAGTTTGTCGACGCGCTTGAACGCGGGCGTGCGCAACGCCGCGAACGAAAAACGCGATGCGATCGGCGGCGCGCTCATGCCGCCGCTCCCTTGCGCGCCGGCGCCTTGAGGCGCTGGCTGCTCCAGATCAGCCACGCGGCAATCGCGATCGCGGGCACGTACACCCACCACAGTCCGAGCGCGGGCGCGAGTTTGCCGGCGCTGATCCACGAGCGGCCGAGCAAGAGCACGTTGTAGTAGACGAGCCACGCGAGCAGCGCGACGAGCAGGCGCGCGTAGCGCGGCTCGCGCGGACTCGAGCGCGCGAGCGGGAACGCAAGCAGCGTGAGCACGAGCACCGACAGCGGCGCGGCGAGCCGCCAGTGCAGTTCCGCGCGCATCACCGGATCGTCGGGCGTGTTCCACAGGCGCGAGGTCGGCGCGGAGCGCTTCTGCGCGACGTCGCTGTCGTCGCTGGCCGCGTCGGGCAGCTTGATGTCGTTGCGCTTGAAGCGCATGAGGCGGTAGTCGTCCTCGCCGAGCTTGCCTTCGACGCGGAAACCGTCCTGCAATGCGATGTAGCGGCCGACGCCGTCGGCGTCGTGGTAGAGGAAACCGTCGGTCGCGGTGATCACGTCGATGCGCGTCTTTCCGCTACTGGCGTCGGCACGTTCGCTTTCGATGAACATGCGCTTGAAGTGCGTGCCGTCGCCGGACATCTCGCCGACGTAGATGACGCCGTCGCGACCCGGCAGTTCGACGAAGCGGCCCGGTTCGAGTCCGGCGACGATCAGCGAACGGCTCGCGCGCGTGAGCAGGTCCTGCGCCTTGCGATCCGCGGCCGGGCCGAGCCAGAACGAGACGACGGCGAGCGCGAGCATCGTCGGCAGCGCGAACCAGACGAGCGGACGCAGCATGCCGCGCGCGTCCAGTCCGGACGATTGCAGCACGGCCATCTCGCTGTCGCGCCAGAGCCGGCCGTAGCCGAGTAGCACGCCGAGCAACACCGCGAGCGGCACGAGGATGGTCAGCGTGCTCACCGTGTGCAGCCCGATCAGGCTCAGCAGCAGCTCCGCCGGGATGCGGCCGCGCGCGATCTTGCCGAGCATTTCCGTCGCGGCGCCGCCGACCATGACCAGCAACAGCACTGCGGTCGCGGCAAGGAAGCCGACCGCGACCTCGCGCAGCAGGTAGCGGTCGACGATACGCAGTTGAAGGGGGCTTTGGCTTAGAATATTGGGCTTCATGCGCAGACTCGGGGCCGCGCGGCGAGCGGCGCAATACGCGCTTTTCGCCACGCGAACCGCACCGACCGGATCGGCCGGGGCGGCAAGTGTAACCGGGTCCGCGCCGACCACCGCCTGACTTCGCCGGAACCACGATGACCCTTCATTTCGCCCTCAGCTCCGCCGCGCCGGAAAGCGCGCAAACCGCCTGCCTCGTCGTCGGCCTGTTCAAGGACGGCACGCTCGCGCCGTCCGCCGCGCGCATCGACGAAGCCAGCGGCGGCGCGATCCGCCGCGTCATCGCCGGCGGCGACGCCAACGGCAAGCCCGGCACGACGACGCTGCTGTTCGCGCTGCCCGGCGTGACCGCGCCGCGCGTGCTCGTGGTCGGCCTCGGCGACGCGGGCAAGTTCGACGCCAGCGCGTTCCACCGCGCCGCGAACGACGCCGCGCGCGCGCTCAAGGGCCTGCCGATCGGCGATGCGCTGTCCACGCTCACCGAACTCGACGTGTCCGGCCGCGATCTCGCCTGGAAGCTGCGCACCGCCGCGCTCGCCGCCGACGCGCAGGCCTACCGCTACACCGCGACGTTCAAGCCCAAGAACGACGCAGAACCGAAACAGCTCGCGACGATCGCGTTTTCCGCCACGGACGACGACGCCAACCGCCGCGCGCTGACACAGTCCGCCGCGATCGCGAACGGCGTGCGCTTCGCCAAGGAACTCGGCAACCTGCCGCCGAACATCTGCAACCCGGCCTACATCGCCGCGCAGGCGAAACAGATCGCCGACACGCACGCCGGCGTCACGCTCGAAGTGCTCGAACGCGACGACATGGCCAAGCTCGGCATGGGCTCGCTGCTCGGCGTCGCGCAGGGTTCCGCGAATCCGCCCAAGCTCGTCGTGCTGCAATGGAACGGCGGCGGCGACGCCAAGCCTTACGCGCTCGTCGGCAAGGGCATCACCTTCGACACCGGCGGCATCTCGCTCAAGCCCGGCGCGGGCATGGAGGAAATGAAGTTCGACATGTGCGGCGCGGCCGGCGTGCTCGGCGCGTTCCTGTCCGCGGTCGAACTGAAACTGCCGATCAACCTCGTCTGCGTCGTGCCCGCGGTCGAGAACATGCCCGACGGCAACTCGTACCGCCCGAGCGACGTGCTGACCAGCATGTCCGGCCTCACCATCGAAGTGCTCAACACCGACGCGGAAGGCCGCCTCATCCTCTGCGACGCGCTCACCTACGTGCAGAAGTTCGACCCGCAAGTCATCATCGACGCGGCCACGCTCACCGGCGCCTGCGTCGTCGCGCTCGGCAAGCACGCCTCGGGCCTGATGACGAAAGACGACGACCTCGCCGAACAACTGCTCGCCGCGGGCAACCGCACGCATGACCGCGCCTGGCGCCTGCCGCTGTGGGACGAGTATCAGGGCCAACTCGAATCCGGCTTCGCCGACGTCGCCAACATCGGCGGCAAATACGCCGGCGCGATCACCGCGGGCTGTTTCCTGTCGCGCTTCACGAATGGCCGCCGCTGGGCGCATCTCGACATCGCCGGCACCGCGTGGGACGAAGGCCGCAAGGGCCTCGCCACGGGCCGCCCGGTGCCGATGCTCGTGCAGTACTTCATCGACCGTTGCGCGTGAGCGAAGACAACGCCCTCATCCAGCGCCGCAAGACGCAAGTGATTGCGGCGGCGCTCGGCACGCACGTCGCGCTCGGCGGCGCCCTCGTCACGTTGTTTCCCGGCATGCTCGAGCCGCAGTCCATGCAGGCCACGCTCGAGACGATGCAGGCCAGCGGCACGAACTACCTCTGCGAGGCGATCGCGCTCGTGTTCTGCTTCGCGTGGCTCACGCTCGATTCGCACCAGCTGCAGATCCGCCGGCCGTGGTGGCTCAACCTCGGCGTGATCTTCCTCAAGGTGTTCTTCATTCCGTATTACCTGTTCAAGACGCGCGCCGCCAACCAGCGCGGCAGCGCGATCCTCGCGTTCTTCGGACTGTATTTCGGCGCGATCTTCGCCATGGCCTTCGGCGCCGCGCTCGCGATGATGTTCGGATTCGCGCCGATGCCGCCGGCACCGCACGCACAAGGCCTGTGACATGCCGCGCGCCGACTTCTACCTCATCGACAAGCCGCGCTTCCGCGAAGATCCGCTGCTGCTCGTGTGCGAACTCGCCAAGCGCGCGTTCGCCGCGCAGCAGCCGACGCTGATCCTCGCGCGCTCGCAGGACGAGGCGGAAGCGATCGACGGACGCTTGTGGGATTTCGACGACGACGCCTTCATCCCGCACCAGATCGCCGGCGACGACGACGACGCGATGACACCGGTGCTCATCGTACCGCCCGGCATCGCCGCGGAAGACCGCGCGCTCGTCGTCAACCTGCGCGACGATTGCGCGCCGGGACTGTTCGAGCGCGTGCTCGAGGTCGTGCCCGCCGACGAAGCCGCGCGCGGCGGCTCGCGCGAGCGTTGGAAGACCTACAAGGCCGCGGGTTTCGAGATCGCCAAGCACGACATGTGACGTGCGCATTGCCGCGATGCGCATTCGCGGATTCGAGCCGCATGCGTCCGCACACTTTCGATGATTCGATCCACGACGCGCCATCCATTGCGGATGGCGCGTTGCGATCCATGGCGCGGATCAGTGCCGCGCCGGATCGAGCGGCAACTGCGCCGACACCCCGCGGCCTTCGAGCAGGATCACGCGATCGGCCGCGCCGAGGGCGAGCGGCGCGTTGCCGTCCGCGCGCTGCCACGCGCTCGCGTGCTCGCGACCGGCGTCGATCCAATGCAGGCGCAGCCACGGCGCGTTCGTCACGTTGAGGCGCTGCACGCGCACGATGCCGCGCGACGACGGCAACGTGAGCAACGGGTCGATCAGGCGCGACGATGCAGGCGCCGGCATGAATGTCGCCGTCTCGCCGCCCGCGACGATCGCGTCGGCGCGCGCCGGCGAGAGCGCTTCGTTCGCGACTGCGGCAGCGTCGAAACCGTCGCGGAAAATCACCAGCGTGTCGCTGTCCGACCACGGTGCGGCGTAGGTCGCCGTTACAGCAACGTCGGCCGCGCCTTGCGTCGTCGCCGGATCGATCCTCGCATGCAGCGCCCACATTGCGGTCGCACCGCCCGGCAAGCTCGCGGTGCCGGCGAGCGCCGCACCGCTGCCGCTCGACGCGCAGGTCGAGCCATCGCCGCTGCTCAGGCATTGCCAAGTCGTCGCGCTCGGATCGAACGTGGGCGACAACGTCACCGCGACCTGCACGCCGCTCGCCGCGACCGTCGTCGGGTTGTGCACGCCGACGACATAGTCGAGCGATTCGCCGTAGGTCGCGTAGTCGGTATCGTCGTTGACGCCGAGCGCGAGCTGGGTCGCGCAATTCACGGCGACATCGCCGACGTTGCCGGTGCCGACCGTGCCGGCGCCGTTGGTCACGTCGCAGAACTGCGGCGGCGTGGCCGACACGTTCTGCAAGCTGACCGCATAGGCGCTGCCGCTGTCGGCGGGCGTCGGGAACGCGAACGGGCCGTTGGCGTTGACGGTTTTCGTGTCCGCGCCGTTGGCGAGCGTGAGGCTCGCGCCGGCGCCGAGTCCGCTCACCGTACCGCCGATCGTGGAGCGGATCTGGACCGTCGTTTGCGCGCCCGACTGTTGGCAGCCGTTCGCGTCCGTGGCCATGACTTTGAACGTGAACGGGCCCGACACGGTCGGCGTGCCCGACAACGTGCCGTCGGACGCCAGCGTCAAACCATTCGGCAGCGCGCCGCCGCCGACGGTCGAAATGGCGAAGCTCAACGGCGGCGTGCCGCCGGTCGCCGTGAACGTCGTCTGTGCGTAGGCGACGCCGTTGACGCCATCCGGCGGCGTCACGGAACCGAGCACGATCGCGGACGGATCGGCCAGCGTCGCGTTTGCCGTCGTCTGGTTGTTGCGGGCGTCCTTCACCGTCACCGTGTAGTTGCCGGCAGCGAGTCCGTTTGCGTTTGCGCCGCTGCCGCCGCTCGGCGACCACGCATACGTGTACGGCGAAAAGCCGCCGCTCGGCGTAGCGGTCAGCGAGCCATTGCTGCCGCCGTTGCAGCTTGGCGGGTTGGTCTGCGTGATGGCCGCGGAGAGCGTTGGCACGAAGCTCGCCGATACCGTGCAATCGGCCGTGACCGGGCCGGCGGTGAAGGGCGAGGTCTGGCTGTCGGCGCCGCCGCAGCCGGAAATCTTGTCGAGCAGATAGCCCGGCTGCGGCGTCGCCGTGCAGGTGGTCGTCGATCCGGACGCGACCTGCGTACTCGTGCACGAGAGCGTGCCGGTATTGCTCGACGGCAAGACGGTCGTGCTGACGGTGTAAAGACGTTTGCAATCGACGGCCACCGTCGTCACGTTGCCGCTGCTGATGATTCCGTCCCCGCTGGTGACCGTGCATTGCTGGAGTGGTGAGGACGGCTGCGCGGCAACGGTCACATGGTAGAACGCGCTCAGCGCCTGCGGCGTCGGGAATGCGAACGCGCCGTTGGCCGATACTGTCGCCGTGTCCGCGCCATTCGCGAGCAGGAGGAACGAGCCGGCGGCGAGGCCCGTGACCGTGCCGCCGACGGTGGCGCGCACCTGCATCGTGTAGTTCTTCGTGTTGGTGCAGCTGTTGGCGTCCTGCACCGTCACGCCGATGGTGTACGAACCGGTCGCGGTCGGTGCGCCGCTCAGGTTCGCGCCGGAGAAGGACAGGCCCGGAACGGCGCCCGAAGCGTAAGAGTAGCTATACCCGGGCGTGCCGCCGCTGGCGGCGAATGCCTGCGAATACGACGCGCCGACGACGCCGTCGGCGATGCTCGCCGTGCCAAGCGCCAGCACGGCCGCCGGCTGGGTGATGGTCGCCTGGCGCTGCACCGAGATCGAGCGCGCGTCGGTCACCGTCACGGTGTAGGTGTTGGCCGCAAGCCCGCTTATGGTCGCGCTCGTGCCGCCGGACGGCGACCAGGAATAGGCATACGGGGATATGCCCGTTCCGGCCACGACGCTGACGCCGGCCACGCCATTGGAACCGCCGCGGCACGATACGTTCGAGGTGAGGCTGATGTTGGCGTCGAGCTTGGGCACGAAGGCCGCCGTCACCGTGCAGGCCGCATTGACTGTGCCCGTCGTGAACGACGAGCTCGTGCTGGTGGTGCCGCCGCAACCGGAGATCGTGTTCAGTTCGTAGTTCGCGCCCGGCGTCCCCGTGCAGGTGGCCGTGCCACCCGGACTGACCGGATTGGGCGTGCAGGTGAGCGAGCCCGCACCGGCCGGGCTGACGTTGGTGGTGATCGTGAGACCCGCGGCCTTGGTCCAGGTCAGCGCATCGAGGGCCACGTATTCGAAGTTGCCGGCGGTGACGATCTGCAGCTCGTCGATCGTCTTGTTGGCATTGCTGCCCCACGCGGCGGTGGCGAGGTCGATCTTCGAGAAACCGTTCGTGGTCGCGATGCTCGTGGTGAAGCCGCTGCTGACGGTAGGTATCGTGAATACCGTCGTGCCGCCGAGCTTGCCGGTCACGGTCACGCTGCCGCCACTGCCCAAGTTGCCGTAATTCGCGAACTGGCTGAGGAAAAGCCAGAAGCTGCCGACCTGGAAATTCGGATCGCTTGCGCTGTGCTTCTTCAGGCTGAAATTCGGCAGCACGCCGGTGTACGCGGCCGCCGTGTTGTCGATGAACGTCGAATCCTTGGCGCTGCCGTTCCAGCCGTACAGGTTCGATCCGCTGTAGTAGATGTCGAAGACGGGCGTGGCGTTCGAAATGATGTCGAACGTGACGCCACCGGATACGAATTGCGTGGCGCCTGCCGAAAACGTCTCGAAGGTTTCCGTCGTCGTCTGCGCGCTCGCGACGCCCGCGCAGGCGAGCGCCAGCATCGCGACGAGATGCACGATGATCCTGTTCATGGCTTTCCCCCTGTCCGGCGAAGCCGGATCGCGACAGCCGCGACCGCGCCCTGCCCGCGCGGATTCTACTGCGCGCGCCCGGCGGCCACAGTCCGTATCGCGCCTTGTCAGCCTTCCGACAGATTGGCCGCGCGACGCCGTCGCTACGCCTTCGTGCCGAAGTACCGATCGCCCGCGTCGCCCAGACCCGGCACGATGTAGCCGCGCTCGTTGAGGCGCTCGTCGATCGCGGCGGTGAAGATCGGCACGTCGGGATGGTGTTCACGCAGATTGGCGAGCCCTTCCGGGCAACTGACGAGGCAGACGAAGCGCAGCGAACGCGGTTTCGCGGCCTTGACGCGATCGAGCGCGGCGATCGCCGAGTTGCCCGTCGCGAGCATCGGATCGACGACGATCGCATCGCGGTCGCGCATGTCGCGCGGCAGGCGCAGGTAGTACTCGACGGGTTTGAGCGTTTCCTCGTCGCGATACAGGCCGACGTGGCCGACGCGCGCGCTCGGCACCACGCCGAGCATGCCGTCGAGCAGGCCGATGCCCGCACGCAACACGGCGATGAAGGCGACCTTCTTGCCGTCGATGAGCTGCCCGAATGCCGGCCCGACCGGCGTCTCGATCGCGACCTCGCGCAGCGGCAGATCGCGCGTGACCTCGTAGGCCATCAGCGCCGACAGCTCGCCGAGCAGGCGACGGAAATCCGCGGTGCCGGTGGTCTTTTTCCGCAGCAGCGTGAGTTTGTGCTGGACGAGCGGATGCGCGACGACGTGGACTTCGGCCATGGTTTTCCCCTGCGGTGAGTTTCGACAAGTATCGCCTTGTTCGGCCGCTTCGGCCCGCGCGCGGCAAACCGCTAGAATGCGCGATTCCTCTCCACACGAGATGGGCCGCCACGCGGCCCGCGGCCAGCGCATGGACAAGAGTTTCGAACCCCGCCAGATCGAATCGAAGTGGTACGGCCAATGGGAAGCTGCCGGCGATTTCCAGCCGCGCGGCAACGGCGAGCCGTACTGCATCCTGCTTCCGCCGCCGAACGTCACGGGCACGTTGCACATGGGCCACGCGTTCCAGCAGACGGTCATGGACGCGCTGACGCGCTACCACCGCATGCGCGGCTTCCGCACCTTGTGGCAAGGCGGCACCGATCACGCCGGCATCGCGACGCAGAAGATCGTCGAGAACCAGCTTGCGGTGAACAACCAATCACGCCACGACCTCGGCCGCGAAAAATTCGTCGAGCGCGTGTGGGAATGGAAACAGCAATCGGGTTCGACGATCACCCATCAGATGCGCCGCCTCGGCGCCTCGGTCGACTGGTCGCGCGAACGCTTCACGATGGATGAAGGACTTTCCGCGGCGGTCAAGCGCGTGTTCGTGCAGTGGTATCGCGACGGCCTGCTCTATCGCGGCCGCCGCCTCGTGAACTGGGACCCGGTGCTGATGACAGCCGTGTCCGATCTCGAAGTCGACAACCAGGAAAAGGACGGCTCGCTGTGGTCGATCCGCTACCCCACCGCCGACGGCAGCGACAGCCTCGTCGTCGCGACGACGCGTCCGGAGACGATGCTCGGCGACGTCGCCGTGGCCGTGCATCCGGAAGACGAACGCTACGCGCACCTGATCGGCAAGATGCTGAAATTGCCGCTGACCGACCGCGAGATTCCGGTTATCGCCGACGACTACGTCGAACGCGAGTTCGGTACCGGTGCGGTCAAGATCACGCCGGCGCATGACTTCAACGACTGGCAGATCGGCGCGCGCCACAAGCTCGCGCCGATCACGATCCTCACGCTCGACGCGAAGATCAACGACAACGCGCCGGAAAAGTATCGCGGCATGGATCGCTTCGCGGCGCGCAAAGCCGTGCTTGCCGATCTCGAAGACGCCGGCCTGCTCGTCGAGACGAAGAAGCACAAGCTGCAGGTGCCGGTCAGCCAGCGCACCGACGCGATCATCGAGCCGATGCTCACCGACCAATGGTTCCTCGACCTGACCAGCGACACGCGCGTCGACGGCAAGCCTGGCCCCGGCGGGCGCAAGGCGATCACCGAACCCGCGCTCGCGGCCGTGCGCGACGGCGACATCAAGTTCGTGCCCGAGAACTGGGCGACGACGTACAACCAGTGGCTCGAAAACATCCAGGACTGGTGCGTGAGTCGCCAGCTCTGGTGGGGCCATCAGATTCCGGCGTGGTACGACGAGGCCGGCAACATCTTCGTCGGCGAGGACGAGGCCGACGCACTCGCGCACGCGAGCACGAAGCCGGTCGGTGCGCTCAAGCAGGACGAGGACGTGCTCGATACGTGGTTCTCGTCCGCACTGTGGCCGTTCTCGACACTCGGCTGGCCAAACGCGGGCGACACGCGCGAAGACGGCCATGTCGTCGCGAACTGGACGCAAGACCAGCAATTCCTGCCGAGCGCGGTGCTCGTCACCGGCTTCGACATCATCTTCTTCTGGGTCGCGCGCATGGTCATGGCGACGCAGTACTTCACCGGCAAGGTGCCGTTCCGCGAGGTCTACATCAACGCCATCGTGCGCGACGCCGAAGGCCAGAAGATGTCGAAGTCGAAGGGCAACACGATCGACCCGCTCGACCTCATCGACGGCATCGACCTCGAAGCGCTGGTGAAGAAATCGACCGCGTCCCTGCTGATCCCGCAGGTGCGCGAGAAAGTCGAGAAGCGCATCCGCAAGGATTATCCGCAAGGCATCACCGCGGTCGGCACCGACGCGCTGCGCTTCACCTTCGCCGCGCTCGCGACCTACGGCCGCACGATCAACTTCGACCTCAAACGCGCGGAAGGCTACAAGGCGTTCTGCAACAAGCTGTGGAACGCGGCGCGTTTCGTGCTGATGAACATCGAATCGGCGCCGAAAGCGGCTGCGCAGCCGGTCACCGCGGCCGAGCGCTGGATCGTCGCGCGCCTGCGAGCCACGCTCGCGGAAGTCGAGGCGCAGATGAAGCTGTACCGCTTCGATCTCGTCGCGCAAGCACTCTACGAATTCGTCTGGAACGAGTACTGCGACTGGTTCGTCGAACTCGCCAAGCCCGCGTTGAGCGGCGACGACAAAGCTGCGGCGGAGTCGACGCGTCACACGCTGCTTGCCGTGCTCGAAGCCGCGCTGCGCGCTCTGCATCCGATCACGCCGTTCATCACGGAAGAAATCTTCCAGAACGTGGCGCCGCTGCTCGGCCTGAAGGAAGCCAGCATCACGCAACGCGCCTATCCGCGCGCGGACGATTTCGCAGCCGACGACGCCGCTGCAAGCGCCGACATCGAATGGCTGCGCACGGTCCTGACGCAGGTGCGCCGCATCCGCAGCGAAATGAACATCGCTCCGGGCAAGACGATTCCGCTGCTGTACGCGAACGGCAACGCGGACGATCGCGCACGCTCGGAGACATTCGCCGCGCAGATCGCGTTCCTGGCCAAGGCCGAATCGCAGCACTGGCTCGCCGCCGGCGAAGCCGAGCCGCCCGCGGCCGCAGGCATCGTCGGCGAAATGAAAATCCTCATTCCGCTCGCCGGCCTTATCGACCTCGACGCAGAGCGGCAACGCCTCGGCCGCGAGATCGCGCGCATCGAAGGCGAGTTGGCGAAGTCGAACGCAAAGCTCGCGAACTTCGGCCCGAACACGCCGGCCGCCGTCGTAGACAAGGAAAACCAGCGTGTCGCCGATTTCATGACGACGCTGAACGCGCTGCGCGAGCAGCTGGCACGGCTCTCGAGTATCTAGGCCGGCGTCGCGCCGAAACCTCTCGATTCGCTCAGGAGCCCACGATGCCGGCCTACGACTGCAAAGGAAACGCCATGCGCCTGCCTGTCGCTTTTGTCTCGACCGTTGTTTTGGGCATCTCGCTCTGCGCTTGCGCGAGCCAAGCGCCGCGCACCGAGCAACCGATCGCTCCGACGCACACCGCAAAGCATCTCTCCGATGGCTCGATCGAATTGTTCGTTTCGCAGACTTCGCCGGATCTGAGGCAGGCTTCGCAATTCTCGATGCCGTTCGACGACGCGCTGGCCGCAGCGGCGAGCGAGGAATGCCCGAATGGTTACAGCTGGCCGCAACAGCCGCAGGACGCCCCGAAAATCGAGCGGGATCGCAGCGGCAAGCACATGGTCGCGACCTTGCGCCGCATCGTGCGCTGCAAGTAGCAGCATCTATTCGCCGGCGAGCAGTTCCATCGCCATGACAATCGCGTCCTCGCGGCCTTTCTTCGCCGGGTAGTAATTCGGCCGGCGACCGAATTCGTTGAAGCCGATCGATTCGTACAGGCCGATCGCGCGCGGATTGGACGGCCGCACTTCGAGGTAGACGCGTTCCGCGCGCTGCCAGCGCGCGATGTCGATGAGCCGCCTGACGATGCGCCGCCCGCAGCCCTTGCCGTGCAGCAGCGGTGCGACGCAAACGTTGAGCACATGCGCCTCGCCCGCCGCGCACGAGAGCACGCCGTAACCGACGAGTGCGCTGCCGTCGCTGAGCACGACGCAGTCGTAGCCCGCGCGCAGGCAGTCCGCGAAAATCGCGCGCGACCACGGAAATTCGTATGCCACCGTCTCAAGCGCCGCCACGGCGTCGAGGTCTTCCACCCGCATGCGGCGGAATTCGGGTTGCGTTGGCTTGAGGATCGCGACCACGGGGGTTGTCGTTTTGCGCCGGCGTGTGGCTGGAGGGCCCGCGAATCTTGCCATGAATGCGCGAAAGTCAGGGCAATCGCCGGATTCCGACCGGAGTTGAAATGACGCGTTGGAGAACTCAGCGCGCGGGAGCGCGCAGCAGCCGAACGACCCGCTTCAACTCGCCCCACAACGCCCGCTTGCCGAGCGCATCGCCGCGCAACCGCGCGACCTCGGCGGCGACGACCCAGCCGATCTGCGATTGGCGTTGCGCGCTGAGCGCCGCGCCGGCGGCGCGCGCTTGCGCTTCGCCGAAAACGACGAGCGCGCGCGCGGTAGCGAGCGCGGCTGCGTCGTCCGCGCTCGCGCGTACGCAGGTGGTGTGCGCGTAGGCGAGCGTGCGCGCGACGGCCGCGAGCAGCGGCTCCGAAGCCGTGATGGCAGTGTCGGACAGCAGCAACACGTCGGCGTCGCGCGACGCCGTGTTCGCGGCATCCTTCGTCGGAGTCGCAACGGCGGAAGACGGCGCGTTTGCGGTAGCGGCCGCACGCGACGTCGCGGCCGCACTCGCTGCAACCGCATCGGCGACCATGGAAGACGACGCAGCGACAGCCCCGCCCGCGTCGCGCGGCAGATAAACGTCGATGCCCATTTCCTCGAGCCGGCGCAAGCTCGCTTCATCGTGCATTCGCGGCGTCTCCGTGCTTGCGCAGGTCGGCGTAGAAACGCGCGAACAGGCGGTCGAGGACGACGCCGTAGGCGTCGACGCTGGTCTTGATGTCGGTGCCCGCGACCATTTCGTCGTCGCGATAGAACTCGTCGACGAGCGGCGTTCCGTCCGGCGCATCGGCGCGTAATTTGAGCGACACCGAAACGCTCCAGCTGCCGTCGCCTTTCGGCACGCGATCGAAACGCAGGAGGACGCCGTGGATGCGGATCGCCGCACGGCTCGCGGGCAATTCGTCCGTGACTTCGCGCGACAAGCCTGCCTCGCGCAGCATGACGATGAGCCGGCGTTGCAACACGCGCGTCGGCGGATCGGTCCAGAGCTGGTAGTGGTATTGGCGCAATTGCTGGCCGTCGGCATCGACGGCGTAGACGAGCGCCTGGTCGGCGTACAGGCCGTCCGCACCGAACGCGTCGACGACGATCGCATCGCGCAGCGGCGCGCGCGCGGCTTCGAGCGATTGCGGTTTCGGCAGTCGGTAGTAGGTGAAATCGGGAACGGTCGGCACGTTGCACGCGGCGAGCGCAAGCGCAGCGGAAAAGCAAAGAAAACGCAGTTTCATTGCGGCTCTCCGTCGGGCTTGTCCGCCTTCGGCGCGACGATGAGGCGATTGGGATGCATGCGGATTTCGCGGCTGAATTCATCGATGTTGCGCGACGAGGATTCCAGATGATGCGTGATGACGTCCATGCGGCTCGACAGCGCTTCGAGCACGGCGGACAAATCCTGCACCGAGCGTCGCACGTCGCTGCGGTTGTCCTTGACGACGCCGGCGAGCTCGCCGAGCGCGCTGTCGAGCGTGCCGCGCGTGCGGCGCAGTTCTTCGGTCAGGCCGCGCACTTGTCCGAGAATCGCGCCGAGCGCTTCGCGGTTCTGCGGCTTGAGCACGTCGTTGAGCGCGTCGGATGCGTTGTTCATGCGATCGAGCAGCGCCCGCGTCTGGTCGAGGATGACCGGCGCGCGCGTGTCGATCGCGCCGCCGATGGAATCCACCCGCTGCGACAGCGTGCGCACGAGCGGTTCGATCTGCGTGCGCGTCAGCGCGCTGACTTCGACGGCGAGATCGCTCATCGCGGCGAACAGATTGCCGCCTTCTTCGCCCTTGAGCTCGCCGCCGGGCTTGAGCGTGTCGCGGCTCGCGCCTTCATGAATGCCGATGGACACGTCGGCGAGCAGACCGCTCGATTGCAGCCGCGCTTGGCTATCGACGGGAATCGGCCAGTCGCGACGGATGTGCAATTCGATCCGGTAGCGCGTGCCGCTCGCATCGCGCTCCGGCGTGACCGCGCCGACCTGGCCGACGCGATAGCCTTCGTAGAACACGGGCGCGCCGTAACGCAGACCGGTCACGTTGCGATAACGCACGACGTAATCGCTGCTGGCGACGCCACGGCCGGTGATCAGCGCCAGCGCGACGAGCAGCAACGCGATCGCACCCGCGACGACCGCGCCGACGAGCGTGTAATTGATGGTGTCGCGTTTCACGCCGGCTCATTCCCTCGTCTTCGTCGTCCCCGCGCGAGCCGGAGCGACGAGCAGGTCGAACTTTATCAGGCTTCTTCTTCGGTCAATCGTTTCAGGTACGCATCCGCATCGACCTGCACCTCGCGCGGCCGACGATTGAGCAAATCCTGGATGCGCTCGTTCGGCGACGCGCGCACCTGCGCAACGCTGCCCGTCATGAGCACGCGGCCTTGGTCGAGCACGGTGATCGTGTCGGCGATCTTGAACGCGCTGTCCAGTTCATGCGTGACGACGACGATGGTCATGCGCAACGCATCGCGCAGGCGCAGGATGAGTTCGTCGAGTTCGGCGGAGACGACCGGGTCGAGCCCGGCCGAAGGTTCGTCGAAGAACAGCAGACGCGGATCCATGACAATCGCCCGCGCAAGCGCCGCGCGCTTGACCATGCCGCCGGACAACTGGCTCGGCATCAAGTCCTGGAAACCGCCGAGATTGACGACCTCGAGCTTGAGCCGGCTCATGATGCGAATCGTCGATTCGTCGAGCGTCGTGTGCTCGCGCAGCGGCAACGCGACGTTCTCGCCCACCGTGAGCGAGGTCAGCAACGCGCCGCCCTGGAACGACACGCCGATGCGCTTGCGTACATCAAGCAACTCGCGCTCGCTCGCGCGACCAAGATCGACGCCGAATAATTTCACGCTGCCGCTCGCCGGACGCTGCAAGCCGAGCAGATGCCGCAGCAGCGTCGACTTGCCCGACCCCGAGCCGCCCATGATCACGCGAATCTCGCCCGCGCTCACCGAGAAGTCGACGCCGTACAACACCTGACGGCGGCCGTACCAGGCGTCGAGGTTTTGGACTTCGATGAGCGGCGACACGGTATTCATCGCCAGTCGCCCGATGTTTCTGCGCGCAGGAGCGCGCAGCTTTTGATCAGACCCCCGTCAGCGGCGGTGGGCACCGGACGATCAGACCCGCAGGGGCGCGCGCACGATGCGCGCGCGTTCGCCGTCGGCACACGGATGTGCCGTCGGCGAACTCCGACCGGCGACCACGAACCCACGAGGCAGGATGCCTCGTGGGCGTCGCTGTCGGGGTGCCCTTTCTTTTGGTTCCTTTTCTTTGGGCAAGCAAAGAAAAGGAACCGGCCCGCAGGGATGCGGGACAAACCCGCAGGGACGCGAGTCGGTTTTCGCGAAGGATCAGAAGATTGAAGCAAAAACAAAATTGGATGACCAACCCTTCGGGTTGTTGAAAAGCGCCTCCGGCCTTCGCCGGAATGACGAATTAGTTGAGCTGATGCAGGAATCATCGGTTGAGAAAAAACGAAAACACCATATCCACCACGATGATCCAGCAAATCGACACCACCACCGCCCGCGTCGTCGCGCGGCCGACGCCTTCGGCGCCGTCGCTCACGGAGAATCCCGTGCTCACGCCGATCAGCGTGATGAGCACGGCAAACACGACGCTCTTCGCCAAACCCTGCCAAACGTCTCCCGGCGAGAGCAGCGCCATCGTCTGCAACAAGTATGCGGTCGGCGTGACGTTGAGCGCGGGCGCGCTGTACAACGCCGCGCCGAAGATCGCGACGGCGTCGGCGAAAATCGTCAGCGCCGGCAGCATGACCAGCATGGCGACGAGCGCGGGTGCGACGAGATAGCGTACCGGTTCGATGCCGATGACGGCGAGCGCATCGACTTCCTGCGAGACGCTCATCGAGCCGATGCGCGCGGCAAGCGCGGAACCCGAGCGCCCGGCGACGAGGATCGCCGTGATCAACGCGCCGAATTCGCGCGTCACCGATTTGGCAACGGCGACGACGACCTGCGACTGCGCACCGAATTCGCTGAGCGAGGCGATGAACTGGATGCCGAGCATGAGCCCGACCGTGAAGCCCAGCAGCGCGACGATCGGTAGCGCGTCGACGCCGATCTCGCGCATCTGGCGCGCGATCGCGGACAGGCGCACGCGCTGGCCGACGCGACCGCCGGCAACGAGGTAGTACAGCGATTCGGCAAGCAGCGCCGCGGCGTAGCCGACGCCGGCAACCGCGCCGAGCGTGGCGCGGCCGAGATCGTGCAATGGTCGCGCGATCGCGTTCACGCGGATGCGAGCAACGCATCGGTGTCGGCGACGATCGCGAACACGCGATCGAGCCGCGCGAGTTCGAGCACGGCGCGCACCGCGTCGCTCGGCGCGACGAGCGCGAAGCGTCGGCCATTCGCGCGCGCCTGCTGCAAGCCTTCGACGAGCGCGGCGATGCCGGACGAATCGATGTAGCCAACGGCGGACAATTCGATACCGACCGCTGCGTCGCCGGCAAACGCGGCGAGCACGACGCGGCGCACGTCCTGCGACCACGACAGGTCGACTTCGCCGCTCAAACGCACGAGCACGAAACCCGCACCGTCCTCGCGCGACACGCTGTTCGTTGCTGTCGGATTGCCGCCGATCATGATTCGTCCGCCTCCTCGCAGGCCCAGGTTTCGATGCGCTTGCGCAGCACGAGCCGGTTGCCGCACCCGTCTTCGGCGGGCTCGATGCGCCATTCGTCCATGACTTCGTCGATGAGCGCGACGCCGAGGCCGCCGCAGCGGCAATCGCCGAGCGTGCCGGGCTTGATCGACGCGGGATCGACCGCAGGCGCGTCGTCGACGAGTTCGATGCCGAGCGTCGCATCGCTGCGCAGCACGCGCAGCGCGATCGCGCCTTCGCATTCCGGGCCGTAGCCGTGACGAATGATGTTCGTGCAGGCCTCGTCGACCGCGAGTACGAGACGGTCGCGCAGGCGCGGTTCGATGCCGTGTTCGTCGAACGTCGCGCGCAGTTCGGCGCGCAGTTCGCGCATCGCCTCCGCGCGCGCGGGCAGCGTGCGCGCTAACAGCAATTCGGGATGCTCGGCTTGCGGCGCTTCGATGAGCAGCAGTGTCGTGTCGTCGACGAGGCGCAGGCGTTTCAAATCGCCGAGCAGGCCGCGCAGGCGTGCCTGCGGCGTATCGCGCGCGTGTCGCGCGATGAGCGCGCGCATGCCGGCGAGGCCGATCGGTTGTCCGGCCGCATCGCGCACGTCGGTCGCGCCGTCGGAGAACGCGTAGAACGTGCCGCCGTCGAGGGCGACATCGTGCGACTCGAACGCAATGCCGCGCAGGATGCCGAGCGGCGGGCCGCCCGCGACGTGTCCGGTGTAGCGGCCGTCGCGATGCACGACGACGGGCGGGAATCCCGCGCCGGCGAATTGCACGCGCGTCGCCGCGCGATCGACGTAACCGACGAGCGCGCAGACGAAGCGCCCGTCGCGCGCGGTTTCGCACAATTCGTCGTTGGCGCGGGCAAGCCACGCCGACGGCGCGAGGCCGTCCTTGCCGGCCCATCGCAGCAGGCTCGCGGCACGCACCATGAGCAGAGCGGCGTCGAGGCCCTTGCCGGAAATGTCGCCGACGACGAAACCGATGCGGCCGTCGGCGAGTTCGAAATAGTCGTAGAAATCGCCGGAAATCTCGTGCGCGGGACGGTTCACGCCGATCACCGGGAACGCATCGCGGCGGCGCCGCGGCAGCAGCGATTTCTGCAGATGTCGCGCGAGATCGAACTCGCGCTTGAGGCGTTGTTGTTCGAGCAGCGCGCCAGCCATGCGCGCGTTGTTGATCGCGAGCGCGGCCGGCGCGGCGACGAGGTCGAGCAATTCGGCGTCGACGTCGGTGAAGGGTTTTCCGTCGCGGCGGTTGACGATTTCGATGACGCCGATCGGCCCCGCCGCGGTGCGCAACGGCGCGCAGACGATGCTGCGCGTGACGAAGCCGGTCGTCTCGTCCGCGGCGCGCCACACGCGCGAGTCGGCGCTCGCATCGGCGACGAGTTGCGTCGCGTCCTCGGCGACGGCGCGCCCGACGATGCCTTGGCCGACGGCGAGACGCAGGCCAGTCACGTCGACCGGGCCGGCGCTGACCTTGCATTCGAGCACCTGCGTCGCCGCGTCGAGCAGGAACAGCGCGATGCCTTCGACGTCGAGGAAATCGCGCACCTGCGTGATCGTGCGCGGCAGCGTCTCGCGCAGGTCGAGCGAGACAGCGAGCGAACGCGAAAGATCGGCGAGGAACGCCAGCGCATCCGCCTCGCGCACACGCGGGGGCGCGTGTGCGGCGGCGATGCGCTGACGCGCGGTGGTCATGACACGCCTTTGCCGGCGCCGCGTTGCGCGCGCTCGCTGCGTTTGCGGCGCAGGCCCCACAGCGTCATCACCGGGCCCGACGCGACGTAGAGCACGGCGATCGCGAACAGCACGCGCGCGGTGTCGACGGCGAGCGCGACGATGATCAGCATCGCCATCGGGATCCAGATGAACGGCACGCGGTCGGACAGCGGCCACGCCTTGAAGCTGAAGTAGCGGATGCGGCTGACCATGAGCAGGCCGGCGACGACGGCGACGATCGGCGTCACGAAATCCATCTCGTTGACGGACAGGCCGTACAGGTTGCCGTTCTCGATCGCCCACACGAACGACATGCACAGGCCCGCCGCTGCGGGGCTGGCGAGTCCCTGGAAATAGCGCTTGTCGGCGACGCCGACCTGCGTGTTGAACCGCGCCAGGCGCAGCGCCGCGCAGGCCGCG
>JAKPAN010000119.1 GCA_029779475.1 Pseudomonadota bacterium
CCCGCGAGCGGATGTCGGCAATGACCGGACGCAGGCTGCCGATGTCGCGATCCCCGGCCATCAGTTCGAGGCCGTCATTGATGCGCGCGCCCGCGCGCAGCAGCAGCGCCAGATCGCGCGTGAAAACGGTGACGTCTTCCGCCTTCGGCTTGTTGAACAGGCTGGAGAGCGAGAGCGACGACGCCGGTTTGCTGTCGCCAACGGCAACCTTGTCGATCAGCACGAGGCCGAGCTGGTCGATCCGGTCAGCGACCTCGCGCTCGGAGCCGGCCACGATGGCCCCGCTCACCAGCTTGCCGCCGGCATCCATCGCGCGATAGCGGAAGCTCGGCATCGGCCGCTACCGCACCGTGGTCACGCGCAGGACTTCCTGCACCGTGGTCAGCCCCGCGCGGCACTTGGCGACCGCGTCGTCGAGCATCGTCGTCATGCCGGCGTCGATGGCGGCGCGGTCGATGGTGGCGGAATCCGTGCGCTCGTTGATGAGCTTGCGCAGGCGGTCCGACATTTCCAGCACTTCGAACGCGCCGTAGCGGCCGCGGAATCCAGTCCCACTGCAACGCTCGCAGCCGCAGGCGACGTGAACCTGATCGCCGGCGCGGAAGCCGAGCATCTCATAACGCGGATCGCCCGCGACATCGGCGCGCGACAGCAGTTGCGGCTTCTTGCAGCGGTCGCACAACACGCGCACGAGGCGCTGCGCAATCGAGGCGCGCAGCACCGAGCCGAGCAGGAACGGCTCGACGCCCATATCGAGCAGGCGCGGCGCGGCCGCCGCGGCGGTTTCGGTGTGCAGCGTGGTGAGCACGAGATGGCCGGTCAGCGCGGCGTGAATCGCGATGTGCGCGGTTTCGGAATCGCGGATTTCGCCGACCATGATCACGTCAGGGTCTTGGCGCACGAAAGCGCGCAGCGCGGTCGCAAAGGTCAATCCAATCGCCGGCTTGATCTGCGACTGGTTGATGCCGGGAATTTCATATTCGACGGGATCCTCGATGGTGAGGATCTTGCGCGTGGAGTCGTTCAGCAGCGACAGCATCGTCGCCAGCGTCGTCGTCTTGCCGCTGCCGGTCGGGCCGGTAATGACGATCATGCCATGCGGCAACGCGAGCAACCGACTGAGCTTGCCCTCGTCGCCGGCACCGAGGCCGAGCTTGCTGAATTCAAGCAGGCTGCGGTCGCGCGGCAGAAGACGGATGACGGCGCTCTCGCCGTGCTGCGTCGGCATCGTCGCGACGCGAATGTCGAGTTCGGCACGGCTGACGCGCACGCGCGCGGCGCCGTCCTGCGGCAGACGCCGCTCGGCGATGTTCAGCCCGGCGAGAATCTTGATGCGCGAGATCAGCGCCTGCGCAGGAATGCCGGTCGGCGCGGAGATATTGCGGAGAAGTCCGTCGACGCGCATGCGTACGACAAGGCCGGTGCGGAACGGCTCGATGTGAATGTCGCTGGCGCGCAGTTCGACCGCGCGCTCGATCAGGTCGTTGAGCGCACGCACCACCGGCGCGCCGCTGGCGAGATCGCGCAGACTCTCGATGTCGTCGTCGGATTGCGCGCTCGACAGCGCGGTGACGGCATCGGCCTTATCGCCGGCGTCGGTGAGCCGCTCCTCCAGCACCGTGTTGATGT
>JAKPAN010000121.1 GCA_029779475.1 Pseudomonadota bacterium
GGAAGGCGGCCGACAGTCGTTCGAGCAGCGCCTGTTTGTAGCGTGTGTCGTCCGAGCCGCCGAGATGCAGGCCCTTCGTTTCCAGCAGCACGACCTTTTCGACGCCCGGTTCTGCGACGCAAGCGAAGACAAAGTCGGGATAGACCTTGTGCCGCTTCCAACCCTGCAGGCCGTACTGCGATTTCGCCACGTTGCGGTGCCACCAGCGCAGCGCCAGCTGGCTGTCGAGGTAGCCGGCGCAGGCGAGTTCGTAGGCGTTCATATCCGGCGTGCGCAACGCCGGTTCGAGCAGGCTCTTTTCCACCGGCCGGTGGTCGTCGCGCATGATCGGCAGTTGCTCGGCCTTGCCCGGAAGCGTCAGCGTCGCTTCACTCGGCAGCTCGTAATCGGCCGCATCGGCGCGCAGCGCGAATTCGACGCGCCCTTCGGCGACTAGTGCGAGGAAGGCCGCTTCGGCCAGTCGGTCGCGCTCGCGTTCGATGTCGATGCGCAGACGCTCGATCAACGCGGCGCTCGATCCCGCCAGCCGCGATTCGCTACAGCCGCTGGCGAGCAGGCGGCCGACAACCGCATCGACCCAGCCCCACGTCAGCCAGGCATTCGGCGCAAGATCGAGTAGCGCACGCACCAGGCGGGCGCGGTCGAGACGTCCGCCTTCACCTTCCCCGTTCCGGTCGCGCAGCACGCCGCCGCGCCCGAGAATCGACAGGTCGACGTCGAAGTGCTCGGTCATCGCATACGGGTCGTCCGGCGCCCAGTCGCGCGCCAACGCCGCGACGTCAACGTTCTCCCACGCCACGCGCGAAAGGATGTCGCTCTCGTAGTCCAGTTCGCGCCGCACGCCATTTTCAACCCACGTCACCTTCGGCACGAACAGACGCAAATCCGCGAAACCGGCGCGGCGCGTCTGGCGCACCGTCTGCTGCTCGGTCGACGCCGTCTCACCGTCGCTCACGGTCAGCGCCAGGTCGCCCATGCCCTCGTCTTCGAGCGACTTCTTGATCGCCTTGACGACCTCGCCGGTGCGCGCGTCGTGGCACAGCACGTAACAGGCGTCGAGCGGCTCGCGCCCGGTCTTGGCGACCTGCGGCTGGCGCAGGATGCGGCCAACGAGCTGCGTCATCGCCGCCGGGTTGCGGCCGGCCGCCAGCGCGCACAGCACGTAGGCGAAGGGGCAATCCCAGCCCTCCTGCAGCGCCTGCTTGGTGATGATCACACGCACTTCGCACTGGCTGGAGAGCAGATCAAGGTTCTCGGGCTGCGCGAGGTCATTCTTTTCCGCGGTCTTGATCGCAATCTGCCGCTCGGACAAGCCGAGTTGCAGGAGATACGCGCGCGCGTCCTCGGCGTGGATGAAGCCGGCGTCGCGCAGATCGGCGCCGGTGCG
>JAKPAN010000131.1 GCA_029779475.1 Pseudomonadota bacterium
CTTGGCTACGCACGCAGCTTTTCCGTGCGCGGCGGTTTCGCGCGCTGGCAGAGTGAGGGCAGACCCGTCGAATACGGCGCGCTCGGCGCCGATGCGGCCGAACGCTACGCGCGCCATTTCGTGCTGCCGGAGGTCGGTTCGGAAGGGCAGGCCAAGCTTGGCACGGCGCGCATCGCGCTGATCGGCGCGGGCGGACTCGGCGCACCGGCTTCGCTCTATCTCGCCGCGGCCGGCGTCGGACGCATCACGCTCATCGATGACGACCGCGTCGAACGCTCGAACTTGCAACGTCAGATCGTGCATGCCGACGCGCGCATCGGCATGGCCAAGGTCGAATCGGCGCGCATCGCGCTCGCGGCACTCAACCCGAGCGTCGAGGTCGTCGCCGTCGAGGAACGCGTCGGCGCGGCGAACGTCGAACGGCTGCTGCAGGGACATGACGTCGTCATCGACGGCGCCGACAATTTCCCCGCACGCTACCTGCTCAGCGCGGCGTGCCGGCGGTTGCGCATCCCGCTCGTCTACGGCGCGGTGCATCGCTTCAGCGGGCAGGTGAGCGTATTCGACGCGCGGCGCGAGGATTCGCCGTGCTACCGCTGCCTGTTTCCGTTTCCGCCGTCGGCGGCCGAAGCGCCCAATTGCAGCGAAGCGGGCGTGCTCGGCGTACTGCCCGGCACGATCGGCATGCTGCAGGCGACCGAAGCGCTCAAGCTCGTGCTCGGCATCGGCGATCCGTTGGTCGGACGATTGCTCTGCTACGACGCGCTCGACGCGCGTTTCCGCGAGCTGCGCCTGCCGCGCGATGCGCAGTGTCCCGGCTGCGGCGCCGATGCGGTTTTCGCCGGTTACGAGGATCTCGCGCGCGTCTGCGCGAGCGCCTAACCGTCGAGATCGGCGGGCGTCAGCGCATACATGGCCGCATCGACCGGCCGCTCGTGCAGGCGCAGGCGATTGCGCTGCACGCCTTCGAAGCGCGCGCCGAGCCGCTCGGCGGTACGCCGGCTGATATGGTTGTCGACGGCGGCGAGGATTTCGATGCGGTCGAGGCCGACGCGCTCGAAACCGAACCGGACGATCTGCCGCCCCACGCGCACGGTGATGCCGCGGCCACGGGCCGAATCGCGCATCCAGTAGCCGAGGCCGGCGAAGCGGTAGCGGCGATCGTGCTGGTTGAGGCCGACCGCGCCGAGCAGGCGGTAAGTCGCGGCATCGAACACGGCGAAGGTGTACTGGTCGCCGCTGTCCCAAAGTTTCCGGCAAAGCTCGATCCATTGCTCCGCGTCGGCGAGGCCGTAGCCGGGCCGGCACCAATCGAGCCAGCGCGCGAGGCTTGCGTTCGATTCCTGCACGGCGTCGGCGAGCGCGGCCGCGTCGCCTGCGCGATACGGGCGCGCGACCAGTTCGTCGATGTGCAGTTCGCAGGCGGCAATGGGCGGTTCGTCGTGCATGTCGCGGAAAATCCTCGTGGCGGAAAGCGCGTGGCCGCGAATCGATGCCGACGGTTTGAGCGCCGGCGCGGGCGCATGGATAATGCGCGTTTTTCGCCGGAACCCGCATGCCCACGCGTCTCCTCGACGGCCGAAGGATCTCCGAAGACGTGCTCGCGCGCGTGGCCGCTCGCGTGCGTGCGCGCGTCGCGGCCGGGCAGCGCGCGCCCGGCCTCGCCGTGATCATGGTCGGCAACGATCCCGCCTCGGAAGTCTACGTGCGCAACAAGCGCCGCGCCTGCGCGCAGGTCGGTTTCCGCTCGTTCGACTACGACCTGCCGGCGACCACGCGCGAGGCCGAACTCGCCGCGCTCATCGACCGCCTCAACGCCGACGACGACGTGCACGGCATCCTGCTGCAATTGCCGCTGCCGGAAGGCATCAATGCGACCGCGCTCATCGATCACATCGACGTGCGCAAGGACGTCGACGGCTTCCAGGCCGAGAACGTCGGCCGCCTCGCATTGCGCCAGCGAGGACTGCGTCCATGCACGCCGAAGGGCGTGATGACGCTGCTCGCGCACACCGACCAACCCGTGCGCGGGCGCAAGGCGGTCGTCGTCGGCGTGTCCAACCACGTCGGCCGGCCGTTGATCCTCGAATTGCTGCTCGCCGGTTGCACGACGACGGGTTGCCACAAATTCACGGCAAATCTGGAAGATGAAGTCCGCGCCGCGGACATCGTCGTCGTCGCGGTCGGCAGGCCCGGCATCGTCAAGGGCGAGTGGATCAAGCCGGGCGCCGTGGTTGTCGACGTCGGCATCAACCGGCTCGACGACGGACGCCTTGTCGGCGACGTCGAATTCGACAAGGCCGCCGAGCGCGCGTCGTGGATCACGCCGGTGCCGGGCGGCGTCGGGCCGATGACGGTGGCGACGTTGATCGAGAACACGCTCGAAGCGGCGGAGAGTTTTTCTTGAACCCAACAGGCCAGTCGATGCGGATTTCTTCATTCTGGCGAGCCACGACGCTCGCGTTCGCGGTGCTTGCGCTGGGTGCGTGTTCCAGCATTGCCAACAAGGCAAGCCAGCGCCTGTCCGACAGCTTGAGCGCCGGCATCCTCGATCAGGACGACGTGGCGACGGCGCGCGATGGCATTCCGTCGTGGCTGCTGCTCGTCGACGGCCTGATCCAGGGCGATCCGAAAAATGAAGGCATGCTGCTTGCCGGCAGCAAGCTTTACGGCGCCTACGCCGGCGGTTTCATCGACGACGCCAATCGCGCCAAGCGGCTTTCGGCGCGCAGCTTCGACTACGCACGCCGTGCCGCGTGCGTGCGCAAGGCGAGCCTGTGCGCGCAGATCGACGCGCCGTTCGAAGCGTTCAACGCGGAAGTCGCGAAACTCGGCGCGGACGACGTGCCGGTCGCGTATGCGCTCGCGTCCGCGTGGGCGGGGCGCATCCAGGCCAACAGCGACGACTGGAAGGCGATCGCCGACATCCCGAAAGTGCAGGCATTGCTCGAGCGCACGGTCGCGCTGCGCTCGGATTTTCAGAGCGGCGAACCGTACATGGTTCTCGGTGTACTCGCGACGCTGCGTCCGGCTTCGCTCGGCGGAAAGCCCGAGGAGGGCAAGGCCGATTTCGAGAAGGCGCTGGCTTTGTCGGACGGCAAGAACCAGATGGTGCGCGTGCTCTATGCGGAGCGTTACGCGCGACTCGTCTTCGACAAGGATTTGCACGATCGCCTGCTCAACGAAGTGATTTCCGCCGATCCGCACGCGCCGGGGCTGACGCTCGTCAACGTGCTCGCGCAGGCACGCGCGAAGAAGCTGCTCGAATCCGGCAAGGATTTTTTCTGAGCGTCGAGGCGACATGCCGATCGGCGCAGACAACGGGATGAAACACATGAACAAGCTCAACCGCACGCTCCTCACGCTCGCCCTCGGCCTGGTTGCCGCCGGCGCGAACGCCGCGACGATCAAGATCGCCACCATCGCGCCCGACGGCACCGCGTGGATGCGCGAAATGCGCACCGCAGGCGACGCGATCAAGACGAAAACCGACGGCCGCGTCGAGATGAAGTTCTACCCCGGCGGCGTCATGGGCGACGACGCGACCGTGCTGCGCAAGATGAAGATCGGTCAGCTGCAAGGCGGCGCGTTCACCGGCGGCGAAGCCTCGATCCTGACCGGCGATTCGCAGATCTACAGCCTGCCGTTCACGTTCCGCAGCGAAGACGAGATCGCCAAGGCGCGCGCCAAGCTCGATCCGATGCTCAAGGAATCGTTCGCGAAAGCCGGCTACGAACTGCTCGGCGTCAGCGGCGGCGGTTTCGCCTACCTGATGAGCACGCGCACGATCCATTCGCGCGACGATCTCAAGGCTGCGAAAGTCTGGGTGCCGCTCGGCGACAAGATCGCCGAGATGGCGTTCAAGGCCGCGGGCGTCACGCCGATCCCGTTGCCGCTGTCGGACGTCTACACGAGCCTGCAGACCGGGCTCATCGACACCGCTGCGAGCACGATGTCGGGCGCGCTCGCGTTCCAGTGGCACACCAAGGTCAAGCACATCGTCGACCTGCCGTTGAGCTTCGTCGTCGGCGAAGTCGTCATCGACAAGAAGGCGTTCGACGCGCTGATTGCGGACGACCGGAAAGTCGTCGAATCCGAATTCGCGGCCGGCTTCGCGCGACTTGAAGAGACCAACAAGAAGGACAACGCCTCCGCGCGCGAAGCGCTGAAGGCGCAGGGCATTTCCATCGACGCGCCGACCGATGCCGACCGCAAGAGCTGGGAGGCGGTCGGCAACGACGTCTTCAAGCAGGTCACCGCTCAGGGCGACCTTTCGCCCGGAATGGCCAAGGCGCTCGGCGACGTGCTGGCCACGCTGCACGGAGCTGGCAAGTGACGAACGCGTTGCGCTGGATCGAGCGCATCGAGACGGGCCTCATCGCCGTGCTCGTGCTGGCGATGGTGCTGCTCGCCGGCGCGCAGATCCTGTTGCGCAACCTGTTCGACAGCGGCCTCGCGTGGGCCGATCCGCTGCTGCGCGCGATGGTGCTGTGGGCGGCGATGCTCGGCGCGCTCGCCGCGGCGCGCGACGACAAGCACATCGGTCTCGACCTCGTCGCGCATTTCGTGCACGGCCGCGCCAAGCGCGTGTTGCGCGTGATCACGCTGCTGTTCGCGGCGGCGGTCTGCGCGGCGATGGCTTGGTACGGCATCGGCCTCGTCCAGCTCGACTATGGCTCGGGCGCAGCCATCGCCGGCATCGCCAACTGGATCGTCGAAGCGATCGTGCCGGTCGGCTTCGCGCTGCTCGCGTTGCGTCTGGCGATCCGTGCGTTCTGCGCGCCGCGCAGCGACGCGCCCGCGCTCGCACCGGAGCTCGAATGATCTTTCTGCTCGTCGGTGCGTTGCTCGTTCTTGCCGCGCTCGGCGCGCCGCTGTTCGCGTTGATCGCGGCGGTCGCGCTGATCGGCTTCCATTTCGCGGGGCAGGAAGGCGTTGCGGTCGCGGTCGAGTTCTATCGACTCGCCGACATGCCGGCGCTGATTGCGATCCCGCTGTTCACGCTGGCGGGCTATCTGCTCGCCGAGAGCCGCGCGCCACAGCGCATGGTGCGCGTGACCAACGCGCTGCTCGGCTGGCTGCCGGGCGGACTCGCCATCGTCGCCGTGATTGCGTGCGCGATGTTCACGGCGTTCACCGGCGCGACCGGCGTCACCATCGTCGCGCTCGGCGCCGTGTTGTATCCGGCGCTGATGCAGCAGAAATACGGCGAAAAGTTTTCGCTCGGCCTGCTCACCGCGTCGGGCAGCCTGGGCCTGATCCTCGTGCCGTCGATGCCGCTGATCCTCTACGGCGTCGTCGCGCAACAATTCAACACGACGCCGCCGGTCACGATCGACGCGCTGTTCAAGGCCGGCGTGTTGCCTTGCGCGCTGATGGTCGTGCTGCTGTCGATCTACAGCATCTGGCATGCGCACCGCGTCGGCGTCGTGCGCGAGAAGGTGAGCGGCAAGGAACTCGTCGCCGCGTTGCGCGATGCGGCTTGGGATCTCCCGCTGCCGTTCGTGATTCTCGGCGGCATCTACTCGGGCAAGCTGGCCGCGTCGGAAGCCGCCGCGGCGACCGCGTTGTACGTGCTCGTCGTCACCGTGTTGATCCGCCGCGAGATTCCGCTGGCGAAACTGCCGAAGGTGACGCGCGAGGCGATGCTGCTGGTCGGCGCCATCCTCGTCATCCTCGGTTTTTCGCTCGCGTTGACGAACTGGCTGATCGACGCGGAAGTGCCGGAGAAACTCTTTTCGGCGATCCAGTCGCATATCGCCAGCCGCGGCACGTTCCTGCTCGTGCTCAACGTGTTCCTGCTCGTGTTCGGCATGCTGCTCGAAGGGTTTCCGGCGATCATCATCCTCGTGCCGCTGGTGTTGCCGGTCGCGCTCAAGTACGGCGTCGATCCGGTGCATCTGGGCATTTTGTTCCTCGCCAATTTGCAGCTCGGCATCTTCCTGCCGCCGGTCGGCATGAACCTGTTCATCGCGAGCATGCGCTTCGACAAGCCCGTGCTCACGCTGGTGCGCGCGACGCTGCCGTTCTTCCTGATCCTGCTCGGCGCGGTGCTGGTCATCACTTACTGGCCGGATCTGTCGCTCGTACTGGCGCGTTGACGGCGGGAGCGAGCGCAATCAGGGCGTCGTGTGTTCCGGATGCGCTGCGACCGTGTCCTGCTCGTGCCACATTTCATGGCTGTCGACCAGCACGCGCAGCCGCGCCTCGTGCGCGTCGGCGCGGGCGCGCAGTTCCGCCAGCGCCGATTCGGCATCGAACCTCTCCGCCTGCAGGCGTTCGGCGAGGCCGATTTCGCCGAGCTCGTAGGCGCGACGCTGGCGCGCGAGGCTGGCCGCATTCGCCGAGCGGGCCTGTTGCGCCGCACGCCATAGCTCGAGCGCAACCTGAGCCTTGGCGACGCCCAGGTGCGCCTCACGCTCGATGTCGCGGCGCATCGCGTCGAGTTCGTTGCGAGCGGCATCCGCCGCGGCATCCCCGGCGCGCGCTTCGGCCGAACGCCGCGCGCCTCCGAAAGGGACGTTCAGCACGAGGCCAACGCCGCGTTCCATGCCGCCGCGCTCCGAGAAGGTGCGCACTCCGATGGTCGGGTCGGGCAGGCGGTCCGCATGCGCACGGCGCGCCACGGTTTCGAACTGCGCGGCGATCTCCTCGGCGGCACGGATCTCGTGGCTGCGATCCACGATGCGGTCGATCCACACCTGTGGGGCCTCGGCGAACGCCGTGGGTTCGGACAACGGCGGCGCGCGTTCCGGCAAGGGAATCTGCGGGAAGTTCGCGCTCAGCGCGAGGCGCAGCGCCTGCGCGTCGGCTTCGGCCTGACGCGATTGGGCGACAGCAACGGCGAGTTCGGCCGCGATCTGCTCGAGTTCGCGCTGCGAAGCGTCGCCGAGCTGGACGCGTCGCACCATCGTGTCGTGTTCGCGCGCCATCGAATCGCGCCGCGCAACGGCGCTCCTCGCGGTCATGTCGGCACGCAACCAGCCCATCCAGCTGGCGAGCAGCAGGCGCGCGGCCTGGTGTTCGGCGTCCCCCAGGAGCAGCTCCGCCGCGGCGACGCCATGCGCGCCGGCCTCGCGATCGAGCGCGGCCTTGCCGGGCAGGCGAATCGCCCGCGTGAGCTGCGCCTCCCATTCGAGGTAGTCGGCGCGGCCGCTCGACGTCGGCGCATCGCGCACGCTGCGCCGCAGCGGCAGCAATGACAACGTGGGGTCGTGCGGCCCGGCGGCGAGTGCGCGTGCCTTCTCGCGCGCTTCGACGACACGCGCATCGGCGGCGCGTACCTCCGCATAGGCGGAAATCGCGGCCTGCGCCCTGTCGTCAGGAGGCAGAAAATCATTCGCCGCGGCCGCCGCCGGCAGGACGGCGGCAACCAACGCAGCGGCGGAGAAAATGACACACTTCACCGTAGTCTCCCGAATGTTTCGACCGATTCGGTCCACCACACGACTTCGTTCGAACGTACGTGCGAGCGCAGGTAGGCGATCAGTGCATCGATTCCGTCCCGCGGCAGAATCATCCAGACGATGCGCCGCTCGACGCGACCGCGAACGCGCTCCTCGGGCGATGCGTGCGCGAAGTCGCCGCTGTGACCCTCGGCGCGCAGCAGAGTGAAACCGGGCAGCGCCGGCTTGTGCTCGATCAGCGCCGTCGTGACCACGTCCTCGAGCGCGGCCGAGAACACCAGATTGAGGCGCAGCAACGCGGTCATGGTCCGGTCCTCGAGACGCCGAAGCGCCGATACAGAAGTGGCAACAGGAGCAAGGTCAGCGCCGTCGAAGTGACCAGACCTCCGATCACGACGATCGCGAGTGGACGCTGGATTTCCGAGCCGGGGCCGCTCGCGAACAGCAGCGGAATCAGTCCCAGCGCGGTGATGCTGGCCGTCATCAACACCGGCCGCAGGCGACGGCGCGCGCCTTCGCGCACGATCTCGTCGGCGTCGACGCCGTGCGCGTGCAGTTGGTTGAAGCAGTCGATCAGCACCAGTCCGTTGAGCACGGCGATGCCGAGCAAGGCGATGAAGCCGACCGAGGCCGGCACCGACAGGTACTGTCCGGTCAACCACAGCGCGAGCAGGCCGCCGACGAGCGCGAACGGCACGTTGCCGAGGATCAGCAGCGACTGGCGCAGAGAACCGAATGTGGTGAACAGCACGAGGAAAATCAGGCCGAGCGCGATCGGCACGACCAGTCCCAGCCGGGCCGCCGCACGTTGCTGGTTCTCGAACTGGCCGCCCCAGGCGATGCGGTAACCGGGCGGCAACGGCACTTCGCGGGCGACCGCCGCGCGCGCTTCGTCGACGAAGCCGACGAGGTCGCGCCCGGCGACGCCGCTCTGGATCAGCACGAAGCGCGAGCCATTCTCGTGGTTGACGCGCACCGGTCCCGCCGTCGGCGTCAGCCGCGCCAGCATGTCGAGCGGCAGCACGCCGCCATCGCCGTTGGCGAGCGGCAGGCGCGCGAAGCTGTCGGCATCGGCGCGCAACGCGGCGTCGCCGCGGATCAGGATCGGGATGCGGCGGTCGGGTCGGATCACCTGGCCGGCGGGCAGGCCTTCAAGCTGCGCGCGCAATTCGTCCTGGACTTCGGCGATGTCGAAACCGGCGCGACCTGCGGCTTGCGCGTCGATGGCCACGCGCAGGAACTGCACGCCTTCGCCGGTCTGGGTCAGCACGTCCTGCGCGCCGCGCAGCTTTTCGACGACGCCGGCGATGCGCGTGCCGAGATCGGCGAGCGTGGCGAGATCGGGGCCGAACAGCTTGATCGCGACATCGCCCCGGCTGCCGGTCAGCATCTCCGACACGCGCATCTCGATCGGCTGCGTGAAGCCGACATCGATCCCCGGAAAGCCGTCGGCGACCTTGCGCAACTCGCCGGAGAGCCATTCCTTGTCCGCTTTGCGCCACTGCGCCTTCGGCTTGAGTTGCAGGAACAAATCGGTTTCGTTCAGGCCCATCGGGTCGAGGCCGAGTTCGTCCGAGCCGACGCGAGCGATGGCGTGCTCGACTTCCGGCACGCGGGCCAGCACCTCGCGTTCGAGCGCCAGATCGAGGTCGCGCGAACGGGCGAGGCCGATCGACGGCAGCTTCATCGCCTGCATCAGCACGTCGCCTTCGTCCATCGTCGGCATGAAGGTCTTGCCGGTGCCGAAGTAGGCGCCGATGCCGAGCAGCAGCGCCAGGCCGGCGCTCGCGTAGACGATCTTCGGCCGGCGCAGGGCGGCATCCAGCAGGGGCGGATACAGGCGGTCGAGTTGGCGCATCAGCCACGGTTCGGCGTGCGCCTTCTCCTTGAGCAGCATCGACGACAGCACCGGGACGAAGGTCAGCGACAGCAGCAGCGAACCGGCCAGCGCAAACACGATGGTCAGCGCGACCGGAGCGAACAGCCGGCCCTCCAGCCCTTGCAGCGTAAGCAGCGGCAGGAACACCAGGCAGATGATGAGGATGCCCGCGGCGACCGGAACGGCAACCTCGCGCACCGCCGCGTAGACGCGGTGCAAACGCGGCAAACCCGCGCCCGGCGCTTGCGGATCGAGCCGGCTGACCGTGTTCTCGACCAGCACGACGGCCGTGTCGACGAGCATGCCGACGGCGATCGCGAGGCCGCCCAGGCTCATCAGGTTCGCGCTCATCCCGAACAGGCTCATCATCAGGAAGGTGAAGAGAGCGGAGAGCGGCAGGATCAGCGAGACGACCACGGCCGCACGGACTTCGCCGAGGAACACGAACAGCAGCAGCACGACCAGCACGGTCGCTTCGAGCAGCGCGTGCGTCACCGTGCCGACCGCGCGCTCGATCAGCGCGCTGCGGTCGTAGAACGCGTCGATCTTCACGCCCGGCGGCAGGCTCGCCTGCAACTCGCCGAGCTTTTCGCGCACGGCGGCGACGAGGCGCCCGGCGTCGGCGCCGCGCAGCGCCACGACAAT
>JAKPAN010000170.1 GCA_029779475.1 Pseudomonadota bacterium
GCAGCTCATCAACGAGATGGGCGCGACGACCTTGACCGAGGCGCTGCGTGCCGTGCCCGGCATCACCTTCGGCGCGGGCGAGGGCGGCAATCCGCAAGGCGATCGTCCGTTCCTGCGCGGCTACGACGCGCAGAACTCCACCTTCGTCGACGGCGTGCGCGATCCCGGCGCGCAGTCGCGCGAGACCTTCGCGGTCGACCGCATCGAAGTCATCAAGGGCCCGGACTCGGTCTACAGCGGCCGCTCCAACGGCGGCGGCAGCATCAACCTCGTCAGCAAGTTGCCGGTTGCGCAGGATTTCACCGAAGTCACGCTCGGCGCGGGCACGGCCGACTACAAGCGCGCCACGATCGACGCGAACTACCGCGTCGGCGAAGACTCGGCATTTCGCGTCGCTCTGATGGGCCACGATGCCGGCGTCGCCGGTCGCGACGAAGTGTCGAGCCGCCGCTTCGGCTTCGCGCCGTCGTTCACGCTCGGCCTCGACAGTCCGACCACGGCGACCTTCAGCTTCTACCACCTCAATACCGACGACATGCCCGATCCGGGCATCCCGTACCTCTACGGCTCGACGAACCTGCCGGCCGGCGTGCGCGTCGTGCGTCCGGTTGACGGCGGCGACCGCAACAATTTCTACGGCCTCGTCGATCGAGACTTCCGCAAGACGCAGGCCGACATCGGCACGGTCAAGTTGCAGCACGCGTTCAACGACGACTGGACGCTGCGCAACACCACGCGCTATGGCCGCACGCGGCAGGATTACATCCTCTCGCAGCCCGACGACAGCCAAGGCAACGTCGCCAACGGCATGGTCTGGCGCCGCATGAACACGCGTGCCGGCAACACGGTCGCCGCGATCAACCAGACCGATCTCGCCGGGAAATTCTCGACGGGCTCGATTCGCCACGACATCGACGTCGGCGTCGAGTTGTCGAAGGAAAAATCCGCGCGCGACACCTACGTCGTGCCGAACATCGCCGCCGCGGTCGCCTGCGGCCAGCTCGGCATCGGCTCGCCCTCGTACTACAACTGCACGAGCCTGTACGACCCGGATCCGAACGATCCGTGGGTGCCGGGCACGTGGGCGAACGGCGTCTTCACGCCGACGCCGATCACGCGCGCCAACAAGCCGATCCGCACGACCGCGGACACACAGGCGCTGTACGCGATGGACACGATCCATTTCACGGAGCAGTGGCTCGCCAACGTCGGTGTGCGTTACGACGATTTCTCGACGAAAGCGCCGATCACCTATTGCCCCACGCTCCCCGGCAGCGTCTGCCCACGCGGCACGACCGGCATCACCGAGGAACATCGCTCCAGCAGCGGCAACTGGACGTGGCAGGCGGGCCTGGTCTGGAAGCCGGTCGAGCAGGGCAGTTTCTACGTCTCGTACGCGACCGCGGTGACGCCGCCCGGCAGCTTCGTCGGCGAAGGCAGCGACACCAATCCGATCTCGATCGCCGATCTCGATCCGGAAAAAAGCCGCAACCTCGAAGCCGGCGTGAAGTGGGAATTGCTCGATCGTCGCGTCTCGGTCAGCGCCGACGTGTTCCAGAACGAGAAGACCAACGCGCGCCAGCTGCAGGCCGACGGCAGCTACGCGAACATCGGCGAAACGCGCGTGCGCGGCGTCGAGTTCTCGATCGACGGCAAGATCACCGAAACCTGGAGCGTGTTCGCCGGCTACGCGCGCATGGA
>JAKPAN010000155.1 GCA_029779475.1 Pseudomonadota bacterium
GATGTGATCGAAGAACACGAACGGCCCGACATGGCGGCGCAGGCGGAACGGCAGCACGCGGCGCACGGAAAACCCGTCGCCGAGATCGTGGATGCGCGGTTCGATGAGAAGTCCGCTGCGCTCGCTCATTGTTCTCTCCAAAAAAACAGGGCCGCGACACGGGTCGCGGCCCTCGAATGCGAAGCGTCTGCTTCAGGCTGGTGTGACTTCTTCCGCCTGCAGGCCCTTCTGCCCCTGCACGACGCGGAACGACACCTTCTGGCCTTCCTGCAGGGTCTTGAAGCCGGTGCCGGAAATCGCGCGGAAATGCACGAAGACGTCCGGCCCGTTCTCACGGCTGATGAAACCGAAACCCTTGCTTTCGTTGAACCACTTGACGGTACCCACCTCACGATCCGACATGTAACTCTCCGTTGCAACGCTGGTTTGGATTCGCACCCCTCACGGGATGTCGAGCACTGGGTATGCCGGTGGAACGATGAAGCGGATCATCCGTCGTCGCGGGTGCGAACGCCCGCGCACGCAAAACCGTGCAGACGCAGCAATTCCAGTCTACTCGCCTCGCGTCCGGATGCCAGCGACAGGCACGCGCGTGTTGCGACGCAGCGCACATCCCTCATTTCGCGACGCACGAGCGATCAATACGCGCGCACGTCCGTCACCGGATTGCGCATGAACGCCGACCACGCCTGCGCGAGCGCGGCGAGACCGCCCGGATAGCCGGTGTCGAGCGAATGCTCCGCGGCGATCGCGACGCACGGCGCGTGCGCCTGTTCGGCGAGCAATGCCGACAGCGTCTTGCGTCCTTCGCCGCTGCCCATGAGCAATGCGACCAGCGCGAACGCACGACGGTAACGCGCCTCCCGCGTCCCCTCGCCCGGTTTTCCGCTGACGACATAGAAACCTTCGCCCTCGGGCGCGAGCAGGTCGACGAGCGCGTCGGCCGCATCTTCGGGTGTCGGTGCGGCAGTGATCATCGCCTCGCGTTCGCGGCCGACGTCGACCTGTCCGCCCATGCCGGCGACACGGTACCGCCCGAAATATTCGGCGAGCCCTTCGTTCAGCGCGACCGGCAGGTTGCCGATCGCCTCGTGCACGATCGCATGCACGATCTCGTGGCGAAGCACGAAGAAATTCGCCTCGTCGTCGCCCTGCATGCGCACGTGGATCGTCTTCGTCGCCGTCGAGTAAGCGCCGGCCGAGCCGGCGAGTTCCGGCGCCTTGATCAACGCGGCATAAGCCTGCGGGGACTGCACGAAAACGATGCGCAACTCGAGCCCGGCCGGCACTGCGACGCCGAGCGCGTCGTGCATCACGCGCTCGACGGCGAGCGCATCGGCGACCGCGCGCTGCTGCACCTGGTCGGGAAGATTCACGTCGTAGCCGCTGGCCTGCACGGCGACCTGCGGCGCCGCGGCGACCGCGATCGTGCGCAGTTCGCGCGCGTTGCGCGGCGGCGCCTGGTCGGAGTAATGCGTGATGCCGGCGGCATCGACCCAACGATGCACGTCCAGCGACGAAGCCTTCGGTGCCGGGCTGCGCGCGAGGCACGCCGCGGACGGCACGTCGCGCAGTTTCTCGACCAGTGCGGGCAGCGCGTCGGTGAGCGGTGTCGCAGGCGGCGTGGCGGGTGCAGCGGAAGGCACGACGATGGGCGCGGGCGATACGACAACGTCCTGGGTCGTCTGCGGCTGCGGCGATCGGCCGCAAGCCGCCAGCGCGGCCACGGCGACCCACGCGCCGCATCGCGACCACGGCAGCGATGTCCGGAATCCAGCCATGCCGCATTGTTTCCGAAACGTGCGCGCGGCGATACGCCTCGGTTCATCCGCATTAATCGGCGCGGGCGGAACATCCGCGGTCGGTGCAATCCGCGCCAATCACGAAGGGAACTGCCATGCATATCCGGGTCGCCGCGCTTGTCGCCCTATCCCTGGCCAGTTCGATGGCCTGCGCGCAGGAAACGAGCACCGCGCAATACCAGACGCCGCAAGGCGAGTTGATTGTCCATTCCGGCCAGCCGCAACCGCACGACTACGGCCCGCCGCCATCATTTGCGCAACTCGATACACGCGGCAGCGGGTTCCTGACCGCGACGGAAGCCGATGCCTACCCACCGCTCGCGAACGACTTCATCCACGCCGATGCGAACCGCGACGGCCGCGTATCGCGCGCCGAGTACGAGCGCTGGGCGAGTCGTCAGTGAATGCAAGACGGGACTCGATGACGAGTCCCGTTTTGCAGCGACGCGCCTGCCGTCAATAACGCGACCAATGCGCCGGCCGGAACTGCCAAGCCGGACCGACGCGCACCCACGCCGCGCCGACGTAGCGGTATCCCGCGCGTGCAGGCAGCCAATAACCGCCGACCCAGACGTGGCGCCCGCCGTTCCAGCGCCAGTAACCGGGCGACCACGCATAGCCGGGCCGCACGACGACGCGTTCGACGCGCGGCGCCGGGGGCGCAATGCCGACGGAAACGTCGACCCAAGTACGCGCCGAGACCGGCGCCGAAACGAATGCCGTCGAGCCGAGGATCAGCGCGAGCAGCGAATGGGACAGGAAGCGACGAAACATGGCGTTGGCTCCAGAGGGGTCGGACACTCTCGTCCGACGCCGCATTCAACGTCCGCACGCGCTCGCCGTTGACGCGCACGTTGCGCCGATTCAGACGGCAGCCAGCCGCAACGTCAGTGCGAAGCCTTTTGCTCGGACAGCGCGGCCAGGCGTCGCGCGCGCTCCGCTTCCGGGCTTCCACCCAGTTCGCGCACGAGCGCGTGGAAGCGCGGCCAGTCCTTGCCTGCCTGCTCGAACAACGCCGCGAACGCTGGCACCCACGTGTCGTACAAGCCGAAGGGCACGAGGCGCGCATTGTCGAGCGGTCGCGCAACCCATGCGTCGTAGCGGGCTTCGCCATGCCATTCGCCATCGCGCAACGTCGCGTAACGCGCACGGAACGCGTCGAATTCGCGAACTTTTCCCGCGCGGAGCGCTTCGACGTCGCGCGTCGACGCGTACAACGCGCGCAGGCGTTCGCGAAGGTCGAGGACGAGTCGCGCGAACTGCGCGTCGCGTTCGTCGCCTTGCGTGTCGGGTGCGGCTTCGCCGCGCGACAAGCGCCATTCGCGCAAGCCTTCGCGCTCGACGAAGCTCGCATACGATTCGTTGAACGCAGTGTCGCCGGCGAGATAGAACTGCTGATGCGCGAGCTCGTGGAAGATCACGCCGTCGAGGCTGTCGGCATCGCCGCGCAACATGCTCGACACGATCGGATCGGCGAACCAGCCGAGTGTCGAAAACGCGGCGACGCCTTCGATCGAAACGTCGTCGCCTCGCTTGGCGAGTTGCGCCGCATCCCGTTCGGCGCGCGCACGGTCGAACCAGCCGCGATACGCCACGCAACCGGCGAATGGGAAGCAATGCACGATGGGATCGACCGAGAATTCCGGCGTGGCGAACACGCTCCAGCTCACGTACGGCCGGTCGAGCGCGACGAATTGCGTGTAGCTTCGGTTGCGCGGCAAAGCGAGATGGTCGGATGCGAACGCGCGTGCGGCTTGCGCCTCGCGCAGGCGCGTCCGCGTGCGCGCGTCGGTGCGCGGGTCGGCGACGACGCGCTCGATCGACTTGCGCTGCGCGAGCAGACCCGCTTCGCCGCGAGCGACATGCGCGGCGTAACGCAACGAAGAGCAGCCGCCGAGCGTCGCCACGAGGAGGATCGCAAGGACGGCGCGCGAAACCCACACGCCGCTACAACTCGAACTGCTCGTTGAGGATGCGTTCTTCGAGATTGTGTTCGGGATCGAACAGCAGTGTCATCGTGCGCTCGCGCGATTCGCGGATGCTGACCTCGACGATGTCGCGCACCTCGTGCGAATCGGCGGTCGCGCTGACCGGGCGCTTGTACGGATCGAGGATTTCGAAGCGCACTTCCGTGACCGCCGGCAGGATCGCGCCGCGCCAGCGCCGCGGACGGAACGGGCTGATCGGCGTGAGCGCGAGCAGTTGCGAGCCGAGCGGCAGGATCGGGCCGTGCGCGGACAGGTTGTACGCGGTCGAGCCGGCGGTCGTCGAGACGAGCACACCGTCGCAGACGAGCTCCTCGATCTTGACGATGCCGTTGAGCGAGACGCGCACGTGCGCGGCTTGCTTGGTCTGGCGCAGCAGCGAAACTTCGTTGAACGCGAGCGCGACGGCGTTGCCGCCGGCTTCGGTCGCCGCGTCCATTTCCAGCGGACGCAGCAGGGTCGGCTGCGCGAGCGCGAGTCGCTCCGGCAGGCCCTCGAAACCGTATTGGTTCATGAGGAAACCGACCGTGCCGAGCTTCATGCCGTACACGGGCACGCCGCGTGCCATGTGCCGGTGCAGCGTGCGCAACATGAAGCCGTCGCCGCCGAGCGCCACGATGACTTCGGCTTCGGCCAGCGGCGCGTCGCCGTAGTGCGCGACGAGCGCCGCGTGCGCGGCCTGCGCGTCTTCGGTCTGGGCGGCGACGAAAGCGATGCGCTGGGACATCACGGCGCTCGAAGGGAACGGACGCGGAAGCTTCGCATCTTCGCCGCCGCGACGAAAGCCGTCGCGAGGCATGACATTGCCGTCGTCCCAACTTGCATCGGAACGACGGCAACGATTTTCGACTAGCCCTTCGCGCCCGCCTGCACGAGCTGCGCGAAACGGCGCAGCGCGACCGATGCGATCGGATAATCCACCGGCTGCGCGCGGATTTCGTTGAGCATGCCGAGCGTGAACTTGAGCGCGGCGTCATCGCGTTCGAGCCAGCGCGCGACGGGATGCTGCTCGCCTGCGGGCGCGGCGGCGAGGATCTGCTGCACGAGCGCTCGATGCTGCGCGGCAAGTTCGTCGCGCAGCGCGCCGCGGGCCTGCGCGTGCCAGCGGCTCTCGACCGGCAACGCTTCGATCTGGCGGCGCAGGCCGTCGATGTCGAGCGCATGACCGAGCTCGAAGAATACCGAAGCGACGCGTTCGACCTTCTGGCCGCTGTCGAGCGCGACTTCGACGATGTCGAACGCCGCGCCGAGCTCGGCGATGCGCGCGAGTTCCGTGGCGAGTTGCGCCGGCGCGCCGAGACCCTGCCACTTCTCGACGTCGACGTCGTAGTCGGTGCGGCTGCTCGCCGTGAGCACGCCCGGCAGCGCCGCCTTGAGTTGCGCGACGCCCGGCGCATAGCGTTCGACGAGGCCGGCGATGTCGAGCTGGCCGCCGCGCTGGTTGAGCACCCAGCGCGTGAGGTTGCGCTGCAAATCCCACACCTTGAGCAATGCGCCGACCTGCACTTCCTCGGCGACCTTGCCGTCGAGCGCTTCGATCTGTGCCCAGATGTCGCGCGATGCGGCGATCTCGCGCACGGCCGAGTACGCCTTCGCGATCGCGGCCGGCGACTGGCCGGTGTCTTCCTGCATGCGCAACACGAAGGTCGCGTCCATGCGGTTCACCATGGAATTGGTGACGACGGTGGCGATGATTTCGCGCTTCAGACGATGCCGTTGCATGTTCGCCGCGTAGGTCTTGCGCAGCGGTTCCGGGAAATAACGCACGAGTTCCTGCGACAGGTACGGATCTTCCGGCACGTCGGAATCGAGCAATTGCTGGAACAACTTGATCTTCGAGTACGACAGCAGCACGGACAGTTCCGGACGCGTCAGGCCCTGGTGACGCGCCTTGCGCTCGGCGAGTTCGCTCTCGCTGGGCAGGAATTCGATCTGGCGGTCGAGCAGGCCTTCTTCCTCGAGCGTGCGGATGAAGTGCGCGTTCGAGCCCAGGCGCTGCGTGGACATGTGTTCCATGACCGTGATCGCCTGGTTCTGGCGATAGTTGTCCGACAGCACGAGGCGTGCGACTTCGTCGGTCATCGCCGCGAGTTGCGTGTTGCGCTGGTCGAGGCTCAGTTCGCCGCGCTGCACGGCGTCGTTGAGCAGGATCTTGATGTTGACCTCGTGGTCGGAGGTGTCCACGCCTGCGGAGTTGTCGATGAAGTCGGTATTGAGCAGCACACCATGCAAGGCCGCCTCGATGCGGCCACGCTGCGTGAAGCCGAGATTGCCGCCTTCGCCGACGACCTTGGCGCGCAGTTCACGGCCGTTGACGCGCAGCGCGTTGTTGGCGCGGTCGCCGACGTCGGCGTTGGTTTCGCCTTCGGATTTGACGTAAGTGCCGATGCCGCCGTTCCAGAGCAGGTCGACCGGCGCCTTGAGGATCGCGCTCATCAGCTCGGTCGGCGTGAGTTGCGTGGTGCCGTCGGCGATGCCAAGCGCCTTGCATGCCTCCGGCGACAGCGGAATCGTCTTCGCGCTGCGCGGGAACACGCCGCCACCCGCGGAGATCAGCGACTTGTCGTAGTCGTCCCACGACGAACGCGGCAGGTTGAACATGCGCTCGCGCTCGGCGAACGACTTGGCGACGTCGGGATTGGGGTCGATGAAGATGTGGCGATGGTCGAACGCGGCGACGAGGCGGATGTGCTCGGACAGCAACATGCCGTTGCCGAACACGTCGCCGGACATGTCGCCGATGCCGACGCAGGTGAAGTCCTGCGTCTGCGAATCGCGGCCGAGCGCGCGGAAATGGCGCTTGACCGATTCCCACGCGCCCTTCGCGGTGATGCCCATTTTCTTGTGGTCGTAGCCGACCGAGCCGCCCGACGCGAACGCGTCGCCGAGCCAGAAACCGTGTTCGGCGCTGACGCCGTTGGCGATGTCGGAGAACGTCGCCGTGCCCTTGTCGGCGGCGACGACGAGGTACGGATCGTCGCCATCATGGCGCACCACGTCGCGCGGCGGCACGATCTTGCCGTCGACGAGGTTGTCGGTGATGTCGAGCAGGCCGTTGATGAACATCTTGTAGCAGGCGATGCCTTCGGCGAGCACGGCGTCGCGGTCGCCGCCAGCGGGCGGGCGCTTGACGAAGAAACCGCCCTTCGAGCCGACCGGCACGATGACCGTGTTCTTCACCATCTGCGCTTTCACGAGGCCGAGCACTTCCGTGCGGAAATCCTCGCGGCGATCCGACCAGCGCAGGCCGCCGCGCGCGACGGGGCCGAAACGCAGGTGCACGCCTTCGACGCGCGCGCCGTCGACGAAGATTTCCCGGTACGGACGCGGCTTGGGCAGATCCGGCACCTTCGACGAATCGAACTTGAAGCTGATGTCGTCGTGCGGCTTGCCGTCGCGGCCGTTCTGGAAATAGTTGGTGCGCAGTGTCGCGCCGATGACGCCGAGATAGGCGCGCAGGATGCGGTCCTCGTCGAGGCTGGCGACGTGTTCGAGCAGCGCCTTGATCGTGGCGACGAGCGCGGCGATCTGCTGCGCGCGCGGCTGCGTGCGTGCGGCGACGAGCGCGTCGATGAAGTCGGCCGGGAGCTTGGCGAGCGTGTCCGGCGCGATCAGCGCGCGCAGTTCGGCGTCGAGCTGCTTCGCGGCATTGGCCGCGGCCGCGCCGCCCTGCTCGCGTGCCGGATCGAAACCGGCTTCGAACAATTCGACCAGCAGCCCCGCGATCGCCGGATAGCGGTTGAGCGTTTCTTCCATGTAGCTCTGCGAGAACGGCACGCCGGTCTGCAAGAGGTATTTGCAGTAGCCGCGCAGCATCGCGACCTGGCGCCACGACAGGCGCGCGCCGAGGATGAGCTTGTTGAACGCGTCGTTTTCGGCGTTGCCGCGCCAGACCTGCTCGAACGCGGACTCGAAGGCCGGGCCGATCTGCGCGATGTCGAACGCGCAGCGCGACTGCGGCTGCACGACGATGTCCTGGATGCGCAACTGCGCGTCGCCGAGGTCGAGTTCGTCGAGCTGCTCGGTGAGCACCTTGAGGTTCATGTTCTCGAGCAGCGGGATCGCTTCCGACAACGCGATGTCCTTGCCATGGCGGAAGATCTTGAAGTTCAGCGTGTCGGCATCGCGGCGCGACGGAACGAGGCTGAGGCGGATGTCGTCCTCGCCGGCGAGCTGTGCGGCGAGCGCGATGTCGGCGGCGGCCCCGCGCGGCGTCGCCGTCTCGATGTAGGCGGTCGGCAGCGACGCATAGCGCGCGGCGAGCGCGCGGCCCGTGGCATCGCCATGGCCTTCGGCGAGCGCGTCGCGCAGTTCCTGATGCCAGTTGCGGACGATGCCGGCAACCTGCTTTTCGAGCGCCTCGACGTCATAGGCCACGTGGTCGCCCGGCTTCGGGCGGATGACCAGATGCAGCAGCGCCAGCGGCGATTCGTTGACCTGGATCGTCGAATCGACCTGGGTGCCGCGCAGCGCCGTGTTCAGCGCGGACGTGATGCGCTCGCGCGCGTCGGTGGTCAGGCTTTCGCGCGGCAGATAGACGAGGCAGGAATAGAAGCGGCCGTACTTGTCGCGACGCACGAACAGGCGCGGACGCGGACGCGCGCGCAGCGCGAGCACGCCGGTGGCGAGATCGAACAGCTCGTCATCGCTGGCCTGGAACAATTCCTCGCGTGGCAGCAGTTCGAGCACGTGGCGCAGCGCCTTGCCCGAATACGCGTCGCGGCGCAGGCCGGAACGCTTGAGCACGGCCTCGACCTTGCGCCGCACGAGCGGCACGTCTTGCGGGCGCGCCATGGTGGCGTTGGTCGTGAACAGGCCGAGGAAGCGCTGCTCGGCGACCGGCACGCCGGCGTCGTTGAAGCGCAGCACGCCGATGTAGTCCATGTAGCCCGGACGGTGCACGCGGGCGCGCGCGTTGGTCTTGGTCAGGATGATCGCGTCCATCGACCCGGACTGCGGCAACTCCTTGGCGACCAGCGTGCGCAGCGAGCGTGGCGCCTGCGCGCGCTCGGCGCCGCGCAGGATGCCGAGACCGGATTTCTCGACGGCTTGCAGGACTTCGTCGCCATCGGCCTTGGCGACTTCGTATTCGCGGTAGCCGAGGAAGGTGAAATTGTCGGCGACCGCCCAGCGCAGGAATTCCTGCGCCTCGGCGACGCCTTCCGCGTCGACCGGCAGCTTGCGCTGCGGCAGGTCGTCGGCGATGCGCAGCATCGATTCGCGCATCGCTTTCCAGTCGGAGACGCTGCCGCGGACGTCGGCCAGCGCTTCGACGATGCCCTTTTCCAGCGCGTGCGCGGCGGCCTCGTCGGCGACGCGATCGACTTCGAAATGCATGACCGAATCGGCCGTCGTGCCGTCCGTGCCGGCGTCGGCGATCGCGAGCAGCTTGCCGGCCGGATCACGGCGCACGGCGACGACGGGGTGGATCAGCGTATGGGTCGCCAAGCCCGCATCGGCGATGGCCATGCTCACCGAGTCGACGAGGAACGGCATGTCGTCGGTGACGATGTCGACCCGCGTGCGCGCCTGGCGCCCGTTGCCAACGTCGCTGATGCGCACTTTCGGCGCCAGTGGCGGGCGTTCGGCGACGAACGCGGCCATTTGCGCGACCAGGGCGGCCCAATCCTGCGCCGTGCGCGCGGCGAGGTCGTCCGCGGACACGCGCTCGAGGAAAGCATGGGCGAATCGCGTCGCATCGGCCAGCCGATCCCGCTCGATGAGCGGTGGAAGGTTCGCCAAAATGGCATCCATCTGGGTGCTGCGCGATACGCCTGTGTCGGTCATGATCCGTCCAGAAAAATGAGGGAAATTCAAAATCGGTTAGGATACGCGCCGCCCCCGGGGTTATCCATATGCGAAGCGCTTCGTGGCCGGTTCCCGAGTCGCAGACGATGGCCGCTCGCCATCGAGTTCCCGGCGTTCGCGCACGCACATCGCCGCGGTGGATGACAAATTCCTGTACCGACCGGTATAGTTGTCCGCGTCGCCGCCCACTTCCTGCACTGTCGGACTCGCACCGGCACTGCAAATCTCCGCCTCACGACCATTTCCAAGGACGCCCATGACTCCGGTGCATCGTCTACCGACCCTTTTCGCCGCCGTCGCCACCGCGCTCGCCCTCGCCGCCTGCGGCAAAGGCCAGCAAGCCGGACAACAGCAGCAGATGCCGCCGCCCGAAGTCGGCGTCGTCGTCGCCAAGGCCGAGTCCGTGCCGCTGCGCCAGGAACTCGTCGGCCGCCTTTCCGCGCTGCGCAGCTCGGACGTACGCGCACGCGTCGCCGGCATCCTGCAGAAGCGCGTCTACACCGAAGGCAGCGACGTCAAGCAGGGCGACCTGATGTTCCAGATCGACCCGGCGCCGCTGCGCGCGACGCTCAACGCGCAGCTCGCCAATCTCGCCGCGGCGCAGGCGACCTACCAGAACGCGCACGTCGCCGCCGAACGCGCGCGCTCGGTCGGCGCGAAGGGCCTCATCTCCAAGGCCGACGTCGACAACGCGAACGCCGCCGAACGCACCGCCGCCGCCGCTGTGAAGCAGGCGCAGGCGAACGTGGAATCCGCGCGCATCAACCTCGGCTACGCCGACGTGACCGCACCGATCTCCGGCCGTTCCGGCAAA
>JAKPAN010000162.1 GCA_029779475.1 Pseudomonadota bacterium
GGTCGGCTCGATGCAGCCGTACGGATAGTCGAGCAGATCGCGCAGCACGCTCGCGAACGGCAGCGGCGGCAGGCTCGACACGGTGAGCCGCGCGACGACCGAGTCGGCGAGCAGCCCGTCGAGCGCACTCGCGCCGAGCGCGACGGGCTCGAGCTTGTCGAGCTGCTGCGGCGTCGAGCGCAATACGCTCGGCCACGCGGCGCGCACAACCATTTCGAAGTGGCGGTCGATCTTGATGTCGCCGCCACTGGCCGACACGTCGATCTTGCCGACGCCGTAGCCGTCGAGCGCGTTGAGCGGGAACGTGAGCGTGGTCTTTGCGCCGTCGGCGAGCTTGACCTTGCGATCGCCCTGTTCGACGGCGAGCGGCTTGGCCGTCGCGACCTTGACCGCGAACTCGCGCTCGCTGCCGGAAAAGTTCTGCAAGTCCAGCGTGAGACTCGACTTGTCGCCGGGTGCGAGCACGCGCGGCGTGGAGATTTCGGCGACGAGCGGCGCGCGCACGATTGTTTCGACGTCGCTGCCGCCGAACTGGTTCTCGCCGAACACCTGCGCAGTGACGCGCACGGTGCCGTTGAAGTCCGGCATCTTCAGCGCGACTTTCGCTTCGCCTTTCGCGTCGAGCGCGACGACGCCGGAGAACAGGTCGACGGTGAGCACCTTCGCGGTCGGACGGCGCGCCTGCGGCAGCGGGCCGAGCGCCATGTCGCCGCCGTAACGCAGTTTGGCCGTCGCGCCGTCGAAGCTCTCGATGATGCGGCCGTAGAGGTCGTAGGCGTCGATGCCGAGCGCGCGCTGCGCGAAGAACCACGCGTTCGCATCCGGCCGCGCGAAGCGCGTGATGTTGAGGATGCCGACGTCGACCGCGGACACGGTCACGTAGGCCTTCTTGCCGGCGAGCGCAGGCGCCTTGATCGCGACGGGCAGGTCGGTCTCGGGCTTCATTTGTTTCGGCGCGTCGATGGCGACGTCGATCTTGCGATCGCTGCGATCCATCTGCACCCAGGCCTCGCCGACGGCGCGCGCGGGCGTGATCTTGTCCGCCGCCGAGCCGCCGCGGAAGACGAGCGCGGTGACGTAGACGTCGTGGCGTTCCCAGTCCTTGGTCACGGGAATTTCGAACGTCGCGCCGGGCTGCGCGTCGATGTTCTTCGTGTAGAGCAGGTGGTCGGACTCGACGAGCAGCAGGCCGGGGCCGGCCTGCGGCGGCGTGATCGTCACTTTCAGCGTGTCACCGGCGCGATAGCTCGGCTTGTCGAGTGCGAGCTTGACCTTGTCGGGGCGCGCTTCCTTGCCGCGGTTGTCGTCGCTCCAGCTCCAGCCCGCGTAGAACGGCACGCGCGTGGTCAGATTGGTGGCCGGGTCGAACACTTCGAGTCGATAGTTGCCCCAGTCGACGGAGACGTCGAAATGCACGGGCTTGCCGGCTTCGGCGTCGATCTCGCGCTTTTCCGATTCCTCGAAGCGTTGCACGAAGTCGAAGTGCCAGCCGCTCTCCTTGTCAAACGTCCAGTGGTAGTCGCGGTATTCGCGGATCAGCGCGACGCGCAGGCGGCCGGCGGCGATATCGCCTTTCGCGTTGCTGCGGATCACTTCGAAGCCGGCTTTGCCGCGCGCGTCGGCGCCGTCCTTGATGTCGAACAGCGGACGCACGCCGACCAGCGTGTCGGACGGCCACACGGTGCGCTTGAGCGTGCGCGTGACGGTGCGGCCGCCGGATTCGTAGACGCTGCCGGAGACGATCGCGGCGATCGGCGTTGCGGGTTTCTCGGCATCGGCGAGTTCGATGTCGGTGTGCAGCTTGCCGTGTTCGTCGAGCTTGTCGTCGACGACGTCCTTGGCTTCCTTCGGAATGTCGATGGTCGGGTCGCCGAAGAAGAAATCCTTGTGCGCGTCGACCGGATGCTGGTCGACGGCGAGCGTGAGTCGTGCAGTGAAGCGGTTGCCCGCGGCGGGGGCGCCGTAGAGGTAGTCGCCTTCGACGTCGAGGCCGAACGCTTCGCCTGGCGCGATCGTGTCCTGTTTCGTGGCGAGATCGAGCTTGAGGCGTTCGGGCAGGAATTCCTCGATGCGGAAGGTCAGGCCCTGCGCGGCTTCCTTCGACTTCGGATCGGTGCGGAACTCGACCTGCCAACGGCCGGTCGGCGCGTCGGCGGGAATCACATGCGACCACTCGAAGTAATTGAGGTCTTTCGGGTCGAGCTGCGCGGTCGCGAAATCGCGGCCGTCGGGCTGCTTGAGCGTGACGAACAGCGGCTGCGGCTTGATCGGGTTGCCGTCGTGGTCGCGCAGCAGCGCCGACAGCGCGATCGTCTCGCCGGGGCGGTACAGGTCGCGATCCGACCACGCGAACACGTCGAACCAGGTTTCCTTGCGGCCGGACACGGCGAAGTCGGAGAGATCCAGCGCGGGCTGGTTGAACGGCAGCAGCGAGACATCGCGGCCGCTCTTGCCGACGAGCACGTGCGTGCTCTTGAGCGAGTAGTCGAGCTGCGCGTTGCCGTTCTCGTCGGTCTTGCCGGCGACGACGGATTCGCCCTTCTCGTCGAGCACGGACAGTTCGACGCCGCCGATCGCTGCGCCGGACTTGAGCGAGGCCGCGTGCACGAACGTCGTCTTGCCGTAGCTGCGCAAGTGCAAGCCGATGTCGCTGACGAAGAAGAAACTCGTCTCCATCTCGTCCTGGAAGGTGCCGGCCGGTTTCATCACGGCGAAATACAGGCCCGGCTGCGCGAGCTGGGAGACGTTCTGGATCGGGATGTAGTTGAGCGCGCGTTCGTTTTCCTTGCCGGTCAGCGCGAAGCGGTTGGCGTAGACCGAATCGGCGATCTGAGCGACCGGCGAACCGCTGCGACCCCAGCCGTAGCGCGGATCGAGTTCGTACGAACCGCGCTTGCCGTTCTTCTGGTAGGCGGCGAAGAAGTTCGCGACTTCGTTGTCGCGCACGCGCAGGAATTCGATGTCGACGTCCTTCACGTTGACCGAGACGACCGGCAAGCCGCGCGTATCGCGCGCGGGCAGCACGTTGCCTTGCGAGGCGAACGCGACGTTCGGTTCCATCGGCCCGGTGTAGACGTCCTTGGACACTTCGCTGCCGAGCGTCTTGCCGTCGGCGGCGGCGAGTTCGCCCTTGATGCGCACCGTGTAGCTGCGATCGGCCTGCACGAACGGGAAGCGCAGGGTTTTCGCATCCTCGTCGAGCGACCAGCTGCCGTCGATCTTCGCGCCCTTGTCGTCACTCACCGCGACGAGCGCGTCGAATGCCTGCGTACCGACGATGGGCTGGCTGAATTCGAGCGTGAGCGCGAGCGAGCCGTCGTGCTGCTCGGCGCGCGCGGAGGCGAGCGCGAAGCCTTCGACCTTCTTTTCCGCGGCGGGCGTCGCGGCGACGGGTTTCTTGGCGCCCTGCACGTCGGGCAATCTGTCGCCGGAGGGTTTGCAGGCGGCGAGGACGAGAGCGAACAGCAGGCAAGGCAGCAGGCGCGGCAGCGCGCTGGGCGAACGCAATTCCATTGAGGACTCCCCGGTATCGATGGTGGTTTCCGAGCGGTTTCTCGCGCCGCTGCCGGACGATCGCAGTATAGCGGCGCGTTTGTGGCAAACCCGGGGCGCCGCGCCGCGCGAAACGTGGCGCGCTTCACGCGCGGATGCGGCGCTCCTTCACGAAACCGATACGAAAAAACGGGCGCGCGGGTGACTAGGCGGCGGACTTGAGCCAGTCGATGCGCGAGCTGCCGTCGCCGCCGGCGAGCAGGCTCGTCGCAGTCGGCAGCCATGCTTGCAGCGCGGCGTCGAACCGCCACGGCGGATTGACGATGGCAAGGCCGCAGCCGGCGAGGCGCAGCGGCGAATTGTCGGCGTGCAGCAGCAGTTCGGCGACGAGCACGTCGGCGTTGCCCGCATGAGCAGCGAGCCAACGATGGAACGGCACGATCGTCTCGCGGCGCTTGATCGGATACCACACGGCGTAGATCGCGTTCGGCCAGCGCGTGAACGCGGTCGCGAGGGCGTTCTGAATCGTCTCGAACTCGGCGCCCTGCGCTTCGAACGGGGGATCGATGAGGACGAGGCCGCGCTTCTGCGCGGGCGGCAGCAGCGCCTTGAGCGCGGCGTAGCCGTCGCGTTCGTGCACGGCGCAGCGCGCGTCGCCGCGCAGTGCCACGCGCAGGGCGGCGGCTTCGTCGGGTTGGACTTCGCAGAGGATCGCGCCGTCGTGCTCGCGGAGCATTTCGCGCGCGAGCAGCGGCGAACCGGGATAGCGCACGAGCGAGCCGTTATCGTCCACGCCGAACGTGCGGATGCGCGCGACGTAATCGGCGAGCGCGGTGGGCAGGTCGGTCGCTAGCAGCAGGCGTTCGACACCATCGCGATATTCGCCGGTGCGCTGCGCCTCGTCGCCGCGCAGGTCGTAGATGCCGCGCGCCGCGTGCGTGTCGACGTAGCAGAACGGCGACGGCTTGGCGCGCAGCGCATCGAGCAGGCCGAGCAGGGCGACGTGCTTGAACACGTCGGCGAAATTTCCGGCGTGAAAGGCGTGGCGATAGTTCATGCGTGCGGGCCGCGGAAGCGGCGTGTTCGACGGACGGCGTGGGGTATCATTGTCGGCCGTGAGCACTCTTTCCGCCAGCCGCCGTTTCGTCCTGCGTTCGCGCATCTGCCGCGCGACGCTGTGGCTGCTTGTGCTGTGCTTCGCGCTCGATGGCGCCTGGCTGGCGGCGAAGCCGTTGCCGGTTGTCGCCGCCAAGGCGGCCGTCGCCGCGTGTCATCAGGCGGCACCACAGTCGCATGCGAATGCCGATCATGCGAAGCCGGATTGCTGCCGCGGTGGCTGCGATTGCGCCTGTGTCGGCGCGCACGTCCTCGCCGCTGTCGCACGGTTGCCGTTCGCGGTCGCCGTTCCGATGGTGCGCGACGTGATTCCTGCGTCAGTCGCCACGTTCGCGATGCGCGACGCGGCGCCGCCGTTGCGACCACCGATCGCCTGAGATTCCGTCGAATTTCTCCCGCGCCCGGCGTCGCCCGGTGCGTGTTTGCGGGTCGATGACCCGCGTCGATTACGGAATTTCTTCATCATGAAACCGGTTTCCTTCACGCCGACGTCGCTGTCGCGTCGGCGTTTCGTGCTCGGTACTGCGGGCGGCCTCGTCGCCGCCGCGGCAGGTTGGCCGCGCTTTTCGGCTGCGTCGACGCCTGCCGGCGACGTCCTGCGCGGCACGCAATTCGATCTGTCGATCGGCGACATGCCGGTCGACTTCACCGGCCGCGCGCGCCGCGCAATCGCCGTCAACGGACTGTTGCCCGGCCCGACGCTGTGCTGGCGGCAAGGCGACGACGTGACGATTCGCGTGCGCAACACGCTCGCGACGCAGACCTCGATCCACTGGCACGGCATCATCCTGCCGGCCGACATGGACGGCGTGCCAGGGCTATCGTTCATGGGCATCGCGCCGGGCGAGACGTTCACCTATCGCTTCACCGTGAACCAGGCCGGCACGTACTGGTACCACAGCCATTCGCGCTTCCAGGAACAGGTCGGCCTGTACGGAGCGATCGTCGTCGAGCCGCGTGGCGGCGAACGTTTTCCGGCCGACCGCGAGCACGTGATCCTGCTTTCGGATTGGACGGACACCGATCCCGAGCGCATCTACGCGACGCTCAAGCGCCAGAGCGACTACTACAACTTCGGCAAGCCGACCGTCGGCGATTTCCTGCGCGACACGAGCGCGCAAGGCATCGGCGCCGCGCTCGCGTCGCGGCAGATGTGGAACGCGATGCGCATGGATCCGAGCGACCTCGCCGACGTGTCCGCGTATGCCTACACCTACCTCATGAACGGCGCGCCGCCCGCGAAGAACTGGACGGCGCTGTTTGCGCGCGGCGAGAAGGTGCGTTTGCGCTTCATCAACGGCGCGTCGATGACGTTCTTCGACGTGCGCATTCCCGGTTTGACATTGCGCGTCGTCGCGCACGACGGACAGGACATCGAGCCGGTGAGCGTCGACGAATTCCGTCTCGGGCCTGCGGAAACCTGCGACGTCATCGTCGAACCCGACGACGAGCGTGCGTATGCGATCTTCGCGCAGTCGATGGATCGCAGCGGTTTCGCCTGCGGCACCCTCGCGCCGCGCGCGGGCCTGCGCGCCGATGCGCCAGCGCCCGATCCGCGCCCGCTGTTGTCGATGATGGACATGATGGGCGGCATGGATCACGGCGCGCATGCGATGGACGGCATGGACATGCCGGGCATGGACCACTCGAAAATGGATCACTCCCGGATGAATCACGCCGCGATGGGCCACGCGATGCCCGCGCCCGTGCGCGTCACGCATGCGCGAGCCGAGTACGGCCCGCTGGTCGACATGCGCGTCGATACGCCGCGTACGAACCTGGACGATCCCGGCATCGGCTTGCGCGGCAACGGCCGCCGTGTGCTGACCTATGCCGACCTGCATTCGCTGACCGCGCCGATCTCGGCGGACGTCGATCGCGAGATCGAGCTGCACCTCACCGGGCACATGTCGCGCTACGTCTGGAGTTTCAGCGGCCTCAAGTTTTCCGATGCGGAACCGCTGCGATTGCGCCACGGCGAGCGGGTGCGCATCCGTCTCGTCAACGACACGATGATGACGCATCCGATCCACCTGCATGGCATGTGGAGCGAACTCGAAGACGAAAGCGGCGCGTTCCTTGCGCGCAAGCACACCGTCGTCGTACAGCCCGCGCAAAGCGTGAGCTATCGCGTCAGCGCGGACGCGGTCGGGCGCTGGGCCTACCACTGCCATCTGCTCTACCACATGGAAGCGGGCATGTTCCGCGAAGTGGTGGTGGCATGAAGAAGCCAGCGAATCTTCGATGCTTCATCGCATTGACGCTCGCGTGGAGCGCAGGCGCGAGCGCGCAATCGCATGATGCGCACGCGCATCACGAGGCAGCGACGCCGAAGCCGGCACAGACCGAGCAACAGGTCGATCATGCGGCGATGGATCACGGCAACAGGGATCACGCCGACATGCAGCATGCGATGCCGAAGGATGCGGCTTCCCGGCTGCCGTCCGACCACGTTCCGCCGCCCGCGCCGGCGCACGAAATGGGCGCGATGTCGAATGCGCAGATGGTCGACGTCATGGGCATGGACGATCGCGCGACGTTCGGCATGTTCGCGTTCGATCGTCTCGAACACGCGGCGGGCGATGGCCGCAGCGCGACGGCCTGGAGCGTGCAGGGCTGGCTCGGCGGCGATGTCGACAAGCTGCGTTTGCGCAGCGAAGGCGCGCGCGAGGACGGCGCGCTCGAGCATGCGGACGTGGAGTTGTCGTGGAGCCACGCGATCGCACCGTTCTGGGACAGCCAGCTCGGCGTGCGTCGCGATGTCGGGCGCGGTGCGGATCGCACCTGGGCCGCATTCGGCGTGCAAGGCCTTGCGCCGTACTGGTTCGAGCTGTCGGCGACCGCGTACGTGGGAGAGCAGGGACGCACGGCGTTGCGCGTCGAGGCCGAATACGAACTGTTGCTGACCCAGCGCTGGGTATTGCAACCGCGCGTCGAACTCAACGCCTATGGCAAGGACGATCCGGCGTCGCGCATCGGATCGGGCTTGTCCGACGCGGCGTTCGGATGGCGGTTGCGCTACGAAATACGCCGCGAATTCGCGCCGTATGTCGGCGTCGAATGGTCACGCCGTTTCGGTCGAAGCGCGGACTTCGCGCGAGCGGACGGCGGCGATGCGGGCGAGTTGCAATGGATCGCCGGCGTGCGTTTGCGTTTCTAGGGAAGGGCGCGGGTCGGCGTATCATCCGCGCATGGCCCGCACGAAGACTTCGCCCACCCCCAATGGATTGTTCGCCGAGCCGGAAGGCTTGAAACCCCTCGCTGAGCGCATGCGTCCGCGCACGCTCGGCGAGGTCGTCGGCCAGCCGCGCCTGGTCGATGCGAACACGCCGCTGCGCCGCGCGATCGAGGCCGGCCACGTGCACTCGATGATCCTGTGGGGACCGCCCGGTTGCGGCAAGACGACGCTCGCGCTGCTGCTCGCGCGGTATGCCGATGCGGAATTCCAGGCGATTTCGGCGGTGATGTCGGGCTTGCCAGACGTGCGCAAGGCGCTCGCGGAAGCCGAGGCGCGCTGGACGCAAGGCACGCGCACTGTGCTGTTCGTCGACGAGGTGCATCGCTTCAACAAGGTGCAGCAGGACGCCTTCCTGCCGTACATCGAGCGCGGCGTGATCGTGTTCGTCGGTGCGACGACGGAAAATCCGTCGTTCGAGTTGAATTCCGCACTGCTCTCGCGCTGCCGCGTGCACGTGCTCGATGCGGTGTCCGCGGAGGCGATCGTCGAAGCCTTGCGTCGCGCGCTCGCGGATGCCGAACGCGGACTCGGCGCGCTCGAACTGAAAGTCGACGATGCCGCACTCACCGCGATGGCGCAGGCTGCCGACGGCGACGTGCGCCGCGCACTCACGTTCCTGGAAATCGCCGCCGAACTCGCCCATGACGGCGTCGTCGATGCCGTCACGCTGGAACAGGTGCTTGCCGACCGGACGCGCCGTTTCGACAAGGGCGGCGAGCAGTTCTACGATCAGATCTCGGCGCTGCACAAGTCGGTGCGCTCGTCCGATCCGGACGCGGCGTTGTACTGGCTCGCGCGCATGCTCGATGGCGGCGTCGATCGCGCCTATCTCGTGCGCAGGCTCACGCGCATGGCGGTCGAGGACATCGGCCTCGCCGACCCGCGCGCGTGGCGCATGGCGCTCGACGCATGGGAAACCTATGATCGGCTCGGCAGTCCGGAAGGCGAACTCGGACTCGCCGAACTCGCGCTCTATCTCGCCGTCGCGCCGAAGAGCAATGCGGCGTATTCGGCGTTCAACAACGTGCGACAGGTCGTGCGCGACACCGGCACGCTCGAAGTGCCCATGCACTTGCGCAACGCGCCGACGAAACTCATGAAAGGCCTCGGCTATGGCGCCGGTTATCAGTACGACCACGATGTCGAAGGCGGCGTCGCGCTCGATCAGCAATGCCTGCCGGACGCGCTGGCCGATGCCGTCTTCTATGCACCGACCGAGCGCGGACTTGAAGGCAAGTTCCGCGAGAAGCTTGAAAGCCTTCGTCTTGCGAGGCGCCCGGGGCGTTCGCGGAGCTGAACCCGTCTACGGCGAAGGCACGTTCGGCGTTCGGCCTCGTTGTCGTTCATGAAGCCCGACTGAGGTGCAATGACAAAAGTATAAAAATCTCGTAGCCTCGTTGGCATGCGCTAACCGCTCCACACAACGGCATGGGCGACGATGGCGAAGGCATCGGTAGTCGAAGATCTTGAGCGGTTGCAGGGGCATGGCTCCGTCACCGATCTCATGAAGGCGATCGATCAGCAGGCGCGCGCGGCGGGCTTCGAGCATTGGATGTATGCGCTCGATCCTTCGGTTCCCGGCGAGACTCGCCGGCAGTATGTCCTTAGCGGATATCCCGGCGCGTGGGTCACGCACTATCTGGAAAGCTGCTATCTGCAGGTGGATCCGGTAGTCGCGCATTGCCGAGTGCACGCGACGCCCTATGTGTGGCCTGGCGTCGACGAGAATCGGGAGCGCATCGAAGGCGCCGCGCGACGCATGTTCGACGATGCTGAGAGCTTTGGCCTCAAGACGGGGTTGAGCATTCCAATCCATGGTCTTGGGTGTGGCTGGGGCTTGGTGTCGGTCGCGACGGGGCAGGTTCTGAACGCCAAGGACATGCATCGAATGGTGGCGAAGGTGCATCTTTTCGCGCATTGCCTGCACGAAGCGGCGCACCCGCATGCGCACGGGATCGTGCCCATCGATGCGCCCCGGCTCACGCCGCGCGAGCTCGAATGCTTGCGCTGGGCTTCCGTCGGCAAGACCAGTTGGGAAATCGGCATGTTGCTTCGGATCGCCGAAAGAACGGCCGTATTTCACATGCAGAATGCGATGGCCAAGCTCGGCACCATGAGCCGGCAGGCAGCGGTCGTGCGCGCGATCGCACTGGGTTTGATAAACTCGTGAGGATCACCCGGATGGTCTGGCGCAGAAAACTGTAAAAGTTTCCAGCTGTAAGTTTATACAGGTATCGGGTTTTGTTGGCCCTCCGCAATTCCGCGGAAGAAAGGGGACCAACATGAATTACTCGATCACGATAGACCGCGCCGGCCAAGGTCAACTCGACGCCGCTCGCCTCGATGGCATGTTCCGCTTGCGCCACTCCGTGTTCAGCGGCCGCCTCGGCTGGGAGGTGCGCAGCGAGAACGAGCGCGAACACGACTGGTTCGACGTAATGGGGCCGTATTACGCGGTCGCTTCGGACCCTTCGGTATCGGCTCGCGTCGTCGGCTGCTGGCGCCTGTTACCCACGCTCGGCCCGAACATGCTGCGTGACATTTTCCCGCAGTTGCTCGACGGCGCGCCCGCGCCCGCGCACGAGAAAACGTGGGAAATAAGCCGTTTTGCGATCGACAAGGACTATGCCGGCGGCGGTTGTGGCTTCAGCGAGCTGCCGGCCGACATGCTGCGAGCGATGTTGCGCTTCGCTGCGATCCGCGGTCTCGAATCGATCGTTGGCGTCACCAGCGTCGCCATCGAACGGATGGCGATTTCGCTCGGTTTCAACATGGAGAGGCTCGGACGGGCTCGACGCATCGGCAACGTCACCAGCCTGGCTTTCAGGCTGCCCGTTGACGAAGAAACCCAAATCGCGGTTTGCGGCAAGTCGCTGGAGGTCGAACTGGATCGCGCCGCTTGATGCTGTCGCATAGGCACGAAGGCACCATTTTCTCCGTGAACGGTGCAGGTGTCGCCTGTAACAACTGCCAGCTGTCTGCATCGAGCGGTCGGCGCACGATTTTTGTGAACTGCCGCATGGTTGGAGCGGCAAGGATTCCCTGAACGGATGGAAGTCGAACGGATCGAATTCCGTTCAGGGGCCGGCGCCGCAGCGGCGGTGCCTTCGCCAAAAGCCAAGGAGACAGCGATGACCGAGAAATACGCATCACATGTTCGCAAGGTCGACAGGGGATTGATGCTCGGACTACTGACGGCGGCGTTTGGGATGATGACCGCGACATCGGCCAACGCGGGCCTTGTGACCGTACCCAACAGCGATTTCCTGCAGGCAGGCAATGCCGGCACGGTGGGCGGTGGATTGGTCAATCCGCCGGCGACGAACGTCCCGATCGGAACCAGCGGCGGCCCATGGACGGGCAACTACTCCGGTGTGCTCACTATCCTCGCGCCGCCGACGCTGACGATCGACTCCGGTGCGGGAACGGCGACGATCTCCGGCATCGCCGGCTTGTCCATCGCAACGATCATCAACAACGGCGGCTATTTCAACCAGACGTTGTCGTCGACGCCGTACGTGGCGACCAAGCGGTACACGGTCTGGACGAACATTACGTCGGGTGAATTGCTCGACCTCGGGCTCTTGACGGACACCGGCGTCGGTGTCGCGTTGCGCTCCGGCGGCACGACCCTGGCCAGTTCGGCGATGGCTGGGGCCGGGCTCGTCAATCTCTCGCTGCTGGGCGCAGATCTCTACCGGTTGACGCTCGTCTACGATACCGGCGCCTCGGTGAGCGGAAACGTGGACATCGCGTTGTTCGACCAGCCGGCCGGTCTTCTGACCGCGAGCCTGGTTCCTTCCGTGAGCTTCAGCAAGGTCGGCCTCAATGTCGGCGCGATCACGGATTCCACGACGCAGATGCAGGTGTCCGGCCTCGGCTCGCTGAGCGCGGAAGTCAACACGCCGTTCGCGGGAACGCTCAAGGTGCTGGTGACGGATGCCGTCGGAAATCCACAGGAAGGCGTGATCATCAATGCTGATGCGCCGGCCGCCGGCGCCAGCGCGGTTCTGACCAGTTCCATCGAGTCCGGTACGTCGATACGTGCGGTCAGCGGCAGCGATGGCATCGCCGAGATCAACGCGACAGCGAATGAAATCGCCGGCTGCTACAACGTCACCGCGACCTTGCCGGGCAGCCCTTCCAAGGCGGTGTTCCACATGCGCAACTGGTCGGTCGAGCAAATGGCCCGATTCAGCGCCGGCGGCATGATTCCGTACCTGTTCCAGGATTCGATTTTCTGCGACGGCTTCGAATGAGGTGAATGTGTCGTGTCCGGACATGGCCCATCGAGGAGTGGTCGCCGGCAGCGCGAGGTGTTTGATTCCGGAGTGTCAGATGCCAAGGACGGCACCTTTCACCTGGCGGCTGAAGACGACGAAAAGACAGCCTCGGTGCAACCTGCGCCGAATGTCCTGCAGGACATCGCGTCGGCGCTGGGCGGATTGGACAACCTCGCGTCGTGGCTCTACTGGGAACGTCGTGGCTCCGCGTCGCCGTCTCCCTTGGATGGCGCATCGAACGAGCGACGCGCCGTCATGTTGAAGGCGCTCGAACGCGTCGAGAAGGCGCGCTGCAAATAGCATCCGGGACAGGGGCGTAACCGCCGAAGGCGTCAGGCTCGTTTCTGCAGTGTTCGACTGGGTCGTCGGCGAAACCGTAGCCGGCAGTTTCCGTGTGCGCGACGTCCGCATCGTGCGATAGTCCGGCCGGGAAACGATCCGGGGAAGAAACATGTTCCACGCGAGACAAGGCGCATGATCGCCGGTCTGCGTGCGCTGCCGCGCACGATCTGGTTGCTGGCTGCGATCAGCCTCGTCAACGACGCCGCCAGCGACATGATCTATCCGCTGGTGCCGGTATATCTCGCTTCCGTGCTGATGGCCGGGCCGAAGGCATTGGGTTTGATCGAGGGCGTCGCCGAGGCGCTATCGAGTCTCCTCAAACTATTCGCCGGCGTGCTCGCCGACCGCAGCCGGCGTGCGCGCGAGTGGGTCATCGCCGGCTACGCCATCGCCGGTTTCGCGCGGCCCTTGATCGGGTTGGCGACGAGTTGGCTCGGCGTGTTCGCCTGCCGCCTGGCCGATCGCATCGGCAAGGGTTTGCGGTCGGCGCCGCGCGACGCGCTGATCAGCCTCAGCGTGGAGCCGTCGCAGCGTGGACTCGCTTTCGGTTTCCATCGCTCGATGGACAACTTCGGCGCGGTCATTGGCCCGCTCGTGGCGGTCGCCCTGCTGGCGCTCGGTTTCGAGATGCGCACGGTGTTCCTGCTCGCCGTCATCCCGGCGCTGGGCGTGCTCGTGTTGGCGCTGAAGGTGCCGGAGCCGGAACGCGAAACCTTGCCATCGAAGGAGCCGGTTCGCTGGACGTTCGCCGGTCTGCCACCGGCGTTCCGCCGCTATCTGGTCGTGCTGGGCCTGTTCACGCTCGGCAATTCGTCGAACATGTTCCTGCTGCTGCGCGCGAACGAACTCGGTGCCAGCGCGATGCGCGCGACGCTGATGTGGGCGTTGTACTCGTTCGTCGCCGCGGTGCTGTCGACGCCCTTGTCGGCGCTGTCGGATCGTTTCGGCCGCGCGCGCATGCTGGCGATTGGCTGGTTCGCGTATGCATTGGCTTACCTCGCGATCGGTTTCCTGCCGAGCGCGGACTGGGCGTTGTGGATCGCCTTCGCCGGCTACGGCGCCGTCACCGCCTCGCTCGAAGGCACCGAGAAGGCGCTGGTCGCCGATCTCGTGCCGCGCGAACGCAGCGGCACCGCGTTCGGCTGGTACAACCTCGTCGCGGGCGCGATGTTGCTGCCGGCGTCGCTGCTCTTCGGCTGGTTGTGGGCGAGCGTGTCGCCGGGTTTCGCGTTCGCGTTCGGCGCGGCTTGCGCGGCGCTGTCGGCGCTGCTGCTGCGCACGTGGGTCGTGCGCGCTGCGTAACGCGTCGTCTGTGCGCGCGGTGCGCCGCTGGGTGACGCAGACGGCTCCTGACCGCTTCGCGGCGTTTGCGCGGAAAGGCGCTTTATAATCGCGTTTTCCCTTTTCTGGATTGCCTCATGCTGGACCCGGCCCTGTTGCGCGCGCATCTGGATGTCGTCGCCGAACGCCTTGCCACGCGCGGTTACGCGCTCGACGTCGCCGCCGTCGAGGCGATCGAATCCGAACGCAAGCGCGTGCAGACGCAGACGCAGGAGTTGCAGAACCTGCGCAACACGCGCTCGAAGGCGATCGGCCAAGCCAAGGCGAAGGGCGAGGACGCAAGCGCGCTCATGGCCGAAGTCGCCGGCATCGGCGACCAGCTCAAGGTCAACGAGCAGCGTCTGGCCGAGGTGCAGGAGCAACTCGCCGCGCTCGCGCTCGGCATTCCGAATTTGCCGGACGCGTCGGTGCCGCAGGGCGCGGACGAACACGGCAACGTCGAGCAGCATCGCTGGGGCACGCCGCGCGCATTCGATTTCGAAGTGAAGGATCACGTCGAACTCGGCACGCGTCATGGCTGGCTCGACGGCGATGCCGGCGCCAAGTTGTCCGGTGCGCGCTTCACCGTGTTGCGCGGCGGACTCGCGCGACTGCACCGTGCGCTCGCGCAGTTCATGCTCGACCTGCATGCAGGCGAGCACGGCTATCTCGAATGCAACGTGCCGCTGATCGTCAATCCCGATTCGATGCGCGGCACCGGCCAGTTGCCGAAGTTCGAAGAAGATCTGTTTTCGACCGCGGTCGGCGAGGGCAAGCGTTATCTGATCCCGACCGCGGAAGTGCCGCTGACCAACCTCGTCCGCGACGAGATCGTCGAAGCCGACGTGCTGCCGATGCGCATGACCGCGCATTCGCTGTGCTTCCGCGCGGAAGCCGGTTCGCACGGCCGCGACACGCGCGGCATGATCCGCCAGCACCAGTTCGAGAAAGTCGAGCTCGTCAGCATCTCGCGTCCCGCCGACAGCGCCGACGAACACGAGCGCATGACGCGCTGCGCGGAAGTCGTGCTCGAAAAACTCGGCCTGCCGTATCGCCGCATGCTGCTGTGCACGGGCGACATGGGTTTCTCGGCCGCGAAAACCTACGACCTCGAAGTCTGGCTGCCGTCGCAGAACACCTATCGCGAAATCTCTTCCTGCTCGAACTGCACCGATTTCCAGTCGCGTCGCATGCAGGCGCGTTGGCGCAATCCGGAAACCGGCAAGCCCGAACTCGTGCACACGCTCAACGGTTCCGGCGTCGCCATCGGCCGCGCGCTGATCGCGGTCATGGAGAACTACCAGAACGCGGACGGCTCGATCGCGGTGCCCGAGGCATTGCGGCCGTACATGGGCGGCGTCGCGCAGATTGCGTGAACGTTGCTTGCGTCGCGACCTGAATCGCGGCGAAGCGCGGCAGCGGAAATCCGGTTCGCGTTAAGCGACGTCGCGCTCGAATGATCCCCTCCCTGCAACAGAGAGGTGGATCATGCGTATCGTCATCCTGTCGTTAGCGCTGGCGCTGGCCGGCGCGCCAGTGGCCTTTGCCCAGCTTCCGAAATCGACCGAAGTTCCACCGGGTCAAATGGCGCTGAGCGACGTGGATTTCATGCACGCCGCCGATGCTGCGAACATCGACCAGATGACCTTCGCCGCGCGCATCGAAGGCAATCCGATGAGCAATCTCAAGTCGATGGCCAAGGACGTCGGCGTCAGCCATCGCAAGGCGGACATCGCGCTGCGCCTGCTTGCGTCGAACAAGCACGTCGAACTCAGCCACGAGATGACGCCGCGCGCTCAGCAGAAAGCCGACGACCTCATCCGCCGCGACCTGCCGACCGACAACATGTACGCGGAAGGTCTCGTTCGCGACAACCAGGATCTGATCGCGTTGTACGAGCGCGCGCGCAACGAGAGTCCCGACCCGGACATCCGCCAATACGCGGAGACGATGCTGCCGGCGCTGCGCCACCACGAGCGCCTCGCCTCGGATTTCCTCGCGAGGAACGGCGTCAAGACGGGTCAGCCGTGAGGCTCAGGATGGGGCGGCGGCCTGGCCAGCCGCTGCAAGCACGCGCGGACAATTTCGCGACGCGATGACGCCTAGGCGCTTTGAAACGCAGGGGTGTCGCGGGTTTGTTCTGCCGAAAGTGGGACTCGAACCCACACGCTTTTAAGGGCGGCGGATTTTGAGTCCGCTGCGTCTACCAATTCCGCCATTTCGGCACAAACCCGGGCGAGCGCCGCGGGGCCGCGAGTATAAGCCATGCGCGTCGCGATGCGAACGCCGCGATCAATGCGCCGCGGCTTGTACCGCGTCGAGCGACATCTGGCACTGGTCGCAGATGTACCAGCCGCTTTCGTCGGGATGGAACTTGGCGCAGCTTTCCAGCGGGCGGCGGTAGATGTGCAGCGATACCGCAATCGCATCGTCGCTCGGGTTCTGGATCGTGTGGTACTCGTGCGGCGGGATCAGGCTGCCGGCTGAACCCGCGCCGGCGTTCATCGTGCCGCGCGGTTCGAAGCGGTAGCGCCGGCCCTGCGTTTCGATGAGTTCGTAAGGCGTGATTTCGAGGAAACCTTCCCAGACGCCTTCGACGCACCACTGGCCGGCGTGATCGTGGATCGGCGTGCCTTGGCCCGGGCCCCAGGTCATCGCGACGACGCTGTAGCCGAATTCCTCGCTGCGATACAGCTCGCGGCGAGCGTAGTGGTCGTCCTCGCGCTCGAACACGCACGAGGGCAGGCGCACGGCCTGGTCGCGGATGCTGCGGCAGAGCAGGGTGCGCAGCGCGTCGGTGGTCGCGGCCTCGTCGGGGAGCTGGACGGCGGCGTCGATCGCGTCGATGAGCTTGCGCGCGCCGGGAAATTCGAGCGACAACATGGGTTTTCGATCCGGACGGAAGGCGCCCAGTTTACCGCGCTGCCAGGAATCCCGCGATGGCGGCGCCGAAACGTGCCGTGTCGACGAGGAACGCGTCGTGTCCCTGCGGGCTGTCGAGTGCGACGAAATCGACCTCGGCGCCACCCGCGCGCAGGCCGTCGGCGATCTGCTGCTGCTGCGTGAGCGGGAACAGGATGTCGGTTTCCACGCCGATGACGAGCGCGCGTTCGACGTCGAGTCGCGCAAGTGCGGCATCGACGCTGCCGCCGCCGTGCTCGGCGAGATCGAACCAATCGCTCGCACGCGACAGGTAGAGATAGCTGTTCGGATCGAAGCCGCGCACGAAGCGCCGCGCGTGGCCGGCGAGATAGGACTCGACCTGAAATTCGAAGCCGAATGGATCGTCGTCGCGCTGATCCGAATCGAGGCGGATGCGCGCGAAGCGGCCGACCCATTCCATCGCCGAGCGATAGGTGATGACGCCGAGCTTGCGCGCGATCGACATGCCCGCTTCGGGATAGCGTTCGTCGTCGTAGCGGCCGTTGTTCCAGTTCGGGTCGAGGCGGATCGCTTCGCGTTGCAGCGAGCGGATCGCGATCGCGAACGGCTGCGCCTGAGGCGCCGTCGAAATGCTGACGTGCGTGCGCGCGCTGCCCGGGTGCTGTGCGAGCCACGCCAGTGCGGTCATGCCGCCCATCGAATTGCCGAGCAGGCAGGCGAGACGCTTGATGCCGAGGCCGCGCACGAGTTCGTAGGCGGCGTTCGCGGCGTCTTCGAGCGTGAGGTCGGGAAAGACGAGGCGATACGGCTCGCCGCTCGCCGGATTCACGTCGGCCGGCCCGGTCGAACCCTTGCAGCTGCCGAGCGTGTTCACGCAGATCACGAACCAGCGGTTCGTGTCGATCGCCTTGCCGGGTCCGACGATGTCTTCCCACCAGCCGGGCGAGGGATCTTCTGCGTTCGACGCGGCATGCGCGCTCGGCGAAAGTCCGGTGAGGATGACGATCGCGTTGCCGCGCGCAGCGTCGAGCTCGCCCCAGGTTTCGTAAGCGAGGCGTGCGCCGGCGAGTTCGCCGCCGCGTTTCATGCGGAATGGCGATGGCAACTCGAACCAGCGGCGGGCGTCGGACATGCGGAATCGGTGCGTGGCGGGGATGGGCAATGTAGCGGGCGCGTCGTGACGCGCCAAGTCGCGCGTGCGAGTGCGTGCGCGACTGCGTCCGTGCGTGTCAGTGCGGAACGGATGTCTGATCCGCGACCTTGAGATCGGGCCAGCGTTTCGGCGCGGGCGTGATTTCGCCATTGCGCAACGCAGTGGCGACATCGGCTTTGTCGTTGCTGCCCGACACGTACCAGTTGAAGCGCGCAACGGCATGCCACGCGCCGCTGCCACGATCCCACAGCTGGCATGCCGGCATGTTCGGGTTGTCGAGATTGCACAGCAGCGCATCGACCGAACCGTCGCCATCGACGTCCTTCGCGATGTAGACGCAGTCATTGTCCGTCTGCCGGCATTCCGTGGTCGTGATATCCGCGGCGAGCACGGCTTGCAGCAGCGGCGCATCCGGCGTGGGCGAATTCGCAGCCGGGCGCACGATCGTCGCGATCTGCTCGACTGTCGTCGCCGCGTACTCGTGTTTTTCCTCAGGATCGCGCCACGCGTAACGCTGCGTGCGCTTGAGCGTCTTGTCGAGTTTCTCGGCAAGTTTCGCATCCGCCTTCACCTTCGCATCGTCCTTCAGCGCCAGCGCGGCGAGATAGCCGCGCCGACCGCTGTCGAAACGCAGGTGATCGAGGTCGAGATGCGACGTCTCCGTGCGACCGTCGCGCCAGCGTGCGAGCTGATCGTTGACGGCGAGCCGGTGCGGATCGAGCAGTGGCGAATTCGAAGCGGCGATCAGCGCGATCACGACCAGCGACAGGGCGATGTTGACCTTGCCGAGCGGCGCCAGCCACGCGCCCGTGCGGCGCACGACCGCATACGCGTAGCCGCACGCATATGCGGCGAGCACGACGCTCGCCAGCGTCGCCCACCAGCGTTCCTGCGTCCAACCGTATTGCTCGATGCGCAAATGCAGTGCGTACAGCGCGATCGCAGCGAAAGTCGGCAGCGTCAGCAGGCCAGCGTCGATCACGCGGCGCAGCCACGCCGGATAGGGCGCCTCGTTGGCACCGTCCTGATGCACCGCGTTGGCGAACACGATCGTCGTCGCGACCAGCCACAACAGGATCGCCGCCGCATGGCGCGTTTTCCACAGCGGATCGAGTCCGGTGAAGACGAGGCTGATCGCGAACAGCGCGGCGATGAAGGCGATCAGCGGCAGCAGGCCCGTGAACACCGCGAGCACGATCTGCCGCGCGATGCGGATCGGTTTTTCCTGCGTGCGTGCGATGAGGACGCCGAGGCCGGCCATGCCGCCTGTGGCGAGATAGACGAACGCGGGTTCGCGAAAAAGGTCGCGGAAGAAGTCGATCTTCACCAGCGCGAACAGCTCCGCCCACAGTTGCAACACGGCCCAGCAGATGCCGACGAAGGCGAGCGTGAGTGCAAGCGTCAGTGCGTTCTGCCACGCGTGTTCGAACAGTTCCGCATATGGCGCGCGCCAGCGCCCATGTTCGATCCGGCATTGCAACCACGGCAGCGCGATGAACAGCGCGAGCGTCGTCGTCGCGCCGTATGGCCCGAGCACTTCGCTGCTGCGCAAACCCGGCGCGCCGGTCGCGCTCCACATCGCCCACGCGGCGAGCAGCGCGAGCGCGACGCCGACGATCGCGATGTTCTGCCAGTAGCGCGCATCGCGCAGGTGCACGACGGTCAGTGTCATCACGCTCGGCACGCCGAGCACGAGCGTGTACCAGCCGATGCAGCCGCCGAGTTCCGAGAATGGCCAGACGCGATGCGTTTGGCCGGTCTGCGCAAGCCAGAGCAATAGCCCTTGCAGCAACGCGATCAGGACGATGAAACCACGCGTCTCGCGCGACAGCGAATCCGGATTCGACGACATGTCCCGCTCCATGTGAGATTCGGCAACCGCTGCATCTTGCCACGGCGCGTGGATTTTCCCGGGCGTCGACAGGGCCGTTTCGGGGCAGCGCATGGCGCGATCGCGATGGCCGCGGGTCCGCCGCGATCGACGCGGGCGCGAGCGATCCGGCGTCTGCTATGTTGGCGCGCAGGGTGGCGGGAAGACGGGGAGTCGCGTGCCGAGCATCTATCAACTCAAGCCGGCGTTTCAGGGGCTGTTGCGCCCGCTCGTGCGCGCGCTCGCGCGCATGGGCGTGACGGCGAATCAGGTCACGATCGCCGCCGTCGTGCTATGCGTCGCGGTCGGCATCGCGATCGGCACGGTCGACGATCCGCGCGTCCTCCTGCTGTTGCCGGTCGCGCTGTTCGCGCGCATGGCGCTCAACGCGATCGACGGCATGCTCGCGCGCGAACACGCGCAACAGTCGAAACTTGGGGCGGTCCTCAACGAACTCGGCGACGTCGTCGGCGACGCCGCGATGTATCTGCCGCTTGCGCTGCGGCCTGGCTTTCCGGCCGCGGCGATCGTCGTCTTCGTGCTGCTCGGCGTCGTCGCCGAGATGACCGGCGTGATCGGCGTGCAGATCGGCGCGAGCCGCCGCTACGACGGGCCGTTCGGCAAGAGCGACCGCGCGTTCGCGATCGGCGCGATCGGCTTGCTGACCGGCTCTGGCGTGGCCGCGGGTGCTTGGCTCGCGTGGTTGCTGTGGGCGATGGCCCTGTTGTCGGCGTTGACGGTAATCCATCGTGCGCGTCGTGCGCTCGTCGAACTGCGCGAAGGAAAGGCATGAACGCACTGCATCTGTGGATTCCGCCGAACGTGCTCTGGGTACTCGGCGCGATCGTCGCCGTACTCGCCGTCGCGACGGGCATCGTCGCCGTCATGCAGCGTGGCGACAGCACGGGCAAGCATGCCGAACTCGCCGCGCGCGTGAAGTCGTGGTGGGTGCTCGTCGCGATCTTCGCGATCGCGATTTCATTCCGGCGCGGCATCGCGATCGCATTCTTCGCGTTGCTCTCGTTCCTCGCGCTCAAGGAGTACCTGTCGCTGATCCCCACTCGTCGCGCGGATCGGCGGGTACTGTTCTGGGCCTATCTGTGCGTGCCGCTGCAGTACTGGTGGGTGTGGAAGCAGTGGTATCACATGTTCCTCATCTTCATTCCGGTGTGGGCGTTCCTGTTCATCGCGATGCGCATGGTGTTGCGCGGCGAGACGAAGGACTTCCTGCGCGCGGCGGGCACGATCCACTGGGGCCTGATGACGATGGTGTTCGGCCTGAGCCATCTCGCTTATCTGCTCGTGCTGCCCGACGGCTCGAACGTGCCCGCGCACGGCGCCGCGCTGCTGCTGTTCGTCGTGCTGCTCACCGAGCTCAACGACGTGCTGCAGTACGTCTGGGGCCGCACGCTTGGCAGGCACAAGGTCATCGAGAGCGTGAGTCCCAAGAAGACGGTCGAAGGTCTCGTCGGCGGCGCGCTGTCGACGACAGCGGTCACGGTCGCGATCGCGCCGCTGCTGACGCCGCTCACGTTCACCGATTCGATCGCGGTCGGGCTCATGATCGGCTTCGGCGGTTTCATCGGCGACGTGACGATCTCCGCGGTCAAACGCGACATCGGCGTCAAGGATTCCGGTGCCTTGATCCCGGGCCACGGCGGCATCCTCGATCGCATCGACAGCCTGCTGTTCACGGCGCCGTTGTTCTTCCACTTCATGAAGTATTTCTACTTCTGATGGGCGCCCTGCTGCGGTTCCTCTTCTATGGCGTGATCGTGCGTCTCGTCGTGCTGTTCGTGCTCGGACTCAACGTGCGCCATCGCGAACGCTTGCCGTCGAAAGGGCCGGCGATCCTCGCCGCGAACCACAACAGCCATCTCGATGCGATGGCACTGATCAGCCTGCTGCCTTTGCGCCTGCTGCCGCGCGTGCGGCCTGTCGCGGCGGCGGATTATTTCCTGCGCAACAAGCTGCTCGCATGGTTTGCGCTCAACGTGGTCGGCATCGTGCCGCTCAATCGCCAGCGCCAGCACGTGCATGACGACTTGCTCGCGCCGGTCGCGGCCGCGCTCGAACGCGGCGATATCCTGGTCTTTTTCCCGGAAGGTTCGCGGGGCGCGCCCGAGCAACTTGCCGAATTCAAGAGCGGCCTCGCGCGCGTCGCCGAGCGCCGTCCCGACGTGCCGGTGATTCCGGTTTACACCTATGGGCTCGGCAAGGCGCTGCCGAAAGGCGAGTGGATGATCGTGCCGTTCTTCGTCGACATCTTCGTCGGCGAGGCGTTGCGTTTCGACGGCGACCGCGCCGCATACATGGCGCGCTACCGAGACGCGATGGCCGCGCTCGCCGCCGAGGAAAAGCACGCGGACTGGAGTTGATCGCGCTGGAGCGGATCGCGGCGCTCAGGGCACCTGCTGGTCGATCGCCAGTTCGATCGGCTCGCTGCGATGCACGTCGAGCGGCGCGGACAGCGTTTGCATATCGCCGCTATTCGGCAGCGCATTGCCGGACTTGGAAATGCGCGCGCCGACGACAACCTGCGGGAACATCGACAATTTCATCGTCGGCATCATGCCCATGCTGTCGTCGAGCGTGACGGTGAGCGGCAGTTGCGATGCCTTGAGGCGCTGGATCGCGAGCGGCATCGGCGGCCCGCTCGCGGCCCGCGCGAACACGAACAACGTCGCCGACGGATCGAGTTGCGCGGCGAATTTCGGATCGAGGCGCACCTGCACGGTGAGCTTGGCCGAATGCGCCGCATCGCCCGCCGCGGTGGCTGGCGATGCGGATTCGTCCGATGCGGACGACTGCGGCGCGGCGTCCGCGACATCGACCGGCGGCGCCTTGCCGTCGCGGCGCGCCTGCGCATCGGCGATCTGCTTGCGCACGCTCGCGGCAACGTCTGCATTGTCGGCGACGAGCGGCAGCAGCGTGTTCCAGCGCGCGATCGCGGCGTCGTAATGCGCGGCCTGATAGTCGCTGATGCCGAGCAGCCACAACGCACGCTGGTTGTCGGCTTCCTTGGCGATCACGCCCTCAAGCAGCTTGCGGGATTCACCGTCGATGCGATGGTCGGGCGCGTCGAGCGCGAGCGCCTGCGCGTACTCGACCGTGAGCGCGGTGTCGTCGCCGGCAAGCTCGTGCGCGCGGCGCAACGCAGCGAGGGCCTCTTTGGCTTGCCCCGTCGCCGTATAGGCGCGGCCGAGCAGCGCCCAGCCTTGCGCATCGCCGGGTTGTTGTTTGAGTCGCGCGGCAAGTGCGGTGATGGCCTGTTGCATGTCCGCCGCGCTCGCGTGCGCGGCGGGCTCATCCGCGGCGGCGGCCGTCGGTGCGTCGATCGCCTGCGGCGCGCCGACGAGTCGATACAGCGTCAGCGCGACGGCAGGCACGAAGAACGCGGTCAGAACGATCGCGGCAAGGGCAGGCTTCGCGCGCGGCGCATCGGGCGAAGCGCTTTCGAGCAGGGCGCGTTTGCGCGCGTATTCGTCGGCGTCGACGACGCCGGCATCGCGTGCGGCGTCGAGCGCACGCAGGCGTTCGGCGACGGGATTGGACGCGCGCTGATGGCGCAGCAAGGGCAGCAGCACGAAGGCCAGCGCGGCCATGATCATCAGCGCCGCGCAAGCAAGGAAAAGGGTCATTACCAGTCGTCCTCGGAAGTGGGCGCGGGCGTGTTCGCGGGTTGCGCGGCCGTGCGGCGGCGGATCGTCGCAAAGAGCGCGCCGCCGCCGACGAGCAGGATCAACGCGGGGCCGAACCAGAGCAGCCACGTCGCACCACGCAGCGGCGGATCGTAAAGCACGAAATCGCTGTAGCGCGCAGTCAGCCACTGCTTGATCTCGGCGTCACTCTTGCCGGCGCGCATCTGTTCGAACACGTCGCGGCGCAGGTCGGCGGCGAGCGGCGCGCTCGAATCGTTGAGGCTTTCGTTCTGGCAGACGAGGCAGCGCAGCTGCTTGGTGAGGTTCTGGAAGCGCACCTCTTCGGCGCGATCCTTGAACGGCAGCGGGTCGACGGCGGCGAGCGCGGCGGTGCACAGCGCAAACGAAAGCAGCGTGGCCGTGAAGAGCTTTCTCATCGCTGCGCTCCCTTCTTCGCCGCGATGCGCGGCAGCAGTTGGGTCGCGATGACTTCCGGCGTGATCGGGCTGATGTACTTGTAGCGGATGACGCCGTCGGCATCGACGAGGAAGGTCTCCGGCGCGCCAGTCACGCCGAAGTCGATGGCGACGTTGCCGGGCAAGTCGGCGATGACGACGTCGTACGGATTGCCATATTGCGCGAGCCAGCGCTTCGCGTCGTCGGCTTCGTCCTTGTAGTCGAAGCCGACGAGCTTGATGCCGAGGCGCTTGCCTTCCTGCATGAGGATCGGGTGTTCGTCGCGGCATGCGAAGCACCAGCTCGCGAATACGTTGAGCAAGTACGGCTGGCCGGCGAGATCCTTGCTGCCGAACGATGTCGCGGGATCGTCGAGCAGCGGCAGCGCGAACGCCGGCGCGGGTTTGCCGATCAGCGGCGACGGCACTTCTCGCAGGTCGTGCGTGCTGCTCCACCAGATGCCGAAGCCGAGCAGGGCGAGCACGAGCACGAAACCGGTGAATGGCAACAGGCGCGCGTTCATGCGTGCGCCTCGGCGTGCATGCGCGGTGTTTGCGTGTCCTGCGGTCGCGATGCGGGTTCAGGCAATCGACGGAAGCGCTTGTCCGTTGCTGCGATGAAACCGCCCAGCATCATGAGCAGCGCGCCGAGCCAGATCCAGCGCACGAACGGTTTCACGTAGACACGCACGGCCCACGCACCGTCGTCGCCGACCGGCTCGCCGAGTGCGACATAGAGGTCGCGGAACAGGCCGGGGTCGATCGCCGATTCGGTCTGTACCTGGCTGCGGCGGGCGTACTGGCGCTTCTGCGGATGCAACGTCGCGACGACCGCGCCGTCCTTGAGCACGCTGAGCGTGCCTTGTTGCGCCGAATAGTTCGGACCTTGCGCTTGCGTGACGCCGTCGAAGCGGAATTCGAGCTGGCCGATCGCGATCTTCTCGTTCGGCGCCAGGCGCACGTCCTTTTCCACGCTCGTCGATTCGACGACGAGCACGCCGGCGAGGAACAGCGCGACGCCGAAATGCGCGCAGATCATGCCGAGCATCTCGGGCGTGTAGCGGCGTCCGCGTGGCGCATTGCGCCAGCGCGTGAGCGCGTACGAGGCGATGCCAATGCCGACCCACAGCGATGCAGCGACGCTGAACAGCAAGCGCGGCGACGCCGGCCGCAGGAACAGCCATGCGGCAAGTGTGGCGACGACGGCGGTCGCGAAAGCAGGGCGCAGCATGCGCAACGCGGCGTCGAAACGGCCGCTGCGCCAGGCGACGAAGGGCCCGAACGGAATCAGCAGCACGACCGGCGTCATCAGCAGCATGAACATGAAGCCGAAGTACGGCGGGCCGACCGAAATGCGACCGAGGTCGAACGCGTCGCCGATCATCGGATACAGCGTGCCGAGCAGCACCATCGCCGCAGCGCAGGTGAACATGAGGTTGTTGACGAGCAGCAGCGTTTCGCGCGACGCGGCTGCGAACGGTTCGCCGCCGGACACCTTTGGCGCGCGCAGCGCGTACAGCAGCAGCGAACCGCCGATGACGATCGCGAGGAAGGCGAGGATGAACAGGCCGCGTTTCGGATCGGCCGCGAACGAATGCACGCTGGTCAGCACGCCCGAGCGCACGAGGAAGGTGCCGAGCAGCGACAGCGAGAACGCGAAGATCGCGAGCAGCAGCGTCCATGCGCGGAACGAGCCGCGCTTTTCCGTGACGGCTTGCGAGTGGATCAGCGCGGTGCCGACCAGCCACGGCATGAACGAGGCGTTCTCGACCGGATCCCAGAACCACCAGCCGCCCCAACCGAGTTCGTAATACGCCCACCAAGAGCCGAGCGCGATGCCGAGCGTGAGGAAGGCCCATGCGACGTTCGTCCACGGACGCGCCCAGCGTACCCAACGCACGTCGAGTTCGCCACCCAGCAACGCCGCGATCGCGAACGCGAACGCGACCGAAAAGCCGACGTAACCCGTGTAGAGCATCGGCGGATGCATGATGAGTCCCGGATCCTGCAGCACCGGGTTGAGATCGTTGCCGTCGACCGGAATCGGCAGGGTGCGCAGGAACGGATTGGAAGTGAGCACCGTGAACAGCAGGAAGCCGAAGCTGATAAAGCCAAGCACGCCGAGCACGCGCGCGATGAACACGTCGGGCAGCTTCCTCGAGAACGCAGCGACCGCGACCGTCCAGATGTTGAGGATGAGCACCCACAACAACAACGAACCTTCGTGCGCGCCCCACACCGCTGAGAAACGGTAGTACCACGGCAGCAGCGAATTGGAATTGTGCTCGACGTAGCTGACCGAAAAATCCTGCGTCACGAACGCGTAAGTGAGGATCGCGAACGCGAGCACGACGAACACGGCTTGCCCGGCGACGGCTGGGCGCGCGACGGCGATGAGCGCGGCATTGCCGCGTTGCGCGCCGACGATGGGCAGCGCGCATTGCAGCGCGGCGAGAACCAGCGCGAGGATCAGCGCGAATTGACCGAGTTCGGGGATCATGCGGGAGAGACGGCGGACAGGACGCGCTAGATTACGCGACCAAGGCGGACACGGCGACCCGGCGGCGCGCCGATGCGCGCGCCGCCTGTTGATGTGGGTCGCCGAGGAAACGCGGGATCAGGCTTTCTTTTCGGCGTGCGCCGAGCACCAGCCCTTGTTGCGCACGGCCTTGCCCGGGAACAGCTGGCAGGCGCCGTATTCGCTGCTGCCGCCCTGCCAGAAATTGCAATTCGCGCAATCCTGCGTCGGCTTGTGGTTCGGGTACTTCTTGTCGTCGGCCTTGGTCGTGTCTTCGACGTAGCCGAGTGCCTGCGCGGTCGGCTCGCTCGGCGCGAGATGCGGCAAGTCGTCCGCGCGCGCGAACGTGGGCAACACGGTGATCGCAAGCGCTGCGCCGGCGCCTGCACCGGTGGTCAGCAGGAAGCGGCGACGGCTCTGGTTGATGGGAGTCTTGTTTTCTGTGGACATGTCATTTTCCTGGCTAGCGAATGCATCGCTGGGAACGGGGAACCCCGAAAGCCGTCGTCATGACGAACCTTCGCGGCACGCGAGCCGGAATCTCGCCGACTCGCTGGTCGATTATGCGCGCTTGCGCATGATCGTTGGCGGAACGTTCCTGTGTTTGTGGAACATTCCGGATTCGCGCCTATGTAGCGAGGCGATTCACGGCGGCGCTGCTTGCAGCCAGCCCGCGACCTGCGCGATGGCTTGGTCGTCGAGGGCCTGCGTCACGCCGTGCATGATGTGGTCGTTGCTCGACAGTGCGTATTTGTCGTTGCGGAAATCCTGCAAGCGTTGCACGAGATACGGCGAATGCTGGCCGCGCAACGACGGATACGCGCGATAGCGCGCTTCTCCGCCGCCGACGTTGCCGTCGGCGTTTGCGCCGTGGCAGCCCTGGCAGGGTACGAAGCCGCGTGCGGGATCGCCCTCGCGATACAGGCGCGCGCCGTCGGCGAAGGCGTTCGCGTCGCCGCTCGCGGGCGCGGGCGTTTGCGCTGCGAAATGTGCGGCGAGGTCGCGCAGGTCGGTGTCGCTCAAGCCGGCGACGATCGCCGTCATCGGCGAATCGGGCTTGACCTTGCGCTGGAATTCGACGAGTTGCCAGTACAGGTAATCGGCCTTCTGCCCCGCAATGTTCGGGAACGTCGGTATGGGCGAAACGCCGTTCGGGCCGTGGCAGGCGGTGCAGACGGCGGCTTTCTGTGCGCCCGCGTCGGCATTGCCGGAAACGGCGACGGGTGCGCGCAGGTCGAGGAAGCCGGGCGCCGCGCAACCGGTCATTGCAACCAATACGGTGGCGGCGAAGGAAACCCGAAGCGTCGTTTTCATGCAGGCGCTCCTCACAGTTTCACATTGAGCAGCACGCCGACGAGGTTGGCGTGGTAGCTGACCGGGCCGCCATCGGTATAGACGCGGTTGCCGACGACGTAGCCCGCATCGAAGCCGAGGTAGTGCCAGTCGCTGACGTGACCGCGTTCGTACTGGTCGAACACGCGCAGCGAAATGCGCGGCGACAGCGGCACGGTCGCGCCGACGGCGAACGAATTGACGCGATAGACCATCGCCGGGAACGCGCCGCTGCCGGGGCCGGTATTCGGTGCAGTGGCGGGGTAGGCGAGGGCGCTCGAACCGGCGTAGCGGTAGTTGTCTGTGCCGCGCGAGTAGATGTAGTTCCACCCCGCATCGAACTTGATCTTGCGCCAGACGTGGTTGAGCGTGAGACCGCCGTACCAGTCGCGCTGATGGTCACGCAGCCACCACATGCCGTTGTAAGCGTAGTTCGGGCCGCCGAGCGTCGGGTCGGTGCCGGCGCCGTTTTGCTGGTCTTGCACGTTGGCGAGCTTGAGGCGCGAGCGGTCGATGGCCGCGAATGCGTTGATGCTCGTCGACGCGGCCGGTTGCCATTCCCATTGCAGCGTGGCCGAGTAGGTGTCGTAGTTCTGGCGGCCGATCTGCGCGTCGTAGGAATTGCGGTCGCCGCGCAGCGAGGCCGAGATCGTCATGTCATCGCGCGGCATGATCGTGGCCATCACGTCGAGCTTGTTCTCGTCGCGGCTGGACATGTCGTACTTGCGCATCGCGTCCACCGTATGGGACGGCGGCTCCGGGCCGGCATAGCCGGGCAGGCTGTAGGAAAAGGTGAAACCGTAGGGGTTGTAGTTGTAACGGTCGCCGCTCTGCGTGAGGTACGTGTAGTTGATGCGTAGCGTGAGCCAGTCGAGCGAGCGGTTGACCCAGGTCAGCTTGAGGCTGCTGTCGTCGATCTGCTGGCGCTCGCGATGGGTCGGTTCGTAGCGGTTGAAATCGAACGTCGCGCCGAGCGTGTTCTTGTCGGTGAAGCGCCAGTCCGCGCCGATGTTGGCGTCGATGGTCTGGATGTCGAGCGGCAGGCTCGAGATGCGTACCGGCGCGCCGGTATTGTTGAGCGGATCGACGATGCCGACTTCGCCCGGCACGATGCTGCCTTGCGAACCGTTCTCGCTGACGTAGCCGTACTGGCCCGTGAGCGGGTTGTACATCATGTAGACGTTGCGGTAGTCCTGCCTGTCGAACTTGAAGCCGCCGCGCAGCGTGACGTCGGCCACCGGATGCAGGGTCATGCGTGCGTCGAACATGGACGTGTCGATGCGCATGTCGGCGTTCTGCCGCGACAGCGCCGCCGTCGTGTTCCAGTCGTTGCACGAATACAGGAACGGATTCTGCGGGCCGAGCGCAAGGCTGCCGCCGAGGCCGATGCCGAACACGCCCTGGCAGTCGATCGGCGCGATGAGCCGGTCGTTCTGCGTCATGCGCCCGGCCGCGGCGGACAGGGAGACTTCGCCGTCGAACGCGATCTTGCGCGTCAGCGTCATCTGCAGGTTGTGGTAGTTGTTGTCGGGCTCGGTCGACATCTGGCCCTGATAGAGCGGCGCCGATACCGCGCCGGGAATCAGCGGCGTCGACAGCGTGAACGGCGACTGGAACGTGTAGCGCGTGTTCGCGTCGCGATAGAACGAGCCCTGGTAGCCGATGTCCATGCGCCAGACCGGGCCGGCATAGCGCAGGCCGACGTTGACGCTGATCGTGGAATCGTTGATCGGCTTGACGGTTTCGTTGACGCCGCCGGTGTCGGTGAAGAACGGCGCGCCGGCAAACGCGAACGCGAAGAAGAACGGGCCGCCGTACGGCCGCGCACCCTTGCGTTCCTCGTCGGTGACGTTCGCGTAGGCCGTCCATTCCGGCGTGAGGAAGGTGCTGTACGACAGGCCCTGCTTGTCGCGCTTTACCGATAGCGTGCGCTCGGGCGTCGCCGCGGACACGGCGGCGACCTGAGCGATCGTGCTGCCGCCGGGTGTGAGCGAACTCGGCAAGGTGAGGTTGTTCGTGCCGACGCCGTTCCAGATCGGGCGTGCGGTGGAAGTAAGGATGTTCGGCATGTCGCGCACGAAGGCCTGCACCTTGTACGCGCCCGCGCGGCCGAACACGGCCTGGTAGTACTGGTCGTCCTCGCTGATGCGGCTCGCGCGCACGTTCGCGTAGGCGCCGTCGTCCGGTCGCTGCCAGGTGTAGTCGAGCAGGCCGAGGATGAGGCCGCTGTCCCAATCGGCGTAGCGGTTCCACAGCGCGTTGTTCTTGTCGCCGCCGGCGGCGATGCCGCCGATCTGCACCGAGCCGTAGCCGACCCAGCGTCCGAACGTGTCGACGTCGGGCGCGTCGGCCGGGCACATGTAGAGATTGCCGGTCGGCGAGCGGCGCTGGCCTTCGACGAGCCAGTTCGTGCCGCGTTCGTCGGGTATCTGCCCTTGTGCGCCGGCGGTGGGGTCGAGCTTGTTGCCGCGCCAGGTATCGACGCCGACGCCGGTGTCGGCGAGCGCGTAGGTCGAGCCGATCGCCACCACCAGCGGCAACAGGCGGAATGAACGAAGCGTGCGCATGGTCGTCCTCCCGTCCTATTCGTGGAATTTCGCGCCCGATGGCGCGTTCGATCCGTGGATGTTGGCGTGGCAGGTGATGCAGCCGCGGCCCATGATGCGTTCGTCCGGATGCGCGCCGCTGCGCAGCGATTGCGCCGTCTGCAGGTCGTTCGGATGACGCTGGTTGACGTGGCACTGCTGGCACAGGAACGGGATCGGCGCGACCAGCAGCGTGTTCTGGTTCGAGCCATGCGGCGTGTGGCAGTTCAGGCAGCTTTCGCGCACCGGCGCGTGCTCGAACACGAACGGCCCGCGCTTTTCGGCGTGGCACTGATAGCAGGTCTCGTTGACGCTGTTGGTCTTGAGCAGCGGATTGGTCAGCGAACCGTGCGGGTTGTGGCAGTCGTCGCAGCTCATCTGGCCTTCCGGCAGCGGCATGTGCGAGCGCCGGTTGAACTGCATGCGGACGTCCTGGTGGCATTGCGCGCAGGTGTCGTTGATCGACTGCTTGGCCATCAAACCTTCGGTCGAGAAGTTCGACATCGGGTTGTGGCAGTCGCTGCACGACAGGCCGTTGCGCTGGTGCACGGAGCCGGTCCAGTGGTCGCGCGGGCCGCCCTGATGGCAAGTCAGGCAGGTCTTCGTCTGCACGTCGATCGGCGTGCCGGAATTTTTGGTATAGCCGATGATGAGCCCGCGCGTCAGCGGCGCCTGTGCATGCGCCGAGCCGGGGCCGTGGCAGGCTTCGCACACCGGGATCGACGCGTCGGCCTTGTTCGCGGTGTGCAGACCGAGCGCGTGCAGCGTGTGCGTGAAATGGTCGGCTTCGAGCTGGTGGCAGCCGATGCAGGTCTTTTCGCCGACGGGCGTCGCGTTCGGCGCGCCCGGATTCGTCGCGACGTGCGCCTTGGCGAAGCCCGGTGCGGCGATCAGGTTGACCTGCGTCGACTTGAGCTCGTCGCTGGACAATCCCGAAGCGGGCAGGTTGCGCGCCATCTCCTCGCGCGTCTGCTGCGCATGCGCGGGCGCAAGGGCAATGCCGAGAAGCGCTCCGCAAAGGAGCAAGGTCGCGCACTGGCGCAGCATCTTCATCATCGCTTCCCCGTTGGCTGGCGCACGGCCGACGATGCCGGTATCGATCGTCGCCGCTGAGGCTGGCTGCAACACGCTGACGTCCCCGAACGTCGCCGGCAGTGTCCACCACCACGCCGCGATTGCCTAGGCCGGTTTGCGGAAAAGATTGTTTGCGTATCCGAACAACGATGCGCGGCGGAAATGCTGCAGCGAACAAGAGCCCGTCGCGCGAGTCGGCATAATGCGGCGCATGTCGATGCCGAAGGACTCGCGATGAGCAACGACCTCAACGACATCCTGCATTTCGCGCGGATCGTCGAACACGGCAGCCTGAGCGCGGCGAGCCAAGCGCTCGGCGTCGCCAAGTCGGTGCTCAGCCAGCACCTCGCGCGGCTCGAGGAACGCCTCGGCGTGCGCCTTATTCACCGCACGACGCGCAAGTTGCAGATCACCGACATCGGCATGCGCTACTACGAGCGCTGCCGCATCGTGCTCGACGAAGTCGCGCGCGCCGCCGAAGTCATCGAGGACGCGCGTGGCGTGCCGCGCGGCGTCGTGCGCGTGTCCAGCCCGGTGAATTTCGCGCACGCGGTGCTTGCGCCGGTGCTGTCGGATTTCATGCTCGACTATCCGGAAATCGAGATCGTCCTCGACGCGACCAACCGCGAAGTCGATCTCGTCGCCGAAGGCTACGACGTCGCGCTGCGCATCGCGCCTGCGGTGCGCGCGTCGAACTATGTCGTGCGCACGTTCACCGTCGCGCGGCACTTGCTCGTCGCCAGTCCCGATTTCGTCGCGCGCCACGGCATGCCGCTCGCGCCGGAAGCCTTGCGCGGCCTGCCCAGCCTCGCCGGCATCCGCGGTCGCGGCGAGCGTCACGTCTGGAGGCTCACCAACGAACACGGCGACACGCGCACGATCGCGTATGCGCCGCGCCTGGTCGCGGAGGATCTGATCGTGTTGCGCCACGCCGCGCTCAGTGGCTGCGGGATCGCCGAACTGCCGCCGATCTGCTGCCGCGACGATCTCGCCGAAGGCGCGCTCGTGCGGCTGCTGCCGCAATGGTCGCTGCCGGAAATGCACCTTTACGCGATGTTTCCGTCGCGCAACGGCATGAGCCTGGCCGTGCGCAGCTTCATCGACTACCTGTCGTCGCGCATGCACGGCGCGCTCGATACCGCGATCGGCGGCACGATGCGTTTCAGCGTCGTTGCGGGCAGCGACGCGAAGCCGGCCTCACTGCGCCGCGCTTCCTGACGCAGGTTTTGTTTCCGCGGCCTTGGCCTTCTCGATCGCGTCGCGCACTTCGCGCGGCATGTAGGTTTCGTCGTGCTTGGCCAGCACTTGCGTGGCGACGAAGCGGCTGCCGTCGAGCTTGCCCGTCGCAATGATGCTTTGGCCTTCGCGGAACAGGTCGGGCAGGATGCCGGTGTATTCGACCGGCATCTCCTTGAAGCGGTCGGTGACGACGAAGTCGACCTTGAGCGAATCGCCGGCGCGATGCATGGACTTCTCGAGCACGACGCCGCCGAGGCGGAACGTCGCGCCCGCAGGCACGTGGCCGGCCGCGACTTCGCTCGGCGAAAACAGGTAATTGGTGTTCTGGCCGAGCGTGACGACGATGAGCGCGGCCGCCACCGCGACCGCGGCGAGCACGAGCGAGACGACGATGAGGCGGCGCTTGCGGGTCGGCGTCATCGCGTGCCGTCCGTGCGCGCGGCGGCGCGCTTGATGCGCCCGCGCACCTGCGCGAGCTGGCGCAGACGTTGCGTGCGCGCGGCGAAGGCGTCGAACGCCATGACGATGAAGAACACCGCGTAGGCGCCCCAGACGTAACCGCCGTAGCCGCCCATGTCGAGGAAGTCGTTCATTTTCTTGATCCGCTGAAACGATTCGGGAGCCGCCATTGCAGCTCCCGGATCGCCAGACTATCAAAAACGATGCGCGCTTTGACGGCGTATGCGGCGGGCGATCGTCAGTCGAAGCCGTTCCTGAAGATCACGTCGCCTTGCGCTTTCAGGCGCAGCGTCGCGAACATCTGCTTGCCGGCGCGATCCGCGGGTGCGGAATTGAAATAGCGCACGTCGCCAGCGACCGAGAACGCATCTTCGCCGCTGGCCGCGATGCCCCAGAAGCCGGAATGCCGCGAGCGCGCGCCGCCGGGCGTTTCGCCGAAGGCGTAGCCGCGCCAGGATTCGATCGCGCCGGTCGCGGCGTCGATGACCGCGAGTTCGCCGTCGACGTTGTCTTCCGGGCAGGGCTGTCCGACCACGCAAATGCCGCCCGTGCGGTAGATGTTGAGTCCGGCCACGCCGAGCTTGCCGTTCGAGTAGACGATGTCGGTCGGATAGTCGGCGCGGATCGTGCCGACGCTCCAGCCCAGGTTGCAGTTCGCCGTGTTGGTCTGGGTGCTGCCGCCATACACGACCTTGCCGCCCAGACCGAACGTGGTGGCCGTGGTGCCAGCCTCGGTGATCTTCAGCACGGCAATGCTGTCCTTGCAGGCCTGCTCGACGTTGGCCATGAGGAAGACTTCGTCGTCACTGGTCAGGAAGCCGGGATCGACGGCGATCTTCTGGCCGCCGCTCTGCGAGCCGATGCCTTCGGTGTCGTACAGGCCGCTCCCCGAGAAGGCCGTGCGCGGGGTGCCATTCGAATTGACGCTTGCGGCGAACGCATCCCAGCCCGCACCCCAGCCGATCTGGCCCGGGTTGGGGCCGGGATGCCAGCGCGCGCCGGCGACGTAGATGCGCGGCGGTGCCGTTAGGCTCGTGCGGCCGCCGAGGGCGATGCCGTTGAACTGGCAGGGATCGTTGTCGCACCACGTGCCGAACGCAGGCTCTACGACGTCGGTCTGCGCCGTCATCGTGCTGTCGCTGGCGACGGTGAAGCGCGCGAATCGCGGCCGGTAGAGGCCATCGACGATGCCGGTTCCCGCGTAGACGAGCGAAACCGCCGTCGGCAACATGTTGTTGTCGTACATCGCGATGCCGCCGCCGTAGACGGTGCGCGACTCGTCGTCGGCGTAGTCGTCGGAATCGAGCACAGTCATGCCTTTGAACGAGCCGTCCGTGCCGAACACGTAAGCGTCGACCGATGGATACGGCGTCCAGATCAGCAACGGCGGATTGCCGCCGACCGACCTGAGGCGGGAGTTCTCGGTGTCGGCGAGCACGAAGATGCGATCGCCATAGCGGTAGATGCCCTTGACGTCCCGGACGTCGCCGCACCAGTTGGGCGTGCTCAGGCAGGGCGTGATCACGTACTGGTTGTTGTAGAAGCCGTTCGCGCCGGGATTGCTCCAGGTCTGGCGGGCGCCGGCGCTGTTGTAGCGGACGAGGCCCATCTTGGTGTGTCCGGCCGCGCTGCCGACACCCGGCACGACGCCCGCGACGATGATGTCGCCGTTGTCGAGGCGCACGAGCTTCTCGCCGCGCCGGTAGTCGTAGCCGGTCGCGGCGAAGTTGTCCGCGCCGATCTGGCCGTTGTTGTAGCCCGGGTCGGGCACATAGGGATCGGCAAGCGCGGCGGGTGCCGCGGCGAGCAGCAGGAAAGCGCAGCACCCGGTCGGGCGCGTGCGCAGTCGGCGAGCGAGGTGGGACATGGCGTGGCTCCGTGAATCGCGGCGTCGTCGCCGCTTCATCCGGAGTCACGAGAAACATGGCGGCGACCTGACATCGCCGCGCCGACGGGCTTCAGCGCGTCAGTCCGCCTTGCCGAGCGCGAGCGTGCGCACCCAGTCCTTGCCCGCGTCGAGTTCGATCAGCCCGGCGCGCGTGCGCGCGAGCACGCTGCCGAAAAACCACAGGTGCGTGGCGAGCGCCATGAGCAGCAGCGGCCACAGCATCGAAGCGTCGATCTTCGACGGCCCGAGCAGGCGCACCGTCGAGCCCTGGTGCA
>JAKPAN010000173.1 GCA_029779475.1 Pseudomonadota bacterium
GGATTCGAGCAGCGGCCGGTAGCCGGCGCGCGACATCGAGCCGACCGCGGGAATGTCGCTCGACCCCGGCACGAGCAGGCGCACGTCGACGCCGTCGCGCGCAGCCGCGACGAGCGCCTGCACGTAGGGCGCGACACCGACGAAATACGCGTCCGACAGCCAGAGGTTCTTGCGCGCGGCGCCGGCGATGAGCTGGTCGAGGCGATATACGCCGGCGACATTCGGCACGGTGGCGATGACGCGGACGTCGACGCTGCCGACGCTCGGCGGCGCCTTGTCGCGCGCGGCGATCGCATCGGGCAACGGCTCGCCCATCTGCGCCCAGACGTCGGCGAACGCCTGCACGAGTTCGTCGATGACCGGCCCGCGGATCGCGACCGCAGTGTCGCGCCACGGCGGCACGCCGTGCGCGGGATCGCCGAGCCACGCGCCGCTAACGCAAATGCCGCCGACGAAGCCGATCGTGCGGTCGACGACGAGCAGTTTGCGGTGGTCGCGCGCGAGCCAGCCGAACGGGCTGAGCAGGCGCGGCGGGTTGTACGCGCGCACTTCGCCGCCGGCGTCGAGCAAGGGTTGCCAGAAACGCGCGCCGGATTGGCCGAAGCAGCCGAGCCAGTCGCGCGCGACGCACACGCGCACGCCCGCACGCGCGCGATCGGCCAGCGCGGCGACGAAGCCGCGGCCGACGTCGTCGTCGCGGAAGATGTAGTTTTCGAGCAAGACCGTCTCGCGCGCTTGCCCGATCGCCGCGTGCCATGCCTCAAAGGTGGGGCCGGCGTCGATGAGCAGTTCGACCGCGTTGCCGGCGATCAGCGGCGCGCCCGCGGCGCGGCTGAACGCCTGTTCGGCGAGCAGGCGATGCGTGGCGAATCGGCTGGGTACGGTCACGGCCATCGGCCGAGTGTAGCGAACGCGCGGGCGCATGCAGCGGTATGCGAAAATGCAGGCTCGCGCGGTCGCCGCGCCAGGTTTCCGGAGCCGCCCGCGTCATGAGTTCGTCACATCCTTCCGCCGTCGCGCGCCGCGCGAGCGTACCGGTCGTCGTCGCTGGCATCGCCGTCGGCGGCAGCGCGCCCGTCGTCGTGCAGTCGATGACGAACACCGACACCGCCGACGTCGCCGGCACGGCGAAACAGGTTTCGGAACTTGCCCGCGCCGGATCGGAACTCGTGCGCGTCACCGTCAACACGCCGGAAGCCGCGGCCGCGGTGCCGCGCATCCGCGAACGACTCGACATGATGGGCGTCGGCGTGCCGTTGATCGGCGACTTCCACTACAACGGCCACCAGTTGCTCGAACGCGAGCCGGCGTGCGCGCAGGCGCTCGCGAAGTACCGCATCAATCCCGGCAACGTCGGCTTCGGCAAGAAGAAGGACACGCAGTTCGCCGCGATCATCGAATTCGCGTTGAAGTACGACAAACCCGTGCGCATCGGCGCGAACTGGGGCTCGCTCGATCAGGCCATGGTCGCCGCGCTCATGGACGAAAACCATTCGCGCGCGCAGCCGTGGGATGCCGCGCGCGTCGGCCGCGAAGCATTGATCCGCTCCGCGCTCGATTCCGCCGCACGCGCCGAGGAACTCGGACTTTCGCGCGAACGCATCATCCTGTCGTGCAAGGTCTCGGGCGTGCAGGAACTCATCGCGGTGTATCGCGACATCGCCGCGCGTTGCGACTACGCGTTGCACCTCGGTCTCACCGAGGCGGGCATGGGCAGCAAGGGCATCGTCGCCTCGACCGCCGCGCTCGGCGTGCTGTTGCAGGAAGGCATCGGCGACACGATCCGCATTTCGCTCACGCCCGAGCCCGGCGAATCGCGCACGCGCGAGGTCGTCGTCGCGCAGGAGCTGTTGCAGACGATGGGCCTGCGCGCGTTCACGCCGCTGGTCACGGCGTGTCCCGGCTGCGGTCGCACGACGAGCACCCTGTTCCAGCAAATCGCCAAGACCGTGCAGGACCACGTGCGCGAGAAGATGCCGGAGTGGCGCCTCAAGTACGACGGCGTCGAGAACCTCACGCTCGCGGTCATGGGCTGCGTCGTCAACGGGCCGGGCGAATCGAAGCATGCCGACATCGGCATCTCGCTGCCGGGCACCGGCGAAGCGCCCGCCGCGCCGGTGTTCATCGACGGGCAGAAGGCGATGACATTGCGCGGCGAGCACATCGCCGACGAGTTCGTCGGCGTGGTCGAGGACTACGTCGCGCGGCGTTACGCGCAGCGCGCGTAATGCCGTAGCAATCGACGCTTCCGGCGGTTATTGCTCGAACTGGACGCCTTCGGCCGGACAACGGTCGACCGCGTCGGCGCGCCAGTTCTGCCAATGCGCGACCCAGCAGTCGTCGTAGATCGAGCAATAACAGATGTCCATGCGGAAGCGCTCGATCGCGCCCTTCAGCAATCCGGCGATTTCGCGGTCGTCCACACGGATCGCAGCGACGGTCGTTTCGCGGTTCGTGTTCGGCGGTATCACCGAACCGGCGAAGCTGGTCGTCGCCATGTTCGTCCGCTTCGCCGTGCCCAGCGCGGTGAGCACTTCGTCCCAATTGCGCATCGGCTTGCCATCCAGGCTCAGCGTGGTCGATTGAACGAGTGCAGGGCCGACACCGTTGTTGTCGATCGTCCAGATGAAGCCGTTGGTCTCCGCACCATTGGTGTAGGTATAGCCGATGGAAAGATAGGGCCACACGCTGGCGCGTGACTGGCTTTGCATCAGACGTGTTTGCCAGGTGCCGATCGCCAGTGCGAACACGCTGACCGCGAGCGCAAGGCCGCTGCTGATATCGGCTGCCGACAGACGGCGCGCGGGTTTTGAAACGGCTTCGGGCGCGGCTTCGTTCATGTGGCCTCAGACGGCGGGTTCGGTGGCAATGGCAGATGTGCTGCGTTGCAGGCGTGCGAGCTTGGCTTCGCGCCGCGCGATGTACAAGCTCGCGCCGATCACGATGGCGGCACCGATGGCGGTCCAACGGTCGGGTTTCTCGTCGAACGCGAACCAGGCGAGGAACGCCACGAACACGAGTTGCAGGTAGCTCAGCGGCGCGAGCGTGGACGCGTCCGCGCGCTTGAGCGCGTGCGTCCACGTGTACTGGCCCGCGGTGCCGAGCGCGCCGATCGCGACGAGCAGCGGCAGCATCGAAAGCGGCGGCGATTGCCAGACCATGAGTGCGGCCGGCAGCGACAGCGGCACCCATAGCCAAGTCGTCAGCAGCACGATCGTGTCCGGCGGATCGCTGCGCGCGAGGAACTTGATGCTGATCGTCACGGCGCCCGAACACGCCGCGGCGAGCAAGGCGACGAGGCTCGCCGCCGTGAATCCGTCCGTGCCCGGCCGCACGATGACGAGCACGCCGACGAAACCCGCGACGACCGCGCTCCAGCGTCGCGCGCGCACGATTTCGCCAAGGAACAGCACGGCGCCGACCGTGACGAACAGCGGCGAGGAATACGACAGCGCGATCGCCTGCGCGAGCGGCAAGTGCGCGATCGCCCAGAAACCGGCGAGCATCGACACGGTGCCGATCGCGCAGCGCAGCGTGTAGAAACCGAGACGATCCGTGCGCAGCGTGCGCCAGCCGTCGCGCCACAGCAGCGGTGCTGCGGCGAGGGCGCCGAAGAAACTGCGGAAGAACGCGATCTCGAACGGATGCATCGACTTCGACACGATGCGGATCAGGATCGCCATCGTGCCGAAACACACCGTGCTGCCGACCATCAGCGCGATCGCGCGTCGTTGGGACGAGGCGGCCACGATCGGAGCGGAGGAAAGACTCACGGCAAGGCAACTTGGGCGAACACGGCCGCGCATGCTAGCACCGAGGCAAGCCCCGCCTTCCGCAACACGCCGCCGAGCGCCGATCCGGTTCGCGGACGGACTCCTGCTCAGGATGTCGGCATCGCCGCATTCCACGCCGCGACCTTGCGCTTCGCGTCGTCGAGCAGCGCATCGAGCGCCTTGCGGCCGAGCAGCACGAGCGCGCTCATGGCATGTCGAAATGATCCGCGAAGATCGCGTCCGGACGCGGCGCGATGGCCACGAAGCTGCCGTCCGTGCTGGCGCCGAGAGGAAGGAAGCCGCTCGCCGGCGGTGGCGAGGTGAGGTAAGTCAGCTTCACCTGCGTGGCACCGGATCCCGTGGCCATGGCGACTTCCGCGATGCCGTCGCCGTTGCCATCGCCCGCCGCGACGCGCACGCCGCCGGTAAAGCCTGCGTCGAATGCGAGGAAGCTGGTGAGCAAGGCGTGGTCGATGCCGCTGAATTCGGCGACTTGCGGTGCGCCGCCGCCCGCACCCACGATGAGGTCGGCATGGCCGTCGAGATCGATGTCGGCCGCGGCCACGTAGACGCCGCCGTGGAAATTCACGTCGAAGGCGTAGAAGTCGTGCAGCAGGGTTTGTCCGGGCAATTTGTAAACGCGCACTTGCGGCGCCTGGCCGGGGCCGAGGCCGGTCACGATGTCGGCGAGCCCGTCGCCATCCACGTCGGCTGCCGCGACGCGCACGCCCGCAGTGACACCGATGGGATATGCGTAGAAATCGTCGAGCACGAGGCTGGGATCGCGGCCGCTGAACACTTTTATTTCAGGCGCGGCGCCGGTATCGGGCGCGACGATCACGTCGCAATGGCCGTCGCCGTCCACGTCGCCGCCGGCCACGTAGAGGCCGCCGCTGAAGCCTGGAGCGAAGGCGAGGAAGTCGGCGATCGACGCGCCGTTGCGTCCGTCGAGCACGAGCACGCGCGGCATGCCGCCAGGGCCGGGTACGGCGATGAGATCCGGCGTGCCGTCGGCATTCACGTCGCAACTGGCGACGCGGATGCCACCGCTGAAACTGCCGAAAGGCTGGATGACCGACACCGGCGTTTGCGTGTCTTCGTCGACACTGACGAGATTCGCCGACGATGGCCCGTTGGCGCCGACCTCGATATGACCTGCGGCGCATGCAGGCAGCGACGCGGCGAACCAGAACGCGGCGAGCATCGCGGTGGCAATGACGTGCCTGGACATGTAGCGCATCCCCCTTGATGGCCAAATATTCCGCCAGCCAAGTATAGGTCGCTCCTTCAGACGCTCCTACGGCGCTGCTTCCGCAAGGGCGCCTGAAGGAACGGCCACGATGAGCCGCGCCGCTCCCATCCGCGCCGTCGCGCTTCGTGAGACTCTAGTGCGTTATCCGTGCAGTTCGGGAATTGCGGAGCCACGAAAAGGCATGCTTGATACGGGGAAAGGATTGTTCGTCTACCGCGCGAGCCGCGTCGAAGCGCTGCTCGATCCGCTGCTCGCGCTGCTGCGTGCGGCGCCACCCGCGCATGCGCTCGCGCCGCACGAACTCATCGCCGCGCATCCGGGCATGCGCCGCTGGCTCGGCCGCGAACTCGCGGTGCGGCAGGGGCCGCACGGCATCGCCGCGAACCTGCGCATCGAATTGCCGAGCGCATGGCTCGATCGCCTCGCGCGCGACGTGCTCGGCGAAGAGGCCGTCGCGTTGCGTCCGTATCGCCGCGAATTCCTGCGTTGGCGGATATACGGGAAACTCGGCGCCATCGACGACGTCGAACTGTCGTCCTACCTGCAAGGCGACGCGACGACGCGCGAGCGCCGCCGCTTCCAGCTCGCCGATCGTCTCGCGCGGCTGTATTCGCAATACCTCGTCTACCGCCCGGACTGGCTCGCCGAGTGGGCGAAAGGCCGGTACGGCGCCGCGCCGGGCGGCTTCCTCGCGCCGCTGTGGAAGACGTTGCGCGACGACATTGGCGTTCCGCATCGCGGCGAACGCGTCGCGCAACTCATCGCCGCGCTCGGCGATCACCAACGCGGGCCGGCCGAACCGCTGCACGTATTCGGCGTCGCGCACCTCGCGCCCGCGGAACTTGCCGTGCTGCGCGCGGTGGCGCGGCGGCGCATGGTCGCGCTGTACGTGCCCGATCCGTGCCGCGCGTACTGGGGTGGTCTGCGCAGCGAACGCGCGGCGCTGCGCGAACGCGTCGAACGCGATCCGGCCGGCGAACAGACCGAAAGCGCGTTCCTCGAACAAGGCCATGCGTTGCTCGCCGCGTGGGGACGCATGGGCCAGCATTTCGTGCTCGCGCTCGACGACATCGGTGCGCAGGTCGATACGCGCCACTTTGAGGATGAAAGCGAAGCTGCGCCGACGACGCGCCTGCAAGGCGTGCAGGAAAGCATCCGCCGCTTCGATCCCAGGCTCATCGGCGAACACGCCGCCGACGCGCGCGCGGATGCGTCCCTGCGCGTGCACGCTTGCCACACGCGCTTGCGCGAACTCGAAGTGCTGCGCGACGCGCTGCTCGATGCGCGCAGTACGCGGCCCGATCTCAAGCCGTCTGACATCGTCGTGATGATGCCGGACATCCATGCGTATCTGCCGCTGATTCCGGCCGTATTCGGCGAACCCGGCAAGCACGAGGGCGCGCTGCCGTACCACTGCGCCGACGTCGCCGTCGCGCGCGCGCATCCGTTGTTCGAGGCGTTCCGCAGCCTGCTCGACCTGCCGCAATCGCGCCTGACCGCGCCGGAAATCGCCGATCTGCTCGCGACACCGCCGATCGCCGCGCGGCTCGGCTTGCGCGGCGACGATGCCGACGTGCTCGTGCGCTGGCTCGAATCCAGCCGCGCCGCATGGGCGCTCGACGGCGATTTCCGCGCGCGGTTCGACGTGCCGCCGATTGCCGCGCACACGCACGCCTGGGCGATGGAACGCATGCTCACCGGCTACGTGTTCGGCGCTGGCAGCGATGAAAACGCCGCAGTGACCTTGCCCGACGGCAGCGCGATCGCGCCGCTCGACGGCGTGCACGGCCCGCAGGCCACGCTGCTCGGCGCGCTCGACCGCCTGCTTGTCGAACTGCGCGAGGCCTGCGCAGACGGCAGCTCACGGCGCCGCGCGAGCGAGTGGGCCGAACGCCTGGAACGCCGCGTCGACGAACTGTTTTTCGTCGCCCCCGACGACGCCGAAGGCCGTGACGCACTGTCGACGTTGCTGCAATTCATCCGCGGCCTCCGCGACGAACCCGGCGACGGCGGCCTCGATCCGGAACTGGATTTCAGCGTCGTGCGCGAAGTGCTGCTGTCGCGTCTCGACGGCGTGCCCGAGCGCCAACGCTTCCTGCTCGGCGGCGTCACTTTCTGCGGCATGGTGCCGCAGCGAGCGATCCCGTTCGACGTCGTCGCCGTGCTCGGCCTCGACGACGGCGAGTTTCCGCGCGCCGTGCGCGATGGCGGCCTCGATCCGATGGCGCGCCATCCGCGCCTCGGCGACCGCGACGTGCGCAACGACGACCGCTATCTCTTCCTTGAAACCGTGATGTCTGCGCGCTGGCGCCTGCACCTGTCCTACATCGGCGAAGGCGTGCGCGACGGCAAGCCGCGCAATCCCGCCGCACCGCTCGCCGAACTCATGAGCGCACTCGATGCCGGCACGGGCGTCGAGCACGTCGCGCCGCCCGGCGAAGGCGACGACGCGAAATGGAAGCGCCTGCGTCCGTGGTGGATACGCCATCCGCTGCAACCGTTCGACGCGCGCTATTTCGACGGCCGCGATCCGGCGCTGTACTCGTACAGTCGTGCATTCGCGGCGATGCGCGAGGGCAAGGCGGACGCGGCGTCGAACCGGCCGTTCGTCGACTCGAAGGCGGATGCGTCCGTTGTGCCGGACGCAGCCTTCGACGAACGCGCGCCGATCGCGCTATCGGCCGTACTGGCCTACTACCGCGATCCGGCCAGGCAGTTGCTCGAAGGCGCACTCGCATTGCGTCTTGATGCGCTCGCCGACGATCGCCTGCGCGAAAGCGAGCCGCTGGAAGCCAAGGTCGATGCGCTCGATCGCGTCGGCACGCGCTTGTTCCTGGAACTCGCCACGCGCGGCGAACATGCCGCACCCGACACCGCCCCGGATTGGGCGCGATTGACGGGCATGCTGCCGCCCGGCCGCGTCGGCGAGCAGGCCTGGAGCGCCGAACGCGACAAGGTCGACGAACTCTTCGCTTCCGTCGACGCGGGCAACCACGACGCGCATGCGCTGTTCGCGAAACCGTTGCCGGAAAGCCGTCCGCTGGCGATCGATCGCACGATCGCCAGCCACGTCGTGCGCGGCGAACTGCGCGACATTTTCGACACCGATGCAACGCGCTGGGTGCTCGACGTGCGCCCCGGAAAAACCGAAACCGATCTCGGTTTCCGAGAACGCATCGGCTTGTTCCTGCGCTGGGCGTTGTTGCGGCTGGACACGCCCTCCGATCGCGCGGTGCGCGCGGCGCTCGTCGCGGCGCCGCATCGCGGCCGGCGCGAAGCGGATGCGTGGTCGTGCCGTTTCAATGCATGGGACGCGGCCTTCGTCGCCGCGAATGGCGCGACGCAAGCACGACGACTCGCCGACCTCGAGCGCCGCGTCGGCGGTCTGCTCGATTTCTTCGCCGCCTCGCAGCGCCAGCCGCGATGGTATTTCCCGAAGACGTCTTGGCTCGCACTTGGCGACGATGCCGATGCGGTGACGCGCGAATGGATCGGCGGCGATCACCACCTCGGCGAGCGCGACTACGCGCCCGGCTACGCGCGTCTGCTTGCAGGGGAGCGCGATTTTTCCGACGCGCATGACCGTGCCGAACTCGCCCGCCACGCCGCGCACCTGCGCGCGTTCATCGAATTCGACACGGCTGGGGAGGACGGCGCATGACCACACCCGTGACATGGACGCGTTGGGAAAACCTGCCGCTCACGCCCGGTGGCCGCAGCCTGATCGAAGCCAGCGCCGGCACCGGCAAGACCTGGACGATCTCGGTGCTCTACCTGCGTCTGCTGCTCGAGCAGCGTCTGTCGCCGAAGCAGATCGTCGTCACCACCTTCACCGACGCGGCCGCGCAGGAATTGCGCGAACGCATCCGCGAACGCTTGCTCTGGGCGCAGCGTTTCGCGACGGACGCGACTCCGCCGAGCGAAACGCCGCCGCCCGACGAGGCATGGCTGCGCGAGCGTTGGTCGAATGCGACCGACTCCGCCCGAGCCGACCTACATCGCCTACGCCTCGCGATCGCCGAGCTCGACCTTGCGCCGATCGGCACGCTGCACGGCTTGTGCCGCCGCATCCTCGGCGATTTCCCGTTCGAATGCGGCGCGCCGTTCGAGCTGGGCGAACTCGTCGACGCCACCGCGTTGCGCGACGAATTGCTCGACGATCTGTGGCGCCGTCTCGTGCAGTCGCCGGGCGAGTTGTCCGAGGAGGATCGCGCGGCGTGGGCGCGCGGCCGTCGCGTCCTCGCCGACTATCTCGGCAAGGCGCTCGCGCCGGATGTCGCGATCGCTGCGTTGCCTGACGGCATCGACGGGTTGATGGCACCCGCGAATGCGCAGCGCATTCGCGACTGGATCGCTTCCGTGCAATTCAAACGTTCCGATTCGAAATTGCTGACGCGCGTGAGCAGACTCGCGGACGTCATAGACGGCGAGGACATCGACGACAAATCCGCGAAGGATCTGTCGCGCGATTTGCTTGGCGCACTCGCTGATCCGTTGGAAAAGCACCTAAAACCCGATGCGCTGTCGCGCGCGGATCATGCGCCGATCCTCGATTTCGCAAACGACGCCGCGCCGTTGTTGCCACTCGTCGCGATCGCGCCGTTCCAGCGCGCGCTGACGCGCTACCAGAGCGAGTTGCGCGAACGATCCGCACGCCGCCTCGCCGCCAGCGGCCAGCTGACCTTCGACGAACTCATCGCACGCGTCCACGCGGCGCTGCATGTCGAAGGCAGCACGCTCGCGGCGCGCTTGCTCGAGGCGTGGCCGGTTGCGCTCGTCGACGAATTCCAGGACACCGACGCGCTCCAGTACGGCATCCTCAACCGCATCTACGCCGATGCCAGCGGTGCACCGCGCGGCCGGCTCGTCATGATCGGCGACCCGAAGCAGGCGATTTATCGTTTTCGCGGCGGCGACATCGATGCCTATCTCGAAGCGCGTCGCAGTGCGACCGACGTGATGACGCTGGATACGAATTTCCGCTCGTCGCGCGCGTTCGTCGAAGCGCTCAACGAATGGTTCGCGCAGACCGGTGACGTGCTGAGCACCAATCCCGCTCACGACATCCGCGTCGAAGCGGTTCGGGCGAAAGGCCGCGACGACGCCTACACGATCGAGGGCGCGCCGTGCGAACGCGCATTGCACATTCACTACCGCGCCGACGCGCCGGAATCGCAACGAGAACGCAAGGACGCCGCGCTTGAGGCCTGCGCGAACCAGATCGTAGAACTCCTGTCCGGCGGCCATCGCATCGGCGCGCGCGCGCTGCAACCGGGCGACATCGCGGTGCTGCTGCATAGCCACGCTGACATCGCCGCGCTGCGTGCGCTGCTGCAGGCGCGCGACGTGCCGTGCGTGTCGTCGAGCCGCGACGACGTGTTCAAGTCCGATTGGGCGCGCGAGTTGCAGATCGTGCTGCACGCGGCGCTGCATCCGCGCGACGACGGCGCGGCGCGCGCCGCGCTCGCGACGCGCTTGGGCGGCCGGACGTGGAACGAGTTGCGCTTGCTTGCCGACGATCAGGACACATGGCAGCGCGAGACGGCGCTGCTGCGCGAACTCGATGCGCTGTGGCGCCGCCGTGGCGTGCTTGCCGCGGTGCGCCGCGTGATCGAGCATGCGAGCGCGCGCTTGTTCGCGCGCGCCGATCGCGAACGCGCGCTCACCGACCTGCGTCATCTTGGCGAGCTGTTGCAGGCGCAGAGTGACGCATTGCCGGGTCGGGATCTGCTGCTTGCGTGGCTCGACGACCAGCGCGAAGGCCGTGGCGACGGTGGTGAAGCGGCGGACGAAAAACAGTTGCGCATCGAATCCGATGCGGCGCGCGTCACGCTGATGACGCTGCACGCGAGCAAGGGCCTTGAATTCAATATCGTCATGCTGCCGTTGATGTGGGCGAACAGCGGCCGCTCCGGCGAGATTGCGGTATTGCACGACCATGCCAGCGGCCAGCGCGTGATCGCGTTCGACGGCGAGTCGCAACGGCGCCACGCGCAGGAAGGGCAGGACGAGCGTTTCCGATTGCTTTATGTCGCGTTGACGCGCGCGCGCCATGCCTGCCACGTCTACGCGCTGCCGCCCGATCGGCCGAAGCAGAAGAACGCGCGTGATGCGGAGAGCGATCCGGTTCGCGCGCCGCTCGATGCGATGCTCGAACGCCTGTTGCGCGATGGCGCGCCTACCTCGATGGCGCATGTGTCGTGGTCGAGCGCGCCATGGTCTTGGCCGGAGCGGCGCTGGATCGCGACCGATGTCGCGAAGGAATCGCCGCGGCGCGCACGCGCGGAGCCTGCGGAAGCGCCCTTCGAATTCCGCTACAGCTTTTCCGCGTTGTCGCAAGGCGCCTATGCCGTCGCGCAGGAAGATGCGGCAACGACGGACGAAAACATCGTGGCCGCCGCAAACGACGAGCCTGCATCGTTCGACACGGAATCCGCTCACGCCGAACTCGCGTGGCTCGCGCCCGTCGCAGGCCCGGAATTCGGCAACGCCGTGCACGCGGTATTCGAACGCCGTCGCGTCGGTGTGCCGATGGCGCAGCAACACGCGCTGATCCGTCGTGCGTTGCGCGACGAGCATGTGCGCCTGCGCGAGCGTTCGGCCGACGAACTCGTGCCGCACCTGGCCATGCGCATCCAGGCCACGCTCGACGCGCCGCTGCTGCCATCGCGCGCCGCGTCGCCCACGCTGGGCGCATTGCCCGCGCATGCGCAGCGCGCCGAGATGGAATTCGATTTCATGCTCGATGCCGTGAGCCTGCGCGAGCTGCGCCGCGTCTGCGACTTCGTGCCCGGCGTGTCCATGCACGAGCTGCGCGGCCTCATGAACGGCAAGATCGACCTTGTCTTCGAACATGCGGGACGCTTCCACGTGCTCGACTACAAGACCAACCGCCTCGGCGACGGCACGCGCCTGTCTGCGTATGCGCCCGCGAACCTCGACGTCGCGATGGATCATTCGCACTACCGGTTCCAGGCGCTGCTCTACACGATCGCGGTGGATCGTTACCTGCGCCAGCGCGTGCCCGGCTATCGGCGCAGCGAACATCTCGGCGAAGCGATCTACCTCTTCGTGCGCGCTGTCGGCATCGCGCCGGAACGCGCGCCGGATGCGGGGATCTGGACGCATCGTTTCGACGAGACCCTGCTCGACTCGGTCGATCGCGTTTTCGCCGGGCGGGTGGCCGCATGAGCGCGTATTCGTTCCGCCGTGCCGCGGGCGAACTCGCGGTCGAAGCGTGGCGGCCGCTTGATCGCGCCCTGTACCGGTGGGTCGTCGATCACGGCGGCGGCGAATTGCTCGCGGCGACGGCGGCGTGGGCGAGTTTCGCGGACGGGCAGGGCGATGCCGCGTTGCCGCTCGCCGAAAGCCGTCACGGCATGGCGCCGCTCACCGCAGAACAAATCGCCGCGTTGCGCGAGTCGCCGTTCGTCGCCACACAAGCAGCGAATGGCATGCGGCCGTTCGTGCTCGACGCGGGCGATCGTTTTTACCTGCATCGCAACCACGCGGACGAAGCCGCCGCCGCTGCGCGTGTCCGCGAACGCCGCGCTGCGTCGGCACCGGTCGTCGACGACGCGCAACTCGACGCCGATCTCGACGCGCTGTTCCACGGCGATCGTTCCGATGCCGTCGCCGCGCAGCGCGCAGCCGTGCGCGCTGTCGCCGGCCAGCGGCTGTTCGTGCTCACCGGCGGCCCCGGCACGGGCAAGACGACGACCGTGTTGCGCATGCTGCTCATGCTGCAGCGACGCGCGCAATCGCCGCTCGCGATCCGCATCGCCGCGCCGACGGGCAAGGCCGCACAGCGGCTCGTGCAGGCGTTGCGCGAAGGCAAGTCGAAACTGCGCTCCCACGCGGGAGCGCCGTTGCCGGACGATTGGCTGCCGCTGCTCGATGCCATCCCTGACAGCGAGGCGCTGACCGCGCATCGCCTGCTCGGGTACGAACCGTGGCGCAACGCGTTCCGCCGCAACGCGCGCGATCCGGTCGCTGCCGACGTGGTCGTCGTCGACGAGGCGTCGATGGTCGATCTCGCGATGCTGCGCAGCCTGCTCGACGCGGTGCGGCCCGATGCGATGCTGATCCTGGTCGGAGACGCCGACCAGCTCACTTCGGTCGCGACCGGTTCGGTGCTCGCCGATCTCGTCGCCGCGCTCGAAGCCGATCCGCGTGGCGACCTCGTACGCCTCACGCACAGCTTCCGCGCCGAGCGCGAACTCGTCGCGGTCAACGAAGCCGTGCGCACGGGCGATGCCGAAGCATTGGCGTCCGCGCTGGCTGCGTCGAACGGACGCGCCGCCCAACACGGTGTAGCCGACGAACGCGCGTTGCGCGATCGCATCGCCCGCTGGGCGAAAGAGCTCGCTGCGACGAATGCGCTGCACGTCGTGTTGCCTTCGATGGTTGCCCATGCGCAGTCGGAGTCGAAAGAACGCAGCGCCGTGGTGCGCGAAGCGCTTGCCGCGCTCGGTCAACGCCAGCTCTTGTGCGCGCTGCGAGAGACGCCGTTCGGCAGCGTGGCGATCAACGCCGTCGTTGAAACGCAGTTGCGTCGCGCCTGGGACATCGATGCGCAAGTCGAGTGGTATTCCGGCCGCGCCGTCATCGTCACGCGCAACGACTACGCCGTTGGCTTGTTCAACGGCGACGTCGGTCTCTGCCTCGCGGATGTCGACGGCCATCTGCGGGTCTGGTTCGAAGGCGCGGACGGTGGCGTGCGCAGCTTCGCGCCGCATGCGCTGCCCGCTCACGAAACCGCGTTCGCAATCACGATCCACAAGGCGCAAGGTTCCGAATATCGCCACGCCGCCGTGTTGCTGCCGCCGGATGCCGAACACCGCATCCTGTCGCGGCAATTGCTCTACACCGGGGTTTCGCGCGCGAAGCAATCCGTGGAAATCTGGAGCGCGCCGGATGCGCTGCATGCGGCGCTGTCGGTGGAGGTGCGCCGCAGCGGCGGACTGCGGGGTCGGATCGTCGGCGAAAGTGTGTGAGCTCGGCATGTCCCGGTCTTTGCTTGTGGCGCGCTGAATGCAGGCTCAGCTGCAACTGCAAACAATCCGGCGCCAACTACTCTTCGACGATAGCTGCTACGAGCGAGACGCTTTTCCTCGCAGGCGAAGCGGTACTTCCGGCGCCAGAGTTTGGAACCGGTCGGCGAGGTTTCCACATACAGCCCGAAACCGTCGAGCAGGCGCTGTGTTTTGCCGTCGCTTTGACCTTGTGGCTTGCGAGATATGGTGGTGGCTATTGGGGCATCCACTTCGCCGAGTCGGTGGACTGCCCCCAATCAGGCCCCCAAGTGCCCCCCGGATCGCATCGGACGGCAGCGGATCGGGGTGAACAAAAAAGGGCCTGATTCTCGAAAATTTATCGAAGAATCAGGCCCTTTGCGTACGTTCGCGAACTTCTGCGGACGTTCTATTGGGACCTTGTCGCCACTGCGAAGAACGTCGAGTGCAGGGCGCACCTCGCCGGCCTCGCGCAGCCACGCGATAGCGAGCCATTGCGGACGAGCATGAATCCGCAGCGTCACCTTTCCGCTCATGTCGCACTGATTCTCAAGAGCGCATCGGGATCAAGGCTGTTCAACTCGTCGTTGGCAAACACGACATCCAGCGCTTTGGCGTTCGCCACGGCAATGCTCAGGACGTGATAGAACGCGGCGGCGCTGGCTTCGTCGTGCCGCTTTCGCGCGTCAACCAAGCCCTCGGCGGCGGATTCAAGAACGTCCTCGAGCACGACTTGCGCCGCCGTGATTTCCACGCTCACGCAGCGCGCCCCTTGATCGCCACGACGTTCGCGTTCGTGCGCAGCGCGTCCAAGTAGTCGGCCCATGCCTGCATCATCTTTCGGCGCTCGGGCAGGTGTGACGTGCGGTTGTAGGCTCGGCCGAGCGGATCGCGGACGGCGTGCGCCAACTGGTGTTCGATCAGGTGCGGGGCGAAGCCGAGACGCTCGTCGAGCATCGTGCGTGCGGTCGCGCGCCATCCGTGCGAAGTCATTTGCTCGGTCGTGAAGCCGAGCCGGCGCAGGGCGGCGTTCAACGTGTTGTCGCTGATGGGGCGCTTCCACGAGCGCACGGACGGAAAGGCGAACTCGCTCGATCCCGTCAGGCCATGCAGTTCGCGCAGGATGGCGAGCGCCTGCGATGACAGCGGCACGATGTGCGGCGTGTTCGTCTTGGTCGCCGTGTAGCGCCATTCGGCCGCGTCGAAATCCACGTCGGCCCAACGCATCGAACGCAGTTCGCCTGGACGGACGAATACCAGCGGCGCCAGCTTCAACGCCGCGGCGACGATGGCGTGCCCGCTGTAGCCTTCGATCGCGCGGAGTAGTTCGCCAACGGGCGCCGGCTCGGTCGGAGCGGCGAAGTGCGTCGTCTCTGGCGACGGCAGCGCGCCCGCAAGGTCGGCGACGGGATCGCGTTCGGCGCGCCCGGTCGCGACGCCGTAGCGCATGATGCGGCCGGCCAGCGCGCGCACGCGATGCGCGGTTTCGACGCGTCCTCGTTTCTGGATAGGGCGCAGCGCGGCGAGCACGTCGGCAGCCTTCACGTCTGCGATAGGCATGTTTCCGAGCGTAGGGAGCAGGAAACGTTCCAGCATGCTGCGCTCGCGTTTGAGCGTGCCCGGCGCAAGCTGCGCCCCGTGCGAGCCGAGCCATTCCAGCGCGAGCGCGCCGAAAGTGTTCTCCGCGCGTTCGGCCTGCGCTGCGCGTCGTGCCCGAGACGCCGCGACGGGCGATGTGCCCGTGGCGAGCGTGGCGCGTGCCTCGTCGCGCAGACGGCGAGCGTCGACGAGCGAGACGAGCGGGTACTCGCCAAGCGCGAGCATCGAAGCCTTGCCGTTGAAGCGGTAGCGGAAGCGCCACAAGCGGGAACCGCTCGGCGCGACTTCGATGCACAGGCCGCCCGAGTCGGCGACGCGGTACAGGCGGTCGCGGGGACGCAGGGCGCGGAGCTTGGTGTCGGTCAGCATGGCGTGAGTAGGTCGAATGTGAGTAGGGGCCGTCGTGAGTAGCGGCCTACTCACTATCCTACTCACAAGTTTACCGGCTGTCATCGGACGGCATTGGACGCCATGAAACAAAAAACCCCGCGTTTCGGCGGGGTTTCTCGTTCTCGCTGGACTTCGTTGGACTGCTTTGGATCAGTATTTGGTGGAGACGGCGGGAATCGAACCCGCGTCCGAAGGCACTCCGTGCCCGGCGCTACATGCTTGTCACGCTGTTTGATCTCGTCCGGCGGCAACACAACGTGCGAAGCACACCGCCGAACCAGCCTCTTGGATCTGATCTGCAACCGAAAGGCGCCGGCGCGGACGATCCCGTGATAGTGACCCTACATCTCCGAGCACGGGCACAAGGAGGTTCGGGGCTAGGCCTTAAGCGGCCAGAGCGTAGACGTCGTCGTTCGCGTCTAAGTTTTTGCCATCGGATTAGCGAGGAAGATGACGCCCTCGGCATGCTCCAGACTACTTCGCGTCCCCCGTCGAAACCATGTCGTCCCCGGGGAGATGAGATGGTGGCGGCGCGCGACCCGGAAATCAAGGCATCACGCCTCGCGATTCTTCGCGCGCATGACGCGCTGCTTCTCGCGGTTCCAGTCGCGTTCCTTCTCGGTATCGCGCTTGTCGTGTTCCTGCTTGCCGCGTGCGACGCCGAGATCGAGCTTGACGTGGTTGTTCTTCCAGTACAGCGCGAGCGGGATCAGCGTGTAGCCCTTGCGTTCGATCGCGCCGATGAGTTTGTCGATTTCTTCACGGTGCAGCAGCAGCTTGCGCGTGCGGCGGTCGTCGGCGACGACGTGCGTGGACGCGGAGATCAAAGGCACGATCGACGCACCGAACAGGAAGATCTCACCGCCCTTGACGATCGCGTAGGCATCGCCGAGATTGATGCGTCCGGCGCGCAGGCTTTTGACTTCCCAGCCCTGAAGCGAAATTCCGGCTTCGTAGTGCTCGTCGATGTGGTATTCGTGGCGCGCGCGCTTGTTCAGCGCGATCGTCGCGCTGCCGGTCTTGTCCTTGGTTTTTTGTTTCGCCATCGTTTTTTTGCAAGGTTCGTGGATGATCCAGATTCGACGCCAGGCTATCGTTCGCCGCACGCCCGAGCGGATGTTCGATCTGGTCAACGACGTGGAAGCATACCCGACGCGCTTCCCGTGGTGCGCCGCGGCCAGCGTGCTGTCGCGCGAGGACGGCGTGCTGACCGCGCGTCTCGACCTGCGTTTCGCTGGCTTCACGCAGAGTTTCACGACGCGCAACACGTTCGAGCGTCCGCAGCATCTGCGCATGCAGCTCGTCGACGGGCCGCTGCGTTCGCTCGACGGCGAGTGGACGTTCACCGCACTCGGCGACGACGGCTGCAAGATCGCGCTCGCGCTCGATTTCGACTACGCGGGCAAACTCATGGGGCCGGCGCTGCGGCTCGGATTCCAGGGCGTCGCGTCGCGCATGGTCGATGACTTCTGCGCGGCGGCGGCCAAGCTCGATGACTGAAGCCGGCACGATCCTCGTCGAGGTCGCCTACGCGGAACCCCGGCGCCAGTTCCTGCGTGCGTTGCGCGTGCCCGTGGGCAGCACGGTCGCGCAGGTGATCGCGGCGTCGGGCGTGGAGCGCGAATGCGGCATCGACGCGAACGGGTTGTCGGTCGGTCTCTGGTCGAAGCCTGTCGCGCGCGATGCGTGCGCGCACGAGGGCGACCGCGTGGAAATCTACCGGCCGCTCAAGATCGATCCGAAGGAAGCGCGTCGCCTGCGCGCGCAACGCCGCTGAAGCGGGCGTCAGCCCTGATCGTCGCCGCCGCCGCGCTTCTTCTTTTTCTTGTCGTCTTCCGCGCGCTTTTCATCGGGATATTCGCGCTTGTACTTGCGTGCGTCCTTGACGAGCTGCTCGGGATCTTCCGGGAAGTAGTCGCCGTCGATCTTGGCCAGCACGTCGCTCTTGTCGAAGTACAGCGTGAGATCCTTGCGCTCCATCTTGCCGCGGCCGCGACGCATCGTGGAAACGTAGTCCCAGCGGCTCTGGTCGAACGGGCTGACCACCGACGGCGAGCCCATGACCAGCAACACCTGACGCTTGCTCATGCCGGGCTTGAGCGCATCGACGGTGTTCTTGTCGAACAGGTTGCCCTGTTGCGCGTCCACCTTGTAGATGACACCGCAACCGGTGAGCGGGATGAGCGCGAGAAGGGCGATCCAGCGAAGGCGCATGCGTGACGATTCCGGGGTATCGAAAGGAGCCAATGATACACTAGCGGCCTGAATGACAAGGCTTCGGCGACGCCGACGACACCAACGCCCAATCAGGAGAAAAAGCGATGGAATCGAGCGAGTTGCGCAAGGCCGGGCTCAAGGTCACGCATCCGCGCATGCGTATCCTGGAGATCCTCGACAGCCGCGAAGGCAGGCACTTCACGGCTGAGGACATCTACCGCCAACTGCTCGAACACGACGACGACATCGGCCTCGCCACCGTCTATCGCGTGCTGACCCAGTTCGAAGCCGCCGGCATGGTGCTCAAGCACAATTTCGAAGGCGGTCAGGCCGTCTACGAGCTCGACCGCGGCAAGCACCACGACCACATGGTCGACGTCGAAACCGGCAAGGTCATCGAGTTCTCCAGCGAGGAGATCGAGCGCCTGCAACACGAAATCGCCGCGAAATACGGCTACGTCATCGAGGATCACAGCCTCGTGCTGTACGTGCGGCAGGCGAAGAAGAAGTGATGTGACTGAGTTCCGCTGCCCGGCGTGCGGATTTCGCGTCTTCAATCGGCGCTGTCCTGACTGCGAAGGATGCGGCAAGCCATTGCCTGCGGAGTTGTTGCTTTCAGCCGAGGATGTCGCTCAACGCGAGCAGTCGGATGAGCGAGCAATCGCGGAGAGTCGCAAGAAAGGCCTTGACATTCGTCCGGACGGTGTGGGGCAAGGCAGTTCGCTCGGCAACGTTCTCGACGTCGTAGGGCAATTCATCGCGTAGGGTGATTCGAGGCCAAAGCTTGGAGTCGCCGCATACGTCGAGCCAATCCACATTTGCTGGAATCGAAACCACAATGCTTCCTCAACTTCTGCAGCGAATTTCTTGGCTCGCGCTGGCGCCCGGTGTCTTGACCTGCATCGTTGCGACGATTGGCGCACAACTAGGCTCGGCAAGCGCAGTTGTCAGATGGTCCGTCATGTGGTGGTGGATTCTGTTCGTTTGCGGAGTCATGCTTTTTCTGCTGATTCGAGCCTCGGCGACATTGCTTCGCAAGCTCGGTGGCTTGTAAGCGCTTGCTTCCTGTCTGAACTCAGCGCTTCGCTGCAGCGAGCATCTGCTTCGCATGCGCGCGCGTTTCGCGCGTGATTTCGATGCCGCCAAGCATGCGCGCGATCTCGTCTTCGCGTGCGGGGGCATCGAGCGCGTCGATGCGCGTGTGCGTGGCCGTGCCATCGCTGGCTTTGCTCACGCGCAGGTGTGCGTGGCCCTGCGCGGCGACCTGCGGCAGGTGCGTCACGCACAGGACTTGCCGCAGCGAGCCGAGTGCGCGCAGTTTCTGGCCGACGATTTCGGCGACCGCGCCGCCGATGCCGGCGTCGACTTCGTCGAACACCATCGTGCCGACCGCGTCGCTGCCGAGCGCGGCGACTTCGATGGCGAGGCTGATGCGCGCGAGTTCGCCGCCGGAGGCGACCTTGCGCAGCGCGCGCGGCGGCTGGCCGGCATTGGCGCTGACGAGGAATTCGCAGCGTTCGGTGCCGAGCGGATCGGGTTCGCTGCCGGCGATTGGTTCGAGTTGCACTTCGAAACGGCCGCCGCCCATGCCGAGTTCGGTCATGAGCGCGCTGACCGACGCACCGAGCGTTTTCGCGGCCGCCACGCGTTTCGTCGTCAGCGTTTTCGCCGCCTTCGAATAGTCGCCGGCCAAGCGTTGCTGTTCGGCTTGCAGCGCTGCGATGCTCGCGCCGGCCCCGCGCAAGGTATCGAGTTCTTCGCGCAGCGACTGCGCGTGCGCGGCGAGCTCGGGCATGCGCACGCGATGCTTGCGCGCGAGTTCGTGCAGCTTGCCGAGCTGTGCTTCAGCGTCCGCAAAACGCTGCGGATCGAGGTCGAGCGCGGACTGATAGCGCGACAGCGCATCGCTCGCTTCGGTGAGCTGGATCTGCGCCGCGTCGACGAGTTCGGCAAGCGGCGCGAGGCGCGTATCGAGCGAGGCGAGGTGCGCGATGTCGCCTTGCGCGCGCGCGACGAGGCGCAGCAGCGCGAATTCGTCGTCGCCATCGAGGCGTTCGGCGAGCGTCTGGCAGCCTTGCAGCAACTGGCCGGAATTGGCGAGGCGGCGATGCGTGTCTTCGAGCGCGGCGAGGTCGTCGGGCGCGAGCGCGTGGCGGTCGAGCTCGTCGACCTGGTGCGTCAGCCATTCGACGCGTTCGGCGTGATCCGCGCCGCGCGAGAGTTCGGCGATGCGCGAGCCGGCTTCGCGCCACGCGCGAGCGAGGCGCGCGACGTCGGCGAGCGCGGCTTCGTGTTGGCCGAAACTGTCGAGCAGGACGAGTTGCTGGCCGCGGTCGAGCAGCGCTTGATGCTCGTGCTGGCCGTGGATTTCGATGAGTCCTTCGGCGAGCGTCTTGAGCTGGCCGAGCGTGACCGGACGGCCGTTGATCCACGCACGCGAACTGCCTTCGGTGCGGATCACGCGGCGCAGCTGGCAGGCGCCGTCTTCGTCGAGGTCTTCGGCGGCGAGCCAGTCGCGCAGGTCGGCGCGCGAGGACAGGTCGAATTCGGCGGACAGCTCCGCACGTTCGCAGCCGTGGCGCACCATCGTCGCGTCGCCGCGTGCGCCGGCGAGCAGCAGCAGCGCGTCGACGAGCAGCGACTTGCCGGCGCCGGTTTCGCCGGTGACGACGGTCAGGCCCGATCCGAAAGCGACTTCGGCTTCGCCGACGATCGCGAAATCCTTGACGTAGAGGCTGCTCAGCATCGTCGCGCGGTTCATCCAAAGGCGCGGAACGCTAGCACGCGCGTCGGCGACGGCCAAGCCGATGCGCGGCGTGGAAATCGGCGGGCGGCGGACTTATTGTTATTGCATCGGCCGCGCTGTCGCGCACGTCGGCCCACGGAGGTTCATGAACGCCGCATCCCGACAACTCGACACGCGAGCGCGCCACCTGCTGCGCTCGCTGATCGCGCAGTACATCGCCGAAGGCCAGCCGGTCGGCTCGCGCACGCTGGCCAAATCGTCGGGACTCGACGTGAGTCCGGCGACGATCCGCAACATCATGTCCGACCTCGAGGAATTCGGCCTCGTTTCCGCGCCGCACACCTCGGCCGGACGCGTGCCGACCGCGCAGGGTTATCGCGTGTTCGTGGACAGTTTGCTGCAGATGCAACCGCTCGGCGACGCGGAATTCGCGCAGTTGCGCCGCGAATTGCCGACCGAAGCGGCGACGCCCGACCTGCTCGGCAGCGCGAGCGCGCTGCTGTCGCAAATGACGCATTTCGTCGGCGTGGTCAGCGTGCCGCGCCGCGAGGAGTTTCCGTTCCGGCAGATCGACTTCGTGCCGCTCGAGGGCGGTCGCGTGCTGGTCATCCTCGTTTTCACCGACGGTCAGGTGCAGAACCGCGTGATCGCGCCGCAGCGGCCGTATGCGCCGGGCGAGCTCGAACAGGTCGCGAATTTCCTCAACGCGAATTTCTCCGGCATGCGCATCGACGACATCCGCGCGCGCCTGCTGCGCGAGATGCAGGACGAGGGTGCGCGGCTCAACACGCTGCTCACGGCCGTGGTCGAGGTCGCAGAGAAGGCGTTCCAGGGCGACGGCAACGACATGTTCGTCGCCGGCCAGACCAACCTCATGGGCCGGCAGGACGGCGCCGACGTCGACCGCCTGCGCGAACTGTTCGAGGCGTTCCAGCGCAAGCGCGACCTGCTCCAACTGCTCGAACGCTGCGCGCGTGCCGACGGCGTGCGCCTGTTCATCGGCGAGGAATCGGGTTTTGCCGCGCTCGACAGCTACAGCCTCGTCACCGCGCCCTACGGCGTGGACAATCGCGTGCTTGGCGTGCTCGGCGTCATCGGCCCGACGCGCATGGCCTACGAGCGCGTGATCCCGGTCGTGCAGGCGACGGCGCAGATCATTTCCCACGCGCTGCGGCGGGCCTGAGCGGCCAGCGGATCGGGTAAATTGGGCGACGCCGCGAAAACGCCGCCCGCAGCGCTTGAAGCCTGCGCGAACCGGCCGCATCTGGCGACTCAGTGGGGATAAGTTCTGAGCGCCAGGCGCGTCGTCGCCGGGCCGTGGTTTTGTTGTCGCGGTCGGCTTCGAC
>JAKPAN010000184.1 GCA_029779475.1 Pseudomonadota bacterium
CACCGATCGCCTTGACGACGGCGCGGCGCAGACGATCGGGCGCGTCCATCACGCCTCCTCGACTTCCACTGCCGGCAGCGGCGAGTTGCCGCCCTTGACGAGCAGCTTCGCGCGCAGCTGCGCGTCGATCGCGTTGGCGACTTCCGGATGCTCCTTGAGGTAGAGACGCACGTTGTCCTTGCCCTGGCCGATGCGGTCGCCGCTGTAGCTGTACCAGGCGCCGGATTTTTCGACGAGATTGTTATTGACGCCGAGTTCGATGAGTTCGCCCTCGCGCGACGAACCCTCACCGTAGAGGATTTCGAATTCGGCCTGGCGGAACGGCGGCGCGACCTTGTTCTTGACGACCTTGACGCGCGTTTCCGAACCGATCACTTCCTCGCCGCGCTTGACCGAGCCGATGCGGCGGATGTCCAGGCGCACCGAGGCGTAGAACTTGAGCGCATTGCCGCCCGTCGTCGTTTCCGGGTTGCCGAACATGACGCCGATCTTCATGCGGATCTGGTTGATGAAGATGACCAGCGTGCCGGACTTCTTGATGTTCGCGGTGAGCTTGCGCAGCGCCTGCGACATGAGGCGGGCCTGCAGACCGACGTGCGAATCGCCCATCTCGCCTTCGATTTCCGCCTTCGGCGTGAGCGCGGCGACCGAGTCGATGACGACGACGTCGACCGCGTTGGAGCGCACCAGCATGTCGGCGATTTCCAGCGCCTGCTCGCCCGTGTCGGGCTGCGAGACGAGCAGATCGTCGACGTTGACGCCGAGTTTTTCCGCATACGACGGATCGAGCGCGTGCTCGGCGTCGACGAACGCCGCGGTGCCGCCGTTCTTCTGGCAGTTGGCGATGACTTGCAGCGTGAGCGTGGTCTTGCCCGAGGACTCCGGGCCGTAGATTTCGACGACGCGTCCGCGCGGCAGGCCGCCGACGCCGAGCGCAACGTCGAGGCCGAGCGAGCCGGTGGAGACGACGTCAATCGCCTCGTCGGTCTTGTCGCCCATGCGCATGACCGCGCCCTTGCCGAACTGCTTCTCGATCTGGCTGAGCGCGGAAGCGAGCGCCTTGCGCTTGTTGTCGTCCATCGTGGAATCCTCAAAGGTGATGGCGGCGAGAGTGCCGCGGCGCCGTCTCAAAAACGGAGACGGCGCAGGACGCAAATTATCCCACAGCGACGCGCGGCCGCGACCGGCGAACGCCGTGTCAGCTCGTAAGAATTTTGCGCACGCCGTCGAGCGCGGCGGCGACGGTCTGGCGGCGCACGGCTTCGCGGTCGCCGTCGAAATGGAACAGTTGCGCGTGCGCGTAACCGCCGCGCCGCTTCCAGCCGATCCAGACCGTGCCGACCGGGTTGTCCGGCGTGCCGCCGCTCGGGCCGGCGACG
>JAKPAN010000194.1 GCA_029779475.1 Pseudomonadota bacterium
AAGGACTGCGTATCGGGATGTGTTTTCCGCCGGAAAGCGCAGACCCGAGATAAGGGCCGGCGCGGCGATTTCAACGCCGATTCAGCGCGGCAGCGCCGAAGAGGCCGCGAGCGCGCGGTTGCACCAGTCGAGCAGCGGGCCCCAGGCGAGGCCGAGCACGAGCAGCGCAAGCCCGTTGATCGAGAGGGCCCAGCGCAGACCGAGATCGGCCGGCAGCGGCAGCGGCTCCTTCTGCGCCGGCTCGTCGAAGTACATGACCTTGACCACGCGCAGGTAGTAGTACAAGCCGACGATCGCGAACATGATCGCAACGATCGCGAGCCACAGCTGGCCAGCGTCGATGGCGGCCTTGAGCACCATGAGCTTGGCGAAGAAGCCGAACAGCGGCGGCACGCCCGCGAGCGAGAACATCGCGATCGCCATCACGCCCGCGTACCACGGGTTGCGCTGGTTGAGACCCTTGAAGTCGTCGATCTCCTCGGCCTCGAAGCCCGCGCGCGCGAGCAGCATGATCACGCCGAACGCGACCGCGGCCATGAGCGCATAGCAGATCATGTAGAACAGCGCGGCCGCGTAGCCGGCCGGTGTCGCGTTGACGAAGCCGAGCAGCAGGAAGCCGACGTGCGAAATCGTCGAATACGCGAGCATGCGCTTGAGGTTGGTCTGCGCGATGGCGAACACGTTGCCGACGGCGAGCGACAGCACTGCCAACGCGGACAGCATCATCGACCAGTGCGCGCTGAGGCCGCCCATCGTCATGTCGAGCAGGCGCCAGGCCATGCCGAACGCGGCCAGCTTGGACGCCGAGCCGATGAACAGCGTGACCGCGGTCGGCGCGCCCTGATAGACGTCGGGCAGCCACATGTGAAACGGCGCCGCGCCGAGCTTGAACGCGATGCCGACGACGAGGAAGACAAGACCGAACACGAGCAGCGTGCCGTGCGGGCTGGTGGCCGAGAAGTCGGCGACGGCGTGGATCTTCGCGAGATCGAGCGTGCCCGTCGCACCGTAGATCATCGACATGCCATAGAGCAGCAAGCCCGAGGCGAGCGCGCCAAGCACGAAGTACTTGATCGCCGCTTCCGACGACACGACCGAATCGCGGTTAAGTGCGACCAGCGCATAGGAACTCAGCGTCAGCAGTTCG
>JAKPAN010000195.1 GCA_029779475.1 Pseudomonadota bacterium
GGGCGAGGGGCGGCGCGCTTGATCTCGCCGCGCTCGACGCTGGGCGCGACCTGCGCCGCGCGCGTCTGCCGATCTATCCGTTCGACCGTAAGCCGTATTGGGTGGCGCGCAAGCAGATGGCCGAAGCGGCGTCTTCGCGCGGCGGGCGGGACGGCATTCGCCCGCATCTGATTGCGCAACTCGCGCAAGCGCTCGTCGTAAGCGACGAGGACATCGACATCGACCTGACGCTCTCCGATATGGGTGTCGATTCCGTGCTCGGGTTAAAGCTGCTGCGCGGCGTCGCCCGGAGTTTCGGCGTTTCTGTATCGGCGCGTGACCTCATCGCCTATCCGACCCTGCGCGGACTTGCATCGCATCTAGAAGGAGCGAACCGTCCGGAGGCGAAGCCGGCAGTGCAGGAAACGGTCTGCCGAACGACGAATGTGCCGCTGTCGGAAGGCCAGCGAGGATTATGGGCGTTGCAGATGCGCGCGCCCCATGCGAGCGCCTACAACATTCCGCTGTGCTTTCATCTGGCGACGTCGCTCGATCTGTCGGCGCTGCAAGCCGCGCTCGTTCACACATTTGCCCGCTTTCCGATGCTCGCGAGCCGCTTCGTTGAGACGGGCGGCGATATCGCACGCAAGGTCGATGTTGCGGCGCCGGCTATTCTTTATCGCGATATGCGGCGCACGACCGAGGCCGAGATGCTTTCCGAACTGCGCGCCGAGGCGCAGCGGCCTTTCGATCTCGTCGCCGGTCCGCTGGCGCGCCTGACTGTTTTCAGCCGCGGGGCGACCGATCATCAACTGCTGTTCTGCTTCCATCATATTGTCTTCGACGGCGGGTCTTTTCTGCCAGTCTTCACGACGCTGTTCGAGGCCTATCGCGCGCGGGCGGAAGGGCGCAATCTCGCCGCGCCTCGTTCGCAAGACGACTTCCCGGATTTCGTGCAATCCGAGCGCGCGATGCTTGTCGGCGCGGAAGGCGCGGCGCATCGCACATATTGGACAGGTGCGCTCGCCAATGCGCCCGAGCCGCTCGATCTCTTTTCGGACCTCCCACGCGCTGACGCGAAGCCCTTTGCAGGTGCGACGCAGTTGCTGCGCGTGCCCACGGCGTTGAGCCAGGAGATGAGGGATTTCGCGCGCCGCGCGCGCGTGAGTCCGGCGACGCTCTTTCTGACGTTCTTCAATATCCTTCTGCATCGCTATTCTGGGGCCGACGATATCGTCATCGGCGTCGCGGAACGTGGACGCGCCGATGAGCGCTTCGAGACGACGGTCGGCTATTTCATCAACATGCTGCCGATCAGGGCGCGCGGCATTGGCGCAAAGAGCGTCGCAAAACTTCTAAA
>JAKPAN010000211.1 GCA_029779475.1 Pseudomonadota bacterium
GCCGCATTCGAGGTGGCCCGCATGGCATGCGAATGAAACGGCATCTCGCCTACTGTCACGGCATGACTCGCCTCGCCGCCCTGCTGGCCGAGCGGGAATATGCTGCCTTTTTGCGAGATGGCCACGCGACCTCGCAGGTCTGGCAGCGCGAAAGTCGTCTGACCGTTGCCGCCGTAGGTCGTGCCGAGCAGCGAAAACAGCGCCTGGTTCTGATTGAGGGGTAGCAATTGCCCGTTGCACTGCGCCCAGCCCTTCGGCGCGAAATTGAAAGCGTAGATCTGGATTTCACTCATAAAGGGCGTGCTCATCGCGACTCCGAAAGGTCGAGCGGCATGGATTCGTGGGAAGGATTTTTGCGTCAGGCCATGTGCCAGTCGAGCCAGCGGCCCGCGCCGTGCCAATCGACCGCGTCGACCGCGCCGAGGACTTGCACTGCATAGGCGCGAGGCGCCTGCAAGGTGCGGAATTCTTCGAACGCATCGCCATGACCCTCGCCCATGACGAGCACGGCCTTCACGTTCGAGTGGCTGCGTGCGAAACGCAGCGCGGCGCAGACGCCCTCGCCGGTGCCGATGACTGCGACGGCTTCACCTCCGGAAGCGGAAGCATGTGCCGCAGCCTGATTTGCGACCGGCATCCAGCCGTAACCCAGCGTGTTCAGGTGAGCGGCCAGTGCGCCTGCGTCGGAGCCCGGAAACACGATGATGCGCCCCGCTTTGGGCGGGGCAGGAATCGCCGCAGACGCCGTCACCGTCGCCCGCGCGAACAGCGGCGCGAACAAGGCGCCGCCAGCGAGCAGGGCCAGATGATGGATAAAGCGACGCCGTTCCGGCTTCCGCGCTTGTGTGCGCAGATCGCCCGTGTGTTTTTCGTTGTTCATGCCACGCCCCCTGAGCGCGTCGAGTTCGCAAGAATAGCAAATTGCGGACACGTCTCCGATGAGCGCGTGCGAATCACGCGCCGCATTGCCACTCGGCAAACGCCGTGCCAATTCGAGTTGGTTCAGCGCGCTTCGAGCTTGACCAGCAGCGCGTCCGCCTCGACGAAATCGCCGGCTGTGGCTTGCACCGTTTCGACTTTGCCCGCGCGCGGCGATTTCAGGCTCAACTCCATCTTCATCGCTTCCATGACGAGCAGTTCCTGGCCCTCGGCCACCTCGTCGCCGGCCTTGGCCTTGACCACGACGATGCGGCCCGGCATCGGCGCGACGACGCGATCGCCGCTTGCGCTCGCGTCCTGCGTCCACGTGAACGAGGGCGCGTGCGTGAAGACGCGGCGGCGCATGCCGTCGTGGACGGCAATGCCGTCGCGATCGAGCATGACCTGCCAGCGTCGCGAGACGCCGTCGATTTCGGCATTGAGCGTGCCGCTTTCGAGTTGCGCGTGCGTGACGGTTGCGTGCGAAGTGCCCGCGTCCAGACGATACGCGCCATTGGCGCCGTGCGCGGCGATCTCGACGCGTTCGCCGCGATCGAGCAGGGCGACGATGCGCTTGCCGGCATGGCCGACGCGCCACGCGTCGGCGCGCGCCCATGGTGAATGCGGATCGCTTGATGCGAGCGCGTCGATCGGTGCCTGCGCTTCCTCGCGCAGCAGCCACGCCGTCGCTGCCGCGAACAGTGGCGTGCCGTCGTCGCCTGCGGATGCGCCGACGAATTCGTCGAGATGGCGGTCGAGATAACCCGTGTCGATGCGGCCTTCGACCACCGCCGGATGGCGCACGAGGCGTTCGAGGAATTCGACGTTCGACTTCGGCCCGACCACCGCGCACGCGGCGAGCGCCTCGCGCATGCGCACGAGCGCGGCGTCGCGCGTCTCGTCCCAGACGATGAGCTTGGCGATCATCGGGTCGTAGAAGATCGTCACCGTGTCGCCTTCGACGACGCCGGAGTCGATGCGCACGTGACGTGACGGCGCGGGCAATCGCAGCATCTCGAGCCTGCCCGAGCCGGGCAGGAAGCCTTGCTCCGGATCTTCGGCGTACAAGCGCAGTTCGATCGCATGGCCGTGCTGCGGAATCGACTTGTTGCGGATCAGCGATCCCGGCAACGCCTCGCCCGCGGCGACGCGCAGCTGCAGTTCGACGAGATCGAGGCCGAGCACCATCTCGGTGACGGGATGCTCGACCTGCAGGCGCGTGTTGATTTCCATGAAGTAGAAATCGCCGCCCTGTCCGACGATGAACTCGACCGTGCCAGCGTTGACGTAATCGAGCGCGCGCGCCGCGGCGACCGCGGCGTCGCCCATCTTTGCGCGCAGCTCGGGCGTGACGAAAGGCGAGGGTGTTTCCTCAAGCACCTTCTGGTAACGGCGCTGCGCCGAACATTCGCGCTCGTTGAGATGCACGATGTTGCCGTGCGTGTCGCCGAACACCTGGAATTCGATGTGGCGCGGATGTTCGACGTAGCGTTCGAGCAGCACGCGGTCGCGGCCGAACGCGTTCTTCGCTTCGCGCTGGCAGCTTTCGAGATTCGCGGCGAACTCGCCCGCCGCGCGCACGATGCGCATGCCCTTGCCGCCGCCGCCGTACGCGGCCTTGATCATCAGCGGAAAGCCGATGCGTTCGGCTTCGCGCGCGAGCAGCGCGGCGTCCTGGTCTTCGCCCGTGTAGCCAGGCACGACCGGCACGTTGCGCGCGGCCATGAGTTCCTTCGCGCCGGCCTTCGAGCCCATGCGACGCATCGAATCGCCGGACGGGCCGATGAAGACGAGGCCCGCGCGCGCGACGGCGTCGGCGAAGTCCGCGTTCTCGGACAGGAATCCATAACCGGGATGAATCGCCTGCGCGCCGGATTTCAGCGCGGCTTCGATGATCGCGTCGCCGCGCAAGTACGAATCCGCCGGCCGCGGCCCGCCGATCGGATATGCCGAGTCGGCGAGCCGCACGTGCTGCGCGGTCGCATCGGCTTCCGAGTAGACGGCGATCGGCGAGATGCCGAGGTGTCGGCAGGTGCGGATGACGCGGCAGGCGATTTCGCCGCGGTTGGCGATGAGGATCTTGTCGAACACGAACGGCGACTCCGGAGCGACTTGCGCGAATGATGGCAGATGGCTTTGAGATTGTGATCAATCGGCGGAGTCGATGAGCTGCAGCCGCCGGGCGCGGCCGAAGCCAATCGAATCGTCGCGCCGCGCGTCATCTGCAACCGCTCGACCAATCCGCCGCACGTTTGTCGAGAAACGCCGAAAGCCCGAGTTGCCCTTCATCGGACACGCGCAAGCGCGCG
>JAKPAN010000178.1 GCA_029779475.1 Pseudomonadota bacterium
GATGCACACGTCGCGCTCGCGCCGCCCGAGCAGGTGGAGACCGATGTTTCGCTGGACGCGCTGCGTCGTTTCCTGATGGATCCCGCCGGCCAGTTCCTGCGCCAGCGCCTGCAATTGCGATTGCAGGACGTGGAAGCGAACGGCGAGGACATCGAGCCCCTGCAGGCGCCGCAGCGCGGGCTGGCGCGCACGCAGTTGCAGCGCGCAGTGTTCGAGCGGCTGCTGGCCGGCGACGATGCCGATGCGATGCACGCACCGCTGCGCGCGCGCGGCCTGTTGCCGTCCGGTCCGCTGGGTCGGCGCGCGCTGGACGACGTACTGGCCGAGGTCGCGCCGTATGCCGCCGCATTCGCGGACTGGCGTGGCGATGCCGAAGCGACCTCGCTGCTAGTCGAAACGATGATCGACGGCGTACGCGTGCATGGCCGCATCGGCGACGTGCATGCGGGTCGCGCCGCGCGGCTGCGCTTCGGCACGCGTAATGGCCCATCGGTCCTGCGCACCGGCCTGGAATGGTTGCTGGCAAGCGCGTCCGGCATCGGGCTGCCTTTCGCGGAATTCCACGAAGCGAAAGACGGCGGCATCGGCCCGCATTCGCGCGAACCGATCCCGCAAGCCGTCGCCATCGATGCGTTGCGCGCGCTGCTCCAGTTGCGGCGCGAAGGCCTGCAACGGCCGCTGCCGTTCGCGCCGTACAGCGCTTGGGCATTGTTCGATGCCGACAACCCGAAAGCGGGTGTGCGCGATGCCGCGAAAAAGTGGCGAGGCAGCGGCAACGGCGGCTGGGCCGAGGGCGAAGGCGATGCCGTGCGGCTTGCCTTGCGCGGCCGCGATCCGTTCGCCGATGAAGCCGCGTTGCGCGACTTCGCGCGCGTGGCCGGGATCGTGTTCGGCGCCGTGACCAACGGCGTAGCGGCGGATGTCGATCTCGACGGCATCGCGGTCCCCGACGACGATGCCGAGGACGCCGTATGAGCGGCACCGCGCGCGATCCCTGGCTGGACCTGCCACTGCATGGCGTGCGCCTGATCGAGGCCAGCGCCGGCACCGGCAAGACCTACACCCTGGCCACCCTCGTCACCCGGCTGGTGGTGGAACGCGGCCTGCGCATCGGCCAGATCCTCGCCGTCACCTTCACCGAAGCCGCCACCCAGGAACTGCGCAAGCGCATCCGCGAGCGCCTGCAGTTGACGCTGTCGCTGATCGATACGCCAACGGCCGATGGCGAGCAGGGCGAGGTCGCGCTCACCCGCGCGTTGCTGCAGCAGCATCGCGATGCCAGCGACGAATCCGATGCATCGCT
>JAKPAN010000232.1 GCA_029779475.1 Pseudomonadota bacterium
GAGCGCGTGCGCGCACTCGACCTCGGCGCGGACGACTATCTCGTCAAACCCTTCGCGCTGCGCGAGTTCGAAGCCCGCGCGCGCGCGCTGCTGCGCCGGCGCACGACGCAAGGCGTGCCCGAACTCCAGCTCGGCCGCATGCGCCTGGATCTGCCGCGCCGCCGCGCCCACGTAGGCGACGAACCGCTCGAACTCACGCCGCGCGAATTCGGCTTGCTCGAAGCGCTCGCCGCACGCCTCGACCGCGTGATCAGCCGCGAACAGCTCGTCGACGCGTTGTGCAGCTGGGACACCACGCTCACCGACAACGGCCTCGACATCGCCGTCTACCGCTTGCGCCGCAAGCTCGAAGGCAGCGGCGTGCGCATCCGCACCGTGCGCGGACTCGGCTATCTGCTGGAAGCCGGCGATGATGCAGCCGCCTAGACGTCCGGAAGGCCAAAACGAAAGACGCATGACACGGCCTCCGAGCCTGCGCCGACGGCTGCTGACGATCCTCGTCGTGCCGCTCGCGCTGGCCTGGATCGGCAGCGGGGCGCTCATTTACGTACTCGCGCTGCATTACGCAAACCTCAGCTACGACCGCTCGCTCGTCGACACCGCGCGCGCACTCGAACGCATGGCGCGCAGCGAATCGGGCGCCGAATCGCTGAGCCCGCAGGTGCGCATCCTCATGGAAACCGAGTCGGACGATCCGACCTGGTACAGCGTGCGCAGCCTGCACCATGGCGTGCTCGCGTCGAACCGCGACCTGCCGCAACCGCCATCGACGCCCGCGATCGACGCCCCGCCGCAGCTCGACTCGATCGAAGCCAACGGCCGCGACCTGCGCATGGCCTCGCTCGCGCTGCGCGATGGCGACGCCGACGACACCATCGTCATCTCGGTCGCGGAAACGATGCGCGGCCGGCAATCGCTCGCGCGCGAAATCCTCGTCGGCACGCTGCCCGTCGTGCTGCTGCTCATCGCGGTCGTGCTCGCGCTGGTCTGGGTCGGCGTGAGTCGGGGTTTGCGCCTGCTCGACCCGCTCGTCGACCAGCTCGCGCAGCGCCGCGCGCGCGATCTCGCGCCCCTCGACCAGCGCAACGTGCCGACCGAAATCCGTCCGCTCACGCAGACCATCGACGCGCTGCTGCAGCGCTTGCGCACGCTGCTCGACCTGCAGGAACGCTTCATCGCCGACGCCGCGCATCAGCTGCGCACGCCGCTGGCGGGCCTGCGCCTGCAGGCCGAGCGCGCGCTCGCCGATCCGCGTCCCGACAGCGTGCGCGATGCGCTCGCGCACGTCGAACGCCTGTCCGCCGGCGCCGGCCGCGCCGCGGGACAACTGCTCGCGCTCGCGCGCGCGCAGGCCGACGAACAGGACGCGCCGCTGCGCGTCGATCTCGCGCGCCTCGCCCGCGACTACGTCGCCGAGCGCGTGCCCGACGCGCTCGCGCTGCGCATCGACCTCGGCTACGAAGGCCCCGCATCCGGCGCGGAAGTCGCGGGCGATGCCATCATGCTGCGTGAAGCGCTCGTCAATCTCGTCGACAACGCGCTCAACTACGCCGGCGAGCGCGGCACGGTCACGGTGGCCGTCGCGCAGGAGCTGCGCACACTCGTGCTCGAAGTCGAAGACTCCGGACCTGGCGTGCCCCAGGAATGGTGGCCGCGATTGGGCGAGCGTTTCTTCCGCCCGCCCTGCAGCCGGCGCGAAGGTTCCGGACTGGGCCTCGCGATCGTGCGGCGCATCGCCGAGCGCCACGGCGGCGCGGTCGCCTTCGCGCGCGGGCGCGACGGCATGGGCCTGCGCGTGACGCTGCGTTTTCCGGCGGCGAATTCCCCGGCTACGCTTTCGCAGACGGGGTGATCGCGCTCAGTCGAGCCGATCGTCGCGCGTGTAGACGACGCCGCCCTCGACCTTCACCGGGAATTTCGCGGTCGGCTCGTAAGCGGGCGGACACAACGCCGCGCCCGTGGTGATGTCGAAACGCGCGCCGTGGCGCGGGCATTCGATCTCGCGGCCTTCGACGACACCGCCGGTGAGCTCGCCGCCGTCGTGCGTGCAGACGTCTTCGATCGCGTAGAACTCGCCGTCGAAGTTGAATACCGCGATCGGCACGTCGCCGTCCCAGACGACGCGGTATTCGCCCGGCAACAGTTCGGCGGTCGTGGACACGCGTACCCAGTTCATAGCGACTTCACCAGCCACTCGAAACGAAGGTCGTCGCGTTTCGGAATGCCGAAGCGCGCGTCGCCATACGGAAACGGCTTGTACTCGCCCGTGCGGCGATAACCGCGGCGTTCGTACCACGCGACGAGCTCGTCGCGCACCGAGATCACCGTCATGCGCATCGACGCGCAGCGCCATTCCTCGCGCGCGACGCGCTCGCATTCGGCGAGCAGCGCGTTGCCGACACCGGCGCCTTGCAGATGCGGCCGCACCGAGAACATGCCGAAATACGCATAGTCGCCTTGGCGTTCGACGTTCGCGCAACCGAGCAACACGCCATCGCTTTCGGCAAGCACGACGCGACTGCCCGGCTTGGCAAGCGTTTCGGCCAAGCCCTGCGGATCGATGCGCTGACCATCGAGCAGATCGGCCTCGGTCGTCCACCCCTTGCGGCTGACTTCGCCGCGATAGGCGGATTCGACGAGCGGAACGAGCGCGGCGATATCGCTCGCCGCCGCCGTGCGAAAAGCAAAGTCGGCGATCGATTTCGTCGCCGGATTCGAACCTTCACTCATCGAATGCGCCCTCAAGCCAGCAAGCGCCGCACCTTGACGAGCGCGGCGACGAAACGATCGATTTCCTCGTGCGTGTTGTAGAACGCGAGCGAGGCGCGCAGCGTGGCCGGCACGCCGAAGAATTGCATGAGCGGATGCGCGCAATGATGGCCCGAGCGCACCGCGATGCCTTCGTGATCGAGCAGCGTGGCGAGATCGTGCGCGTGCGCGCCATCGACGAGGAACGACACGACCGGCACCTTGTGTGCCGCTTCGCCGAAGATGCGCAGGCCGGGCACCGCGCGCAGCGCTTCGGTGAGATGCTCGAGCAGCGACGCCTCGTAGGCGCCAAAGCGCGCGTGGCCGAGCGCATCGATGTAGTCGAGCGCCGCCGACAAGCCGACGAAACCGGCGATGTTTGGCGTGCCCGCCTCGAAGCGATGCGGCGGTTCGGCGAACGTCGTGCCGTCGAAGCTCACGGTGCGGATCATCTCGCCGCCGCCGAGGAACGGCGGCATGTCGCGCAGCCATTCCTTGCGCGCCCATAGCGCGCCAGTCCCGGTCGGACCGAACAGCTTGTGCCCGGTCAGCGCGTAGAAATCGCAGCCGAGCGCCTTCACGTCGACGGGCAGATGCGGCATCGCTTGCGAACCGTCGACGAGCAGCGGAATGCCGCGCTTGCGCGTTGCGCGCGCGAGTTCGGCGACCGGATTGATCGTGCCGAGTACGTTCGACACGTGCGTGACGGCAGCGAGCTTGACGCTCGGCGTCAGCGCTTCGATGAATTTCTCGACGATGAGTTCGCCGCGCTCGGTGATCGGCGCGACCTTGAGCTTCGCACCCGCGCGTTCGCAGACGAGCTGCCACGGCACGATGTTGGCGTGGTGCTCCATCGTCGTGACGAGAATTTCGTCGCCGGCCTTGAGGCGCGGTAGCGCGTAGCTGTAGGCGACGAGATTGGTCGCCTGCGTCGTGCCGCTGGTCAACACGATCTCGTCGCGCGACGACGCATTGATGAATTTGGCGAGTTTGTCGCGGGCGCCTTCGTATGCCGCGGTCGATTCCTCGCCGAGCGTGTGCACGGCGCGCGAGACGTTCGCGTTGAAATGCCGGTAGTAACGGTCGACCGCATCGATGACGGCACGCGGCTTCTGCGACGTATTCGCGCTGTCGAAGTAAACGAGCGACTTTCCGTGCACCTGTCGCGCGAGCAGCGGAAAATCCTCGCGCACGCGGGTGACGTCGAATTCGCCATCGCTCCCGATCGCATCGCTCATGGCGCGCCCTCCTGCGCCGGCAAGCGCGACGCAGCGAGCGCC
>JAKPAN010000248.1 GCA_029779475.1 Pseudomonadota bacterium
CGAACCACCTTGCTGAGAATCATCCGAAGAGTCGTCTCGCATCGTCGCCTCCCCGTTTTCGAGTTGATGTTGTTTGGCCGTCGTACACGCGTCCCTGGCACGACGCCGTCGTCAGCAAGCAAGCGAGTCCCATAGTACGAACGCCGAAGCACTCGACAATGTCTCCGGAGACCGACACGCATTCAACGCACGAGCTCCGGATCTTCTGTGTTGCCGCAATGCCACGTGGAGCGTCTAAGGAACGCACGCGCGCACGCGAAGCAATCCGCGTGCCAATGCCGCAACCGTTCGTCGGATACATAAACCGCGTGCACGATGCATTTATGTATTTTCTATGTATTTGCAGTTGACCTATTGAGCTCGTGACGCACTCGCGCGCAGCGTGAAGACGCGCGGCATTGCTTGCTTTGGCCGCGTGAACGAACGAACGCGGAGCAGAGCGCGATGCGTCTCGACTGGACTCTCGACGAAATCACTTCCTCGCTCGGCGCGGCCTGGCAGTCGCCGCATGCGCCGCGCGTCGTCGAGCTCGCGATCGCACTGCTGATCGCGCTGCAGATCGTCTTGCTGTGGCGCGATGCGCGACAGGAGCCGGTGAGCGAGAGCGCGATTGCGCCCGCGCCGACAGCGCACTCGCGTTTCGGCGCGAGCGAGCTCTCGCAGCTGCTCGGCGCGAATCTCTTCGGCGCCGCGACGCCCGAGGCGCCAGCGACACCCGCGCTTGCGCCCACGGCTTTCAAGCTCGTCGGGCTCTACGTGCCGGACGAAGACTCTCCCGCGGGGCCCGCGGAGATTGCGCGGGAGCGCGAGGTGGACTCGGGATCCACAGGGGAGGGCGGAGCGATCTCCCCGCTGGCGTTCGCGAAGGAGTTCTTCGGCGAGCGTACGGTCGTCTCCGCCCTCCCGGGAGCAATCGCGTGGTTGAGCGTCTCGGGCGCACCGGGGCAGCGGGTGCAAGTCGGCGACGCGATCGGCGGCGGCACCGTGCGCGAGATTCATCCGAAGGGCGTGATGCTCGAGCTTGGGGGCCGCGTGGTGCG
>JAKPAN010000281.1 GCA_029779475.1 Pseudomonadota bacterium
GGCGCGCACAACGCGTTGCTCGATCTCGAGGAACTCGGCGACAAGCAGCTCGACGAAGTGCGCGAGCGCTACCGCAAGCTGGCCAGCGAAGCGCGCGCTTCGCTGGCCGCAGGCGGTCGCGACATCGGTTGCGCGGAAGTCGAACTCGCCGATGCGGCCGAAGCGGCGCAGGAAGGCGGCCGCAAGCCGGAGCGCAACGCCGCGCGATGATGCCGTCGCGAGCGCGGCCGATCCGCGGCCGCGGCGTTCAGCGCGTGCGATCGACCGCGTAGTCGGCGAGCACGCCGAGCGCGTCGCGCGCGTCCGATGGCGGCAGCGCCGCGAGCGCATCGCGCGCGGAACGCGCATACGCATGCGCGCGTTCGCGCGAGGCGTCGAGCGCATGGGTTGCGTGGATCGCGGCCAGCACGTCGTCGAGCGCGTCGAGGCCGCCGGTTTGAACCGCCTGCTTGAGCATCGCCGCCTGCGCCGGCGTGCCGCGTTCGATCGCGATGATCAGCGGCAGTGTCGGCTTGCCCTCGGCGAGGTCGTCGCCGATGTTCTTGCCGAGCGTGCCGGCGTCCGATGCGTAGTCGAGCACGTCGTCGGCGATCTGGAATGCGTAGCCGAGGTCGAGGCCGTAGCGTGCGAGCGCGTCTTCCTGCTCGCGCGGCAGGTTCGCGAGCACGGCGCCGAGCCGCGTCGCCGCGGCGAACAACACGGCGGTCTTGCGTTCGATGACGTCGAGATACGCCTGCTGGCTCGTGTCGGGATTGCCGATGTTGAGCAGCTGCAACACCTCGCCCTCGGCGATGCGGTTCGTCGTGTCGGCGAGGATGCGCATGACGCGCATATCGTCGAGTTCGACCATCATCTGGAACGAGCGCGAGTAGAGGAAATCGCCGACGAGCACGCTGGCTGCGTTGCCCCACACCGCGTTCGCGGTCTTGCGGCCGCGGCGCAGGTCGGATTCGTCGACGACGTCGTCGTGCAGCAGCGTCGAGGTGTGGATGAATTCGATCACCGCTGCGAGTTGCGCGTGCTGCGTGCCGTCGTAGCCGGCCGCGCGCGCGGCGAGCGCGTGCAGCATCGGACGCAGGCGCTTGCCGCCGCCGCCGATGATGTGTTCGGCGATCTGGTTGATGAGCACCACGTCGGACGCGAGCCGCGCACGGATCAGCGCATCGACCGCTGCCATGTCGGTCGCGGCGAGCCGCTGGACATCGGTAAAGCGTTCGACGCGGGGCGGGAAAACGGCGTGCGTGGCGGACATCGAGGACGATTCGGCAGGCGGGAAGCGGCGATTATAGCGATCCGCCGACGCGCGCCGTCGGCATCGGCTGACAAGACGGCGCAGCATCCGCCGACTCCGGCCGCGATGGCGGCATGCGATACTGCACCATCCCGGTTCCAGCGCAGAGACACCCATGGCACGCGGCATCAACAAGGTCATTCTCGTCGGCAATCTCGGCGCCGATCCCGAAACGCGCTACACGGCCAACGGCGGCGCGATCACCAACATCCGCCTCGCGACGTCCGAACAATGGCGCGACAAGCAGAGCGGCGAGAACCAGGAACGCACCGAGTGGCATCGCGTGGTGTTGTTCGGAAAACTCGGCGAGATCGCCGGTGAATATCTGAAGAAGGGCCGGCAGGTCTATATCGAAGGCTCGCTGCGCACCAACAAGTACACCGACAAGGACGGCGTCGAACGCTATTCGACCGACATCGTCGCCAACGAGATGCAGATGCTCGGAGGCCAAGGTGGCGGCGGCGAAGGCGGCTATTCGCGCGGTGGCGACGAAGGTGGCGGCTATTCGCGTGGCGGCGGCGGAGGCGGTGGCGGCGGCTACAACCGCGGCGAGCGCTCCGGCGGATCGTCGCGCCCGCCGCAGCAGAATGCGCCTTCGCGCCAGGCGCCGCCGGTGGACAGTTTCGAGGACGATGACATTCCGTTCTGAGTGCGATCGTCCTTGATCGCTGCAGTTTTGCAGTGTGTTTCGAACGGGCGGGTAGCGGCTTGGGATCGTCTAACCGCGGTCATCCGTGGCCGCACTTTCAAACGCGCTTCGCGCGAGTGCGATCGTCCTTGATCGCTGCAGTTTTGCAGTGTGTTTCGAACGGGCGGGTAGCGGCTTCGGATCGTCTACCCGCGGTCATCCGTGGCCGCACTTTCAAACGCGCTTCGCGCGATCTTTGAAAGCAGCCAATTCCTGGTGAAATCAGCAACGCTGATGCGTGCGTGATTGTGTAACCGCGTCCGCTGTCGATAGATTGCGCATCCATGCAACGCCCGGCCATCCCGCTCATTGCCCGTTTGCGTCGACGCCTTGTCGCGTCGGCGTGGCTGTTTGCGTTCCTCATGCTGGCCAAGTCGGTACTGGCAACGGGTTGTCTGACGGATGGCCTCGACGTGGCGCCGGCTTCGACGGGCATTTCGATGGCGGCGGCCGGTCATGACAGTCCGTTGAGCATCGATGACGGGGATGCGTTCTGCGCCCACGCCGGTACCGCGGGCAGCCATTGCGCCTGCGCGCATGGCGTCGCATTGCCGCTGGCCGGCGGCGTGATGGATCTCACGGCCGCGCCGTCGTCGCTCGCGGTTTTCGATCGCGCCCGTTTCGCCAGTTCGCCGCAAAAAACGGTGCTGCGCCCGCCCATTTCCTGATCGGTTCGTCGCGCGAATCCATCGCGCAACACGCGACGCATGGCAATGCGTCGCCGGACTTTCCTTTCAGGATTCGATGTCATGACTCATTCCCGGCGGACGCTGCGCGTCCACGCGTGGCTGTGCCTGTTCGGCGCGGCCTTCACCCCCATGGTTTT
>JAKPAN010000005.1 GCA_029779475.1 Pseudomonadota bacterium
CGTGTCCGATGGCGTTCCCGCTATCCTAGGCGACTCGGTGCGGGGTGGAGCAGTCTGGCAGCTCGTCGGGCTCATAACCCGAAGGTCGCAGGTTCAAATCCTGCCCCCGCTACCAACTTTCCCTTGCCTTCTGGCGAGGCAAAGTTCAAGGAAGAGCCGCTTTATGCGGCTTTTTTCTTGGCTCCGGCGCGTTCACGGATGCAACGCGCGCTCATCATGGACGATCGTCTTGAGGTCAAGGCGCAGGACGCGCCGACTGTGGGAAACCGCAGCCCGCCGATGTTGGATGCGACACAACGGCGAACGACGGAATGGGCCTCGTGCCCATTTTTTGTTTGTGTTTTCCGAGAATTTCGATCACAGGATCGCTTCCGAACGAATGAGCAGCGCGCAACTCCAGCAAATGATCGAACCGTTGATCGTCGATCTCGGCCTGGAACTCGTCGGCATCGAGTTCGCGACCAGCGCCAGCGGCGGCTTGGTACGCGTCTACATTGACGAACCCGAACGCGGCGTCGGCATCGAGGATTGCGAACGCGCCAGCCGCGAGATTTCCGCACTGCTCGACGTCAACGATCCGATCGCCGGGCGCTACACGCTCGAAGTGTCCTCGCCGGGCCTCGAACGGCCGCTGTTCACGCCGGAACACTTCCGGCGGTTCGCGGGCGAGCAGGTCAAGATCACGGTCAATCTGCCGCTCGACGGACGCCGCCGTTTCCAAGGCGCGATCACCGACATCGACGACGAGCGCGTGACGATCGACCAGGACGGCAAGCCGGTGACGATCGCACACGCGAACATCGCCAAGGCGCGCCTCGTGCCCGACTACGCGGCGCTCGGCCTCGCGCCGGCCAAGCCCGGCAAGGCCGACAAGCCCAAGCCGGCCAAGCGCAAGAAGTAATCGAGACAACAGTGAAAAGCCGCGCGACATGTCACTTGCGCGGATGTCCAGAGAACCCGGAACCAACGCAAGCGCCAATGCGCAGCGGAAAACGCTCGAAGGAGCAAAGATGAGCAAAGAACTGCTGATGGTCGTCGACGCGGTCGCCAACGAGAAGGGCGTGCCGAGGGACGTCATTTTCGAGGCGATGGAAGCCGCGCTCGCCTCGGCGGCGAAGAAGCGCTACGCCGAAGAGGACGTCGCCGTGCGCGTCGCCATCGATCGCGACAGCGGCGACTACGAGACGTTCCGCCGCTGGGAAGTGGTCGCCGACGACGTCGTCATGGAGTCGCCCGACCGCCAGCTGCGTCTCATGGATGCGGTCGACGAAGTCGACGGCATCGAAATTGGCGAGTTCATCGAAGAACAAATCGAAAACCCGGATTTCGGCCGCATTTCCGCGCAGGCTGCGAAGCAGGTCATCGTGCAGCGCGTGCGCGAGGCCGAGCGCGCGCTCGTCGTCGACGCCTACAAGGATCGCGTCGGCGAACTCATCACGGGCATCGTCAAGCGCGTCGAGCGCGGCAGCGTCTATCTCGACCTCGGCGGCAACGCCGAAGCGTTCGTGCCGCGTGACCGCAGCATTCCGCGCGAACCGGTGCGCACGGGCGACCGCCTGCGCGGCTACCTCTACGAAGTGAAGTCCGAGCCGCGCGGCCCGCAGCTGTTCGTCTCGCGCACCTCGCCCGAACTGATGATGGAGCTGTTCAAGCTCGAAGTGCCGGAAGTCGGCCAGGGTCTCGTCGAGATCAAGGCCTGCGCGCGCGATCCGGGCGACCGCGCCAAGATCGCCGTGATCGCGCACGACCACCGCACCGACCCGATCGGCGCCTGCATCGGCATGCGCGGTTCGCGCGTGCAAGCCGTGTCGAACGAGCTCAATGGCGAGCGCATCGACATCGTGCTGTGGAACGACAACCCGGCGCAGTTCGTCATCAATGCGATGGCGCCGGCCGAGGTGCAGTCGATCATCGTCGATGAAGAAAAGCACTCGATGGACATCGCCGTCGCCGAGGACAAGCTCTCGCAGGCGATCGGCCGCGGCGGCCAGAACGTGCGCCTGGCGAGCAAGCTCAGCGGCTGGCAGCTCAATGTCATGACCGCCGACCAGGTGCGCCAGAAGAGCGAAACCGAGCAGGCCGCCGCGCGCGACCTGTTCATCGCCAAGCTCGAAGTGGACGGCGAGATCGCGCAGATCCTCGTCCAGGAAGGCTTCTCGACGGTCGAGGAAATCGCCTACGTGCCGACCGCGGAACTGCTCGGCATCGAAGGCTTCGACGAAGACATCGTCGAGGAGTTGCGTGCGCGTGCGCGCGACGCGCTGCTCACCGACGCGCTCGCGGTCGAGGAAGGTCTCGACGAGCACCAGCCGGCCGAAGACCTGCTCGCGGTCGAGGGCATGGAGGAAAGCCTCGCCTTCGAACTCGCTTCGCACGGCATCACCACGCGCGAGAACCTCGGCGACCTTGCCACCGACGAGTTCATGGAACTGGGCATCGAAGGCATCGACGAAGACCAGGCGGCGGCGCTGATCATGGCCGCACGCGCGGCGGAAGCTTCATAACGCGGAACAATCGTCCCGCTTCGGCGGGACATGGATGAACTGCCGCGACGGGGAGCGGCGGATCATCACGAGGCGGCGTCAGTGCGAAATGCCGCCGGGACAGGACAAGCAGCAGGTTCGCACGGGCCACGGAGTACTCAATCGATGTCGGACGTCACCATCAAACAACTGGCCAAGGTGCTCGGCACGCCGGTGGACAGGCTGCTCGCGCAGCTCGGCGAGGCCGGAATGAAATTCTCCGACCCCGATCAGGTCATCAGCAGCACCGAGAAGGTGAAGCTGCTCGGCTTCCTGCGCCGCACGCACGGCAAGAAGGAAGAGGCGCCCGTGGCGACTCCGACTTCCTCGCCCAAGCAGATCACGCTCAAGCGCCGTACCGTCAGCGAAATCACCGTCGCGCCGGGCCAGCGCGGCGCGACTGCGAAGACGGTCAACGTCGAAGTGCGCCAGAAGCGCACCTACGTCAAGCGCAGCGCCGTCGAAGAAAACCAGCCGGTCGACGCCGAGCGCGAGGACGCACTGCGCAAGCTCGCCGAATCGCAGCTCAAGCGCGAAGCGGACAGCCAGGCGCGTGCCGACGCCGATCGCCGCCGCCAGGAAGAGGACGCGCGCATGCGCGCCGCCGACGAGGCGCGTCGCAGCGCCGCCGAAGCCGCGGCTGCCGAGGAAGAAACGCGCCGCAAGGCCGAAGAAGATGCGCGCAATGCAGCGCCGGAAAGCGCTGCGCAGCCGACTGCCGCACCTGCGCCCGCGGGCGAGCGCGCGCGCACGGATCGCCATCGCGAACCGGCCGGTCCCGCCGCCGCCGCCAACAACAACGACGGCGCGCATCGCCCTCGCGTCAAGCACGGCTCGCACCGCATGCAGGACGACGGCGCCAGCGACGACAGCGGCGCCAATCGCTACTTCGGCAACGAATTGCACCTGTCGCGCGAAGGTGCGGCGCGTCGCACCGGCCGCAAGAAGGTCAAGCCGCGTGCGGCCGAGCCGTCGCGCGGCGGCGGTTCGCACGCGTTCTCGCGTCCGACCGCGCCGGTCGTGCGCGAAGTCGCCGTCGGCGAGACGATCACCGTCGCCGACCTCGCGAACAAGCTCGCGATCAAGGGTTCCGACGTGGTCAGAGCGCTGTTCAAGATGGGCGTGATGGTCACGATCAACCAGGCCATCGACCACGACACCGCGGTGCTCGTCGCCGAGGAACTGGGCCACAAGGTCACCGCCGCCGAGGACACCAGCGCGGAAACGACGCTGCTCGCGCATCAGGCCGAAGGTGAGGGCGACAAAGCCACGCGTCCGCCGGTGGTCACGATCATGGGTCACGTCGACCACGGCAAGACGTCGCTGCTCGATTACATCCGCCGCACCAAGGTCGCCTCCGGCGAAGCGGGCGGCATCACGCAGCACATCGGTGCGTACCACGTCGACACGCCGAAGGGCGTCATCACCTTCCTCGACACGCCCGGCCATGCCGCGTTCTCGTCGATGCGAGCGCGCGGCGCGCAGACGACCGACATCGTCGTGCTCGTCGTCGCCGCCGACGACGGCGTCATGCCGCAGACGATCGAGGCGATCAAGCATGCGCGCGCCGCGAAGGCGCCGCTGATCGTGGCGATGAACAAGATGGACAAGTCCGACGCGAATCCCGATGCCGTCAAACAGGGACTCGTGCAGCACGAAGTCGTGCCCGAGGAATGGGGCGGCGACGTGCAGGTCGTGCCGCTGTCGGCGAAGACCGGCGAAGGCGTCGACAACCTGCTCGACGCGATTTCCGTGCAGGCCGAAGTCATGGACCTCAAGGCCGTGCCGGACGGCCGCGCCAGCGGCGCGGTGATCGAATCGAGCCTCGACAAGGGCCGCGGCCCGGTCGCCACCGTGCTCGTGCAGCAGGGCCTGCTCAAGCGCGGCGACTTCCTCGTCTGCGGCGTCGAATACGGCCGCGTGCGCGCGTTGTTCGACGAAGCCGGCCGGCAGGTCGAATCGGCGGGTCCGTCGAGTCCCGTGCAGGTGCTCGGCCTTTCCGGCGTGCCGCAGGCGGGCGACGATTTCGTCGTCGTCGCCGACGAACGCCTGGCCAAGGACGTCGCCCAGCAGCGCCAGCAGAAGCGTCGCGAGTCGCGCCTGGTCAAGCAGGCCGGCAACCGCATGGAAGACATCATGGCGCAGATGGGCGAGGGCAGCGGCCAGCTCACCCTCAACATCGTCGTCAAGGCCGACGTGCAGGGTTCGGCCGAAGCGCTGCGCGAATCGCTCGGTGCGATCACGACCGACAAGATCCGCGTCAACGTCATCGCTTCCGGCGTCGGCGGCATCACCGAATCGGATGCGACGCTCGCCGCCGCGTCGAAGGCCGTCATCATCGGCTTCAACGTGCGCGCGGACGCGTCCGCGCGGCGCATCATCGAAGCCAACGGCCTCGACCTGCGCTACTTCTCGATCATCTACGACGTCATCGACCAGGTGAAACAGGTCGCGACAGGCCTGCTCGGCATGGAAGTGCGCGAGGAGATCATCGGCATCGCGCAGGTGCGCGACGTGTTCCGCTCGTCGAAGTTCGGCGCGGTCGCGGGCTGCATGGTCATCGAAGGCGTGGTCAAACGCAGCAAGCCGATCCGCGTGCTGCGCGACAACACCGTGATCTTCGAGGGCGAACTCGAATCGCTGCGCCGCTTCAAGGAAAACGTCGACGAAGTGCGCAACGGCACCGAGTGCGGCATCGGCGTCAAGCAGTACAACGACGTCAAGCCGGGCGACCAGATCGAATGCTTTGAACGCATCGAAGTCCAGCGTACGCTGTAAGCGATGCCGGCCAAGTCGTTCAATCGTTCCGATCGCGTTTCCGCCGAACTCCGGCGTGAAATCGCCGTGCTCGTGCACGCCGCCGTGCGCGAGCATGCGTTGCCGTCGGTCAGCGTGTCCGACGTCGAGGTCACCAAGGACCTCGACGTCGCCACCGTCTACGTCACCGCGTTGATCGGCGACCGCGGCCCCGAAGCGACCAAGGCGCTCAATGAACTCGCCAAGGAATTCCGCCGCGAACTGTCGCGCACGATGAAAATGCGCCGCGTGCCGGAGCTGCGTTTCCGCTACGACGACTCCGTCGACAAGGGCGAACGCATCGAGTCGTTGTTGCGCGGCGAGTAGTGGTTGCCGCGCACCTTCCGGAATCGTCGCGACCCGGATTCGATGGCAACGATTCGCGGCGCGCCGCGTTCGTGAAATCCGCCCGTGGCGGTTCCTGACCGCATTTTTCGATGAGTGCAAAGCCCATGCGGCGCAAAAATCATCGCGCCATCAGCGGCATCCTGCTGCTCGACAAGCCGCAAGGCCTGAGCTCGAACGCCGCGTTGCAGAAGGTGCGTTGGCTGCTGCGGGCAGAGAAGGGCGGCCACACGGGCAGTCTCGATCCGCTCGCGACGGGATTGCTTCCGCTGTGCTTCGGCGAGGCGACCAAGATCGCCGGGCTCCTGCTCGGATCGCGCAAGGCCTACGAAACCGAAGCGCTGCTCGGCGTGACGACGACGACCGATGATGCCGAAGGCGAAGTCGTCCAACGTCGCGACGTGCCTGCGCTCGACGATGCGACGATCCGCGCCGCGCTCGCCGCGCTTACCGGCCGCATCGTGCAGATCCCGCCGATCTATTCCGCGCTCAAGCAGGACGGCGTGCCGCTGTACGCACGCGCGCGCGCCGGCGAGGACGTGGAGGCGAAGCCGCGCGAGGTCGAGGTGCAGCGCTTCGAGTTGATCGGGCGTGACGGCGACCGCCTGCGCCTGCTCGTCGAATGCGGTTCTGGGACCTACGTGCGCAGCCTCGTGCGCGATCTTGGCGAAAGGCTCGGCTGCGGAGCGCACGTGACGATGCTGCGGCGGCTGTGGGTCGAACCGTTTGTCGAGCCGCGCATGTACACGCTCGACGAATTGATCCGTCTTGCCGAAGCCGATCCGGCCGCGCTCGACGCGCTGCTGTTGCCGCTGGAACAGGGCTTGGCGGGCTACCCGCAGGTACGCCTCGACGCCGCACAGGCGACACGCCTGCGTCAGGGCCAGGCGATCGCGTGGGAAGGGCCGGATGGCGAATGCGTCGCCATCGACGCCGAAGGCCGCGCGGTCGCGCTTGCCGATATCCGTGACGGCCGCTTGCGCGCGCTGCGCGGACTCAACGTCGTGCCGACATCGGGTTGAACGGTGGCCGGTGGACAGCATCGCGGCGGATGCCGCGATGCTGTCCTACGCTTCAAAGCGTCAGCGTCGTCGCAGCACCGACGAGAACGAATCGCCGTTGCGCGTCATCTTGCGCGGTGACGCTGCCGAGCACGAGCGTCGCGCCGGTCGCGGCTTCGCTCCAAGCGCTGGCGCGCTCTTGTCCATTCGCATCGCGCATGAGCAGGCGCACCAACGTCTTGTCGCCGTCGAGGCGTGCCTGCGCGCGCAGCTCGCGCGCGCCGTCTCGCACGAGCAGCAGCGTCGTCGTGTCGCTCGTCGGGGCATTGCCGATGGCAAGCGCAGGCACGGCGAGCTCATGAAGGGCATCGCCGTCGAGAATCGCTCTGGCGGGCGCGCCGTCGATGGTCGCGACCGGTTGGGCAGCGCCATAGGGGGCATCGAAGCCGTCGCGCAGCAGCACGAGGATCGACGAGTACGACACATTGCCCGGTTGCATGCCGCCGACCGACATCGTGAAGGTCGCCTCCGGCTCCGCCGCGTCGGCGCGTACCGGGATGCTGACCAGCCAGGTCAGGCTGCGGTCGGCCGGCAGGGCGGCGACGTCGTGCAGCACACCGTTGCCGCTCGCGGTGCAGTTCGCGCCGGAGCCCGCGCCATAGCATCGCCAGTGCGCGTAATCGCTATCGAAGGCCGATGACAGCGTGACATCGACCGGCACGGCGGTCGCCGCGGTCTGGCCATCGTTCTTCAGCGTGATCATGTAGTCCACGACCTGGCCGTAGCGCGCATAGGTATGCGCGTCGGCGACCGCGAGCGTCAGGTGTGCCGGCGTGAGGTTGACGACAAGCGATCCGACCGCGCTGCTGGCCTCGAAATTCGCCTGCGATGCGGCGTCGGGCGTGAAGGTCGCGGTCAGCGTTTTTGTGCCGGCACTGGTCGGCGTGATCGAACAGCTCGTCTGCGGCAGCGTGAACGAACAACTTACGCCACTGCCGTCGTCGATCGCGACGCTGCCGCCGAAGGTTCCCCCGCCGGGGGCGACGACGGAGATGCTGGCGCTTACGATCGCTGTTTCTCCGAACGTGATCGGCGCGGGCGCAGCCAGCGCGACGGCCGTCGACGCCTTGGCAACGGTCAGGGACGCGGGCACGCTGGTCGATGAAGTGGTATTGGCGTCGCTGCTGCTGAAGCTCGCGCTCAACGTGTGCGTAGCGGCCGCGAGTGCTGCGGTTTGGCATTGTGCCTGTCCGCCGGCGAGCGGTTGCGCGTCGCAACCGGCAATCGGCGTGCCGCCGTCGTCGAAGCGGACGCTGCCGCCGGTTGCGCCTGCGGGCACGGTCACGTCCGCGCTCAGCGTGGTGCTTTGGCCGAATACGGTAGCCGTCGGATTGGCCGACAGCGTCGTCGCGGTTGTGTAGGGCAGCACGGTGAGCGTCGTGGTCTTGCTGGCCGTGGTGTAGGTCGTCGTGTCGGCCGGCGTGAAATCCGCCAACAGCGTGTACGAGCCGGCGTCGAGCACTGCGCTTGCGGCCGGCGTGTAGGTGAACGAACCGGCTACCGCGTTGCCGTTGTAGCCGGCGCTGGCGTTCAGCTGCGCTGCGCTGAGCGCGGCCGGCCAGGTGATGGCGGCGGGCGTGCTCCACTGGAGTGTCGGCACCACGCGGATCGCTATCGACTCGGATTGGGTCACGAGCGCGGCCAGACCGCCGCTCTCGGCCGTGGCGGTGAGCGTCAGCGGGCCGCCGATGGGCGCGTTGGCATCGACGCTGAGTGTCAGCGCAACGTTGTCGCTCGTGCTCGCCGCGAGTGGCGTCGTGCGCGTGCAGCGCGCCGTTGCCGTGCTGCACGTCCAGCCCGTCGATGGGCTTGTGCCGGCCATGCCGACCAGCGTGAGGCCGTGCGGGATCGCCGCCGTCAGTGTCAGGCGCTGGTCGAGGACGATCGTCGCGCTCGGGTTCTGCACGTTGATCGTCACCGTGCCGGGCGCGCCGCCTTGCGTGAACGTGGCGGGCGCGTGGGCGGACGACAGTGCGATCGTCGAAGGCTGCGCGGGCGTGATGGTGGTGGAGGACAGGTCGAACAGAGAGAACGCCAGCATGGTTTCCTGCGGTGTCATTGGCCCTGATAAGCACTCGCTCGGGAAGATTGCTCCGGGGCTGACGGTGGCGTTGCTGATGTGGTACTCGTTGAACTGGACGCGGCCGCACTGCTGCTCCGGCGGCGCGCTGACCGGCGTGTTGAACGTGAGCTGCATGATCGACTGTGGAGAATTGATCGTCGTCCACGTCTGGGCCGTGCTGGTCACGGATGCCAGGTCCTTGCGCAGCGTATTGAGGGGAACTTGTCCGAGAGTCGAAGAGGCGCCGACCGTCTTCAGCCATTGCGCGAGCTGTTGCCCCCTTGGGAAATCGGGGCTCATGTTGATATAGCCCGTTTGGTCGGCGGGGACGGCTTGATCGGGACTCCAATTCACGATGCCTTGGAAAGCCGTATTGTTTTGGAGATAGGAATAGGCGTAGTGCGTGGCGAGTACGCGACCGCCGGCATTGGCATAGTTGCCTAGGGCAGTCAGTTCGGCGTTGGTTCGGGCGTAGGCGCTGCCTTGGCATCCGAGGATGGCCAAGTCGTAGGAGTTCAGCTTGCTCTGGTCGCCCCACAGCGCCGTTTCCGAGACGTTTGTCGCCGCGCTGATGACAGCGCCCCCGGCGCCGCTGCCGCTGTAGAGTTGGATGCGGCCGTTGCCGCCGACGGCGGGCGAAGAGAACTCGGTATCCAGCACGCCGAACTTGCGCAGCGTGCATTCGATCGAATCCGCGCTGCCGGTCACGATCGCGATTTTTGGGATATCGCCTTCGCTCTTGTTCTTGGGCAGGCTCGTCTTCGAAACGGGAACTGCCGTATTGGTGCAGCCCGTCACTGAACTGACCGTCACCTGACGACGCCATTTGCCGGCCTGGATCACCAGCGGGATGTTCGCGCCGACGGGCATGTTGTCGATCTTGAACTTGCCGTCGACACCGCTCATCGCGGTGACCAGTGGCGAGCCCGATACCGGGGTGGTGCATTGCGCGCCGTCGACGAACGGCATCACCGGCGCATTCGGCACGTAGACGAGCGCGTTCGGCATCGGCAGGGTGCCGTTCGGCGCATAGACCGTGCCGGTGACGCTGGTGGTGCCGCCGCCGGGGCAGACGACCTGTTGCAAGCACAGGCCCGTGCAGGGCTGGGCCACGGCATGCGGCGCCGCGCATGCCCACAGCAACGCCGCGAGAACGAGATGACGGATCATGGTTTTCCCCTGGTTTGCTTCTGCGCCGGCCGGACGGTTTGTCCGGATTTTCGCAGCGACCTATCGTATCGTGGTTTGCCGGGGAGTTCGTTTGGGTGCCCGAGCAGGGAGAAACGGGTTACAATAGGCGGCTTTCCCAAGCGCCCCCTTAACGCGGATCGTGCTTTCGACAGGCCGAACCGCGCCGTACGTTCCACCCAACGAGGTATTTCCCATGTCGCTTTCCGTCGAACAGACTTCCAAGATCATCGCCGACTACGGCCGCGGCACGAACGACACCGGTTCGCCGGAAGTTCAGGTCGCCCTGCTGTCCGCGCGCATCGAACACCTGTCCAAGCACTTCGCGCACCACGACAAGGATCACCATTCCCGTCGCGGCCTGCTGAAGATGGTCAACCAGCGCCGCAGCCTGCTCGGTTACCTCAAGAAGAAGGACGGCGAACGCTACAAGACGCTGATCGAGCGTCTGGGCCTGCGCCGCTAAGCACCTCATCGGCTCCGGCATGCGGCCATCCGCTCCGGAGCCGATTTGCTTTTGCGTTCATCCGTGAACGCTGCACGATGTACCGGTTCATTAGCGAACAAGTTTCGCGCTGCATGCAACTTCAGAGCGACCAACCTTGGCCGCACTTTTCAAATGAAACATCAGAAGCGCGCTCCATGGGGAACGCGCTTCATCAGACAGGACAACCAACGTGGCGAAAGTAACCAAGTCATTCCAGTACGGTAAGCACATGGTGACGCTGGAGACGGGCGAAATTGCCCGCCAGGCCTCCGGTGCGGTCATGGTCAGCGTCGACGGCACCGTCGTGCTGGTCACGGCCGTCGCGGCGGCGAAGGCGAAGGAAGGCCAGGACTTCTTCCCGCTTACCGTCGACTACGTCGAGAAGTTCTACTCGGCCGGCCGCATCCCCGGCGGCTTCTTCAAGCGCGAAGGCCGTCCGACCGAGAAGGAGACGCTGACCTCGCGCCTCATCGACCGTCCGGTGCGCCCGCTGTTCCCCGAGGACTACAAGAACGAAGTGCAGGTCATCGCACAGGTCGTTTCGTTGAATCCGGAAGTCGACGGTGACATCCCGGCGATGATCGGCGCGTCCGCCGCGCTCTCGCTCGCGGGCATTCCGTTCAAGGGTCCGATCGGCGCCGCGCGCGTCGGCTACGCGAACGGCCAGTACCTGCTCAATCCGACCGCGACGGAACTCAAGACCTCCGACCTCGACCTCGTCGTCGCCGGCACGTCGAACGCCGTGCTCATGGTCGAATCCGAAGCGAAGCTTCTTTCCGAAGACGTCATGCTCGGCGCCGTTGTGTTCGGCCACAAGGCGATGCAGGTCGTCATCAACGCGATCAACGAACTCACCGTCGAAGCCGGCACCAAACCGTCGACGTGGACCGCTCCGGCCAAGAACGAATCGATGATCGGCGCGCTCAAGGCCGCGGTCGGCGACAAGCTCGCGCAGGCGTTCCAGATCCGCGACAAGCTGCAGCGCCGCGATGCGATCTCCGCGATCAAGTCCGAGACGCTCGAAGCACTCAAGGGCCAGGCCGAAGCGAACAACTGGGTCGCCGGCGAAATCGGCAAGGAATTCGGCGAACTCGAATACCGCACGATGCGCGATTCCGTGCTCGACACGAAGGTGCGCATCGACGGCCGCAAGCTCGACGACATCCGCCCGATCACCGTCCGCGTCGGCGTGTTGCCGCGCACGCACGGCTCGGCGCTGTTCACGCGCGGCGAGACGCAGGCGCTGGTCGTCGTCACGCTCGGCACCACGCGCGACGCGCAGATCATCGACGCGCCGGAAGGCGAGTCGAAGGATCCGTTCCTGTTCCACTACAACTTCCCGCCGTTCTCGGTCGGTGAAGCCGGTCGCTTCGGCGCGCCCAAGCGTCGCGAAATCGGCCATGGCCGCCTCGCCAAGCGCGGCGTGCAGGCCGTCAAGCCGACGATCGAAGCGTTCCCGTACGTGCTGCGCGTCGTCTCGGAAATCACCGAATCGAACGGCTCCTCGTCGATGGCGTCGGTGTGCGGTTCCTCGCTGGCGATGATGGACGCGGGCGTGCCGCTGAAGTCGCCGGTCGCGGGCATCGCGATGGGCCTGGTCAAGGAGGGCGACAACTTCGTCGTGCTCTCCGACATCCTCGGCGACGAGGATCACCTCGGCGACATGGACTTCAAGGTGGCCGGTTCGTCCGAAGGCAACAGCGCCCTGCAGATGGACATCAAGATCGACGGCATCACCGAAGAAATCATGAAGGTCGCGCTCGCGCAGGCCAAGCAGGGCCGCCTGCACATCCTCGGAGAA
>JAKPAN010000065.1 GCA_029779475.1 Pseudomonadota bacterium
GGCCGACGGAGTCGGCGCCTCGATCGATCCACGCCGCCCGACGGCCGCTTTCGTCGCGCGCATGAACGTGCGTGCTGGAACGCTCGGACTGTCGAACACGCATTACACCAACCCTTGCGGCCACGACGATGACACCCAGTACACCAGCGCTCGCGATCTCGCCGCGCTGTCACATGCCGTGCTTGCCGACGCGACGCTCGCGGGTATCGCGCAACGTCGCGACGTCGCATTCAAGACATCGGCAGGCCGAGCGCTATCGGCGCGCTCGACCAATGCGCTGCTCGACGGCCTGCCCGGCGCGCGCGGCCTGAAAACCGGAACGACGCCGGCCGCAGGACGCTGCCTCGTCGCCGTCGTCGAACGCGACGGCCGGCGCGTGATCGCCGTGCTGCTGCACGCGCCTGAACGCTGGTGGGACAGCGTCGGGCTGGTCGAACTGGCATTCGAGGCGCCGAGCGCGCCTGCCGAATCGATCGAAGCCGTGCGCCCCGATGCATCCGGACACCGATAAGCTTTCGACGCAACCTGACGCCGTGCGCGCGCAAGCGGGCACTTCTATTGCTTTTCCCGATGCATGGAAAACCGCTGCGCGCCGGCGCGTGGATGACGTCAATCGGCGAGTGAGCATGGCGTCATGGCCGGCTGCCGTCTTGATCGCCGCGATTCTCATCGTCTACGCCAACGCTTTTTCCGCCGCGTACCAGTTCGACGATTTCGCCGCGATCCTCGCCAATCCGGCCGCGCAAAGCCTCTCGGGCTGGTGGCATGCGCTGCCGGGCATCCGTCCGTTGCTCAAGCTCGGTTACGCCGCCACCTTCGAACTCGGCGGCGGCACGGTCGCCATCCACGCGACCAACATTGCCATCCACGCGATCAATGCGTGCCTGATCTGGCTGCTGCTTCGGCGCTGGCTGCCCACGCTTGCGCCATCACTGGAGCGCAGCGATCTCGCCGCGCTCTTAGCCGCGTTGCTGTTCGCCGTGCATTCTGCCGCGACCGAAGCCGTGACCTATGCGAGCGGTCGTTCGATTTCGCTCTCAGCCAACTTCGTTCTCGCCGCGCTGCTCGCCGACGATGCCTCGCGCGCGCAGCCGTCGCGCCGCTGGCTCGCTTGGCGCGGACCGGCATTGTTCGCGCTGGCGCTCGCGGTGCGCGAAACCGCGATTGTGATGCCGGCGATTCCGCTGCTGTTCGCCTGGACAACGGGATGGTCGTTGCGCGCCGAAGCGTGGCGGCTGCGTCGATACGCGATCGTCGCGACGATGATCGCGTTCGCGATGGCGCTGACGCCGGGTTACCACACGTTCTTCGGCGTCAGCCTCGACACGCGATCGTTTGTTGCGCAGGCGATGGGCCAACTGCTTGCGCACGGTTACCTGCTCACGCATTCGCTGCTCGGCTTCTGCACTATCGACCCCGACTTGCACACGCCGTCGGGCTGGTCGTCGACGCTGACGGTCTGCGCGTTGCTGCTGGCCGCGCTGCTGGCGATCATGTT
>JAKPAN010000217.1 GCA_029779475.1 Pseudomonadota bacterium
TCCGCGTTCAAATGAACCTGTTTCCAGTCAGCCGCGCCGTGTTCTTCCTTCTCCTTACCGCGGCTTTTGCGGCGAGCCAGCGGGCAAGCGCCGCGCCGACCTTCCGTGAAGTCCACGCTGCCTACGTCGAATCCGACGCCTGGTTGCTGGCGCGTGACGGGCGACCGTTGCAGAGCAAGCGCATCGACATGAAGGCGCGGCGCTTGCCGTGGACGCGCATCGAGGATGTTTCACCGGCCTTGCTGCGCGCGCTGCTCGTTTCGGAGGATCGCCAGTTCTACGAACACTCGGGCGTCGACTGGGGCGCCGTGGCGGTGAGCGCGTGGCGCAACCTGTGGAACACGCGCACGCGCGGGGCGAGTACGCTGACCATGCAGCTTGTCGGTCTGCTCGACGAGTATTCCGCGGCGCCGGATGATCCCCGTAAGCCGAAGGCTTCGCGGCGCAACGTGACGGAGAAAATCTCGCAGGCGGCGAGCGCGCTGTGGCTGGAAAAGCGCTGGAAGAAGGACGAGATTCTCGAGGCTTATCTCAACCTCGCCGGCTTTCGTGGCGAGATGGTCGGCGTTGCAGCGATGAGCCGCGGCTTGTTCGGCAAGTGGCCGGACGGTCTGGACGCGCGCGAGGCGGCGCTCGCCGCGTCGCTGTTGCGCGCGCCGGGGGCATCGCCGCAAGTCGTCGCGACGCGCGCCTGTGGCGTCTTGCAGGCGATGGCGCAAATGCAACGCGCACGGGCCGCTGATTGTGAAGGGCTGGAGGGTTTGGCCAAGATCGCACTGGCCGGCGGATTGCGCGATCAGGCGGTCGATTCCGGTGCCGCATGGCTGGGGCGCGAGCAGTCGCCTAACCTCGCGCCGCATCTGGCGAGCAAGTTGCTCAAGTTGCCTGGCGAGCGCTTGCAGACGACGCTCGACGCCGACCTGCAGCGCTTTGCCGGCGAGAGCCTGCGCCGCCAGTTGCAGGGCATCGCGCAACAGAACGCTGAAGACGGCGCGGTGCTGGTCGTCGATAACGCGAGCGGTGAGGTGCTGGCGTGGGTCGGTTCGAGCGGCAGCCTGTCGGCCGCGCCCGAAGTCGATGGGGTGACGGCCTTGCGCCAGGCCGGGTCGACGCTGAAGCCCTTTCTCTTTGCGCTGGCCTTCGAGCAGCGCCGGCTGACGGCGGCGTCGTTGCTCGACGATTCGCCGCTGGCGATCACCACGAGCAACGGCCTCTACGT
>JAKPAN010000244.1 GCA_029779475.1 Pseudomonadota bacterium
GAGCCGCGCCGCTCGCAGCGTTCGAGCACGTCCCAGATGCCGATGCCGCGCGCATGCAGACGCGCGATGCGTTCGGCGTAGGGCCACTGCGGCCCGGCGTCGAACAACTCACCCATGAACGGCCAGAACAGGTTCTGCGCGTGGCCGTAGGACTGGCGCAGTTCGAGCGAGCGCAGGCTCGGCACGGTGCCGAGGACGAGCACGCGGCAATGCGCGCCGATCTGCGGCGGGAAGCTTTCCACCGTTGCTTTTGCGATCATCCTTGATCGCGAAGATCAAAAAGCGGCCGACGGTACCTGTGCGATCGTCCCTGATCGCGAAGATCGAAAAGCGGCCATCCATGGCCGCACTGTTCAACAAAGAGCATTACCCAGCCTTCTTTTTCAGCGCATCGAGATCGGCCAGCACCTGCTTCGAATTTTCCTTCGGGTCGACGTCCGCGTAGCGCTTGGCGACCTTGCCCTGCGGGTCGATGAGGAACGTCTCGCGGCGCGCGCACTTCATCGGGCCGCGTTCGGTGTAGACGCCGTAAGCCTTGGCGACGTTCGCGTCGGCATCCGACAGCAGGCGGAACGGCACGTGGTATTTCTCGGCGAACTCGGCGTGCGACTTCACGTCGTCGAGACTGACGCCGAGCACGTCGGCGCCGGCCTTGCGCAGCGCAACGATGTCGTCGCGGAACGTGCACACTTCGGTCGTGCAACCGGGCGTGAAATCCTTCGGATAGAAATACAGCACGAGCCACTTGCCGTGCTCGTCGGCGAGCTTGTGCCAGTCGCCTTTCTGATCCTGCAAATGGAAGTCGGGTGCGGCCTGACCGACGCCCGGGCCGGCCTGCTTTGCCTCGTCGGCAAAAGACGGCAAAGCAAAAAACGCCGCGGCGAGCAGCGCGAAAACACGGACAAGGACTTTCATCGAAAACCTCCACGGGAAAGGCGCGACCACGCGCGGCACATCGGCGCGCAGTCTACGCCGACGTGCAACAGACCGGCGTTCGCCGCAGAATCTGGCGCAACACGCACGAAGTGACAGGCAGATGAGCGGCTCCGTTCTCAAGCATCTCTACCACGCGCACGGCAGCGACGGCGCGGACTACGAAGTCCACGTCTATGTCGAGCCGGCGCACAAGGAAAACGGGTGGATCGAGCGCATCAGCAAGATCTGCCTCGCCGACGGCAGCGAGTTGCGCGTGCTGTCGAAGCGGCACTACGAAATCGTCGCCTCCGGCGTCACGCTCGAAGCGAGCGATCCGGAGGCGATCTAGTCTACTTTTTCGCGCGCGCCAGTTGCGGGAAGCGCGCCGCGTCGTAGCCGCCGACTTCATACGTCAGCGTGCGCAGGCCCTTGCCCTTCTCGACGATCTTGATCGTGAGCTTCTGCGCAGCGGCGAGCTTGGCGATGAACGCCTTGTCGTCCTTGATGAAAATCGCCGGCTCGCCGGTGTCGGGCAGGAACGCGGCGATCTTGGCCGGCGTGTCGTCGAACTTCGCATCGAGATTGCACGTGCCCTTGCACTCGAAACCCTTGCCGCTGCCGAACAGGTAGGCGCTTTGCCCCCACTGCGAATGGCGACGCAGGATCAGGCGCACGCGTGCCGCGGGGTTCTGGTCGCTGCTGTAGATCGACGCGGTGACCTGGTCGCCGCCCGATTCCTTGTTCGACTGGTAGATCCACAGCGCGGTGAGCCGCCGTTTCGTGATCGCCGCGGTCGCCTTCGCACTCACATCGTCGAGCGTCTTCTGCACTTCGGTCGCCGCGGCGCTGCCGGGATATTTCTCGACGATTTCCTTGCCGATCGGCGCGGCGAGTTCCCATTGCTCGCCTTGCAGGAGCTGGCGATACAGCGCGAGCGATTTGGTCTGCGCCGCATCGGCGACGGGCGCAGCAGGCGCTGGCGCAGCCGCGGGCGCGGCCTGCTGCGGCGGCTGCGACGACGAACACGCGCCGAGCGAAACAATGCAGGCAAACGCGAGACAGCGGTACGGCGAAAAGGTCATGGCGATCTCCGGAACGGACATGCGGCCATCCTAACCGCCGCGCGCGCCGGCATGCGTGACGCGCGTTCGTCCATTCACAAAAGCCCACCGCTCACGAGCGTCGGCACGGATCCCGGCCCAGATTGCGCTCATAGGTCGACACGGTTTCGTCGCGCTCGCTTCCGGTATGGCTCGTGTGCGCCATGCGCGCGCACGCCTCCGCGCGCGGGATCGCGCTCGACGTCACCGCCGTCGACGTCGCGCCGCGACCCTTGCCGCGGATCGTCGCCGGGCAGCGACCGTGTCGATAAAACACTTCGCCGTTCGCGGCGCGGCATTCGAACGACATCGGTTCGGCGTTGCGTGCGGAAGCGCGCGCGGACACGCGCGACGCACGCTCCGGTTTGCCGACGCCGTAATCCGGCGACGCCGCGTACGCAGGCGCCGGCTCGATCGCGACTTCCTTCTGCGCTTGTCCCGCCCCGCAAGGCTTGTCCTGGAACGCAAGCGCGCCCTTCGCGTCGCGGCAGCGATACACCGACTGCGCGTGGGCCGGCCACGCGGCCGCCATCGCGGACAACACCAGCCACATCACCAACATGCGCATCTTCATCGCCCCGCCCTCTCCGTTTCGATGTCCGCAGTATCGATACGCGGCGGCTCGCGCGCTGCGGCAACCTCGCGCGGCGCGCTGTAGGAAAACACCGCATCATCGCGTACGCCGAATCGGCACCGACGCGCTAGCATCGCCGCATCTTCCGGCTGCGACGCATGCGCAAGTTCATCCACGTCGACATGGACGCGTTCTATGCCTCGGTCGAGCAGCGCGACGACCCGTCGCTGCGCGGCCGGCCCGTCGTCGTCGCCTGGCGCGGCGCGCGCTCGGTCGTCTGCGCGGCGAGTTACGAAGCGCGCGTCTTCGGCGTGCGTTCGGCGATGCCCGCCGCGCGTGCCGAGCGGCTATGTCCCGATGCCGTGTTCGTGCCGCCCGACTTCACGCGCTACAAGGCCGTCTCGCAACAGGTGCGCGAGATCATGCTGCGCCACACCGATCTCGTCGAACCGCTTTCGCTCGACGAAGCCTATCTCGACGTCACCGAATCGAAATCCGCGCTCGACTCCGCCACTGCGATCGCGAAAACAATCCGTGCGCAGATCCGCGAGGAAACGCAGCTCACCGCGTCCGCCGGCGTCGCGCCCGCGAAATTCCTTGCCAAGATCGCATCGGACTGGCGCAAACCCGACGGCCTGTTCGTGATCCGGCCGCACGAAGTGCTCGACTTCCTCGCGCCGCTCCCCGTATCGCGCATCCACGGCGTCGGCAAGGTCATGGACGGCAAGCTCGCCGCAATCGGCATCCGCACCGTCGGCGAATTGCGGGCGCACGACGCGCACGAACTCGAAGCGCGCTTCGGCCGCTACGGCCGGCGACTTTCCGAACTCGCGCACGGCATCGACCGCGGTGAAGTGAAACCGGATCGCCCGACGCAATCGATCTCGTCCGAAGACACCTTCGCCAGCGACGTTCCTCTTGCGGAAACCGAAGCGACGATCCGCGACCTCGCCGCGAAAACCTGGGCCGCGAGCCGCCGCACGCCGCGCATCGCGCGCACCGTCGTGCTCAAACTCAAGACGCGCGAATTCCGCATCCTCACGCGCAGCCGCACGCCCGAACACCCACCGCGCGACGCCGCGGAACTCACGCGCATCGCACTCGAATTGTGCCGACACGTCGATTTGCCCGGAACCACGCGCTATCGCCTCGTCGGCGTCGGGCTGTCGAATTTCTGCGATACGGACGACACGCCGGGGCAAACGGAGTTGTTCGACGCGTCGGGTGATGATCACTGATATTTGCGTTTCTTAAATGCTGAGATATCCAATGACGCGAGCTTGAACCACTCACCATTGACTCGTTTCTCCGCAAATCGGCGATGCCAATAGGCTTCAATACCGACAGGATCATCCGTGCGGATGGTATGTACTAACGTTGCCTTGTCAGGCATGGCAGTGCGAATTTCTTTGAAACGGCGCTCTATGTCGTCACTCCGACCAACTTTGTAAAAAGCTCCTGATTGGATTAGATAAACAAAGCCCTCCTTAACAGCCAGTTGGTTGCTACTTGCCGGCTCTGCCAATGGCGGCAGCCCATCTGGCAACATCGCTTTGATGTCGTCATAACCTTCGTTTTCATCCGAGAACTTCACCAAGGCGGCGATGATGCCGGCTCGGCTCTTGAAGTGAGCTCTGATGGTTTCAGCGTTTGGTACAGATGGATCTGATGTGCGATACATCTTGATTTCAGCAACCGTGGGAAGTCGTCCATAGTGACGACAGACGGTGATCAATGATTTCAACACATCGGACGATGCGAGGCGCTCAGTCCATTGATTAGGTTGTAAGCCTGCTTCGGCGATGGCATCACTCCATCGCGCCCAGAATTTGCCACGCCACTGATGTTCTCCGATGCCCGTCTCCCGTGAGAAAAGAACAAACCCAGGTGGACGGCCACCGTTCAGTCCTGCCAAACGGCGAATTTCATTGAGGATCAGGTCTCGCATCGCTTCCCGTTTCTAACGGCAACGTTTGTCCGCAAGTGTAACTTCCTTAGTTCGTAGCTCGTAGGTTGGGATGCAGCGAAGCGCAATCCCAGCCTGTATGCGTCAGCGGCGAGCACGTTCCATCAGCCACAGCAGCGTAATCATCGCGAGGAAAGCCAGGAAAAACGGCCAGCGCGACCGCGGTGTTTCCCGCGTTTCCTGCAAGGTATCCGCAACCGCGCCGAGCAGCGCGCGCGTCGCGCGGGCGTCGCTCGCACGCGCGAGCGCGTCCGCGGCATCGGCCGCGCGCACGAAGAACGGCGAGCGATCGCTTCCGCGCACGAGCGCATGCCAACCGGCTTCGCGCGGCCAGAACGCGGCGCAACGCGCGCCGGAGGGGTCGGCTTCGACAAGCAAGGCAGTGCGACGGCCGCTCGCGTCGTCGACGGCGTCGCCATCGACGAGATCGCAGAACACGGCGCGTTCGCCGACGCGCGCGTTCGCGGGCAGCGCGGGCGCCTCCGCGCCGTGCGCGCGCGCGAGTTGCGCGACGATGCCGCTCCACAAGGCCGCGTACGCGGCGCGGTGGCCGGCGAGCGCGACGCGCCATTCGTCGGTGAACCACGCGATGCCGACGCGGCCGCGGTCGAGCAAACGCGACAACGCAAGCGGCGTGCCGTCGTCCGCGCGCAGCAACGGCGATGCATCATTCGCGGCGATCGCCAGCGGCAGCGATGCAAACGTCAAACGCGAATCGGCGAGGCCGAGCGCGCGGTCGAGCGAAACCTCACGCGCGGATTCCGTTGCGCGCACGTCGAGACCGAAGGCTTTCCAATCCTGCGCGACCGCATCGGGCAGCGGCCCGGTCGCGCGCAGCAACAAGCCAAGACCATCGCGCACGGCGGCACGCAGCGTGTCTTTTTGCGCGGTGTCGAGCGCGGCCCATGCGCGTTCGTCGACGATGGCGAGATCGGTATTGGCGAGGGATGCGGCATCGAGTTTTGCGGCGCCTTCCATCAACGCGACGCCTTCGCTCAGGCCAATGCGGCTGTCGAGCGCGAGGCCCGCGTCGGCCGCCCAGCGGCGCAGGTATTTGAGCTGCGCGTCGGGCGTTCCCGCGAACAGCAGCACGCGCAGCGCGGTGCCTTCAAGCGCGACGAGCGGCACGTCGACGTCGTCGACGCGTTCGCCGCTCGCATCGAGCGCGCGCAGCGAGAAACGCGCCGGGCCCGCTGCTTTTGCTGATGCGGTCAGCGCGAAGCGGCCGCCGCCGTCGAGCGGCGCCGATGCGGCGACTGCGCCGGATGGATCGCGCAATTCGACACGGCCGTTCGACGCGCCTTCGACGCTGCCTTGCACGCGCCACTGCGAACCGGCCGTCACCGTCGTCGGCGCATTGAGTTCGACGATGCCGCGCGGCAGCGGCGCGGCATCGAATGCGGCGACGAGTCCGCGTGCGGCGTCGCGATCGCGCGGAGGCAAACCGCCGCCGATGATGCGTAGGCTGCGTGCATCGGCGTGATGGCGCAATGCGGTCGCGAGATCCGGCACGCGTTCGATCGCGCGTGGCGCATCGACGCCGGGCAGCGCGATGACATCGCCATGCGCCGCGTCGATCTGCATCGCCGTCGCGCCCGGCGTGAGCACGACGAGTTCGCCGCGCGACGTGCGCTCGGACGTCGTCGGTGGAAACAGGCACAGGTACAACGCGATCGCGACGGCGATTTGCAACACGCAGCGCAGCGCCGTGCGCGGCACGCGTGCGCGCCACGTGCGCGCGACGCCGAACAACGTGGCGAGCGCCAGGACGACGGCGACGACGGACGGCGCGTTCATCGCGCATCGCCTTGCGCGGACTGCACCGCGTCAAGATATGCGGCGCCCGGCGCATCCGGCTTTGTATGCGGCTCGACGCGCGCGGCCGGCGTCGGCAGCAGCGGCCAGAGTTTGTCGCGCAGACGCTCGCGGCATTCGACGCACGCCGGATCGCGTCGCGCCTTGTCGAGCGCGGCGAGCACATCGAGCACGTCCGGCGCGGACGCATCGCGCGAGCGCAGCGCTTGCGCGGCGGCATTCCAGTCCGGCGCTCCGCCATTGCCGAGCGTGCGCCACAGGTGCTCAAGCGGCGCGGATGCGTCTTCCGATGCGACCAGCGTACCGGCTCGATCAGCGAGATCCTTGCGATCGCCGCTCAGGCGACGCTTCTCGTCGGGCACGGGCAATTCGAGTCCGACGCGCGCGAGGTAGATGCGCGTGGACTGCTGCACCTGCTTGATGAGGTCAAGGGCGCGATGCTCGAACGGGAGCGCGAGGTCGGGTTTGCCCTGGCGCAAATTCAGTTCCGCCTGCCACATCTCGTCGAGCGCGGATTTGAGCGTCGTGCGCGTGGCCGCGTCGAGCAGCGTCGAGGCTTCGGCGATGTCGTGGACGTGGCCGTATTCGGCTTCGATGTTACCGGCGTCGCCGAATTTCGCGCCTTCCTTCGCAGGCTCTTCCGTCGCCTCGTGCGCGGCGGCGAGCGCGCCGACTTGCGAATCGGCATCGGCGCGCCCGGCTTCGACGGCGGCTTCCGCGTGGCCTTCGGATTCCTCGCCGAGGAACTGGCCGTAGCGCAGGCGCAGGATCTTCTGGTCGACGCCGATCGCGTCGGAGCGCGCGAGGAATTTCGCGTCGTCGAGCGTTGGTTTGTCGGCGAGCAGCGCTTCGGTATCGATGATGATCTGGCGCTGGCTGCGGAAATACGCGGGCATGGTTTTCTGTGCGATGCCGTCGAGGCCGCTGCTGTCTTTCGACGCATCCGCGGGCCAGCGCAGGATCAGGCTCGGGCTCCGCGTGACATTCGGTTTCGGCACGCGGTTGTCGGTGACGACGAGGCGCACGACGACTTCGTCGCCCTTCACGAGCGACAACGCGCCGAGATCGAGCGCGTGGCGATAGTGCAGGCGGCGCGTACCATCGAGCACCTCGCCATCGAGCGCGATCATGCGCTCGTCGAACTTGACGTTCTCGCCGTCGCCTTGCGCGTGCGTGATCGAGAGCTCGGCCTTGGCGATGCCGTAGTCGTCGTCGGCTTCGAATTCGAGCGGCCAGGTTTTCTGCGCGCCGTCGTATGCGGACAAGGTCTTGTCGGGCGCGACGACGCGGATCGCGGGCGCGCGGTCGGCGACGACGTCGATGCGATGCAGGTCGTCGCCGAGCGGCTGCGCGCCGTCGAGTTCGATGCGGTAGAGGCTCGATGCGGCGAGCGTGCGTTCGCCCATCCAGCCTGCGCCATCGCGATGCAAATCGACGCGACTGCCGTCGTGGAACGCGAGATGCGCGGCTTGCGGCTCCGCATCGAAACGCAGTCGCCAGGCGAGTGTCGAATCCTGCGGCACCTTCGCGTCGAGCGCCGTGTCGCTGCGCGGCGGCAAACCCGTGTACGCAGGCGGCGTGATCGCAAGTTGCGCGGAGACGAGGCGGGTCGCGGCCTTGTCCGTCGCGGCGTTCTTTGCTTGTCGCGCGTCGACGTGTTCACGCACGCTCGGCCACGTCGCGGCAAGCACGAACAGCGCGAGCGCCGTGACCGTGCTCGCGAGGATCGCTCGATGCGGCCACGGCGGCCGTACATCGACGTCGACGTTCGTGAGACGCGATTCGAGACGTTCGCGCTGCAACTGTTGCAATGGCGTCAGCGCGCCAGGTTCGCGCCAAAGCAGCGCGGCACTGTCTTCGAGCGTCGGCGAGAGCGCGTCGAGACGACGCGCAAGCGCAGCGCCGTCATCGCGCGTTGCGAATCGCCACGCCGCGAACGCAGCGGCAACGAATGCCACGAGCGAGACCCCGAGCGCCACGCGCCATCCGCCGGCGCGCGCGGCGAGCGCGATGACGCCGAGTACAGGCGGGAGCGCGCAGGCACATGCGATGAGCGCACGACGCCGGCGCACGGCGCGACGCCATTGCGCGAGTTTGGATGCGACGGCCGCGCTCATGCTTCGGCCTCGCGCGGCCGCATCGTCGCGACGATGCGTTCGAGCGCGAACAGCACGGCGATCGCGATCGCGAGCCATGCGTCGAGCGCGACCGCGTTGTTGCCCGCGAGCGCCGGCGTCGTTGCGACGTTGGCGGCGACGCGATCCGGTTCGGCGGCGGCGGCGAATGCGCGATCGGGCGCGGGCCGCTCGCCACGAAATGCCGCGAGCAGTTGGTTGGGAAATGCCGCGTCGAGCAACAGCGGCAGATCGGACGGCGCGAGTGCGTTCGGCAGCGCGATGACGCGCCCGGCGCCGAGCGATTGCTCGCTGGCGATGACGCTTCCGTCGCTCGCTTGCCAGAGCGGCGCCGCGTCTTTCTCGGCGCGATGCGTGACGAGCGCGATGCCGCCGCGCTCGACCCACGACGTCAGCGACGAAGGAAAATCAGGCGCGAGCCAGACGAGCCAGCGCGCATCGTCGGGCGCCGTGGCCGGCACGGGCTGCGCGTCGAGCGAGTAGCGGTTCGGCTCGCGCACGTTCCACGCGGCGACGGCTGCGCGAAGGTATGCGAGCGCGTTAGCTTCATCGTCGGCGTAGCGCACGTGAAGCACGACGGGTTCTCGCGCGGCGTCGGGCACGGACGGTGATCGGCCCGGAACGACGATCCAATCGAGCGCATGCGAGAGATGTGCGCGCTCGCCGTCGAGGCCGCCGAGCGTTTCGGGCACGACGACGCGCAGCGCGCTGCCCGCGGGCATGCGCGCGTCGAGTTCGCGCAACAGGCTCGCGGCTGGTGCCGGTGAAGGCGCTGCGTTCGCGTCGATGCGTGGAAAACCGGGCGCGAGCCAATGCCATTCACCGCCCGCGCCGACGCGCGTATGCGCAGCGCCGAGATCGGCGCCGGGCGCAACGACGATCCAATCCGCATTCGTGTCGGCGGTCGGCGCGAGCGAAACGAGTCGCGCGAGCAGCAACGCGAGCAACGCCAGCAGCGCGAGACGGATCAGCAGCAGCCACGGCCGCTCGAAGCGCAGGCGTCGACGCGGCTGCGCGCGCGGCGAGATCCAGCGCAACGCGGCGAATTCGGTGTCGACGAGTTGCAGCCGGCGCACGAGATGGATGAGCAGCGGCAACGCGAGCGCGGCAAGCGCGGCGAGGCCGAGCGGAGCGAGCAGCGCGGGGTTCATGCGCGCGCCCCAAGCGCCGAAAACAGCCGCCGCAGCGGCGCATCCAGCGCTTCGTCGAGCACGTATTCCGCATGCCGGATGCCGAGCGCGGCGCAATCGTTCGCGAGCGCCGCGCGCGCGGCGGCGAAGCGCGCGAGGAAGTCGGCGCGCACGGCAGAAGCTTCGACGCGGCGCTGCGCGTTCGACTCGGGATCGATAAATCGTCGTCCGCCCGCGAACGGAAAGTCGCGTTCGTCGGCGGCGAGCATTTGCAGCGTGAGTACTTCGCGGCCGGCGCCGGCGAGCCGGCGCACGAATTCGAAAGCGGATTTGTCGAAGAAGTCCGACAGCATGAGCACGAGCGCGTGCGAGGCGATGCGCGCGCCGGCCGCCTGCCATGCGCTGCCTTGCGGCCACGCGCCCGCGGGCTGCACGCGCGCGAGTTCGAGCAGGCAACGGTCGCGATGGCGCGCGCCCGAGCCGAGCGGAATCGCGAGCGGCGTCGAGCCGGCGATGGCGACGATGCCGAAGCGGTCGCCCTGGCGCAGCGCGATGTCGATGACGCAGGCGGCGAGGCTGCGCGCGGCGTCGAATTTCGCAAGGTCGGGCCGAGCGAGGTCGGCTTGCCGCATCGACGCGGTCGCGTCGAGCAGCAGCCAGAGGTCTAGCGGCGAATCGCGTTCGGCTTCGCGCACGAAATAGCGGTCCGAGCGCGCGTAGAGTTTCCAGTCGATGCGGCGCGGTTCGTCGCCGGGCTCATAGGCGCGGTATTGCGCGAATTCGAGGCCGGCGCCGCGGCTGCGGCTCGCGTGCTGGCCGAGCCCGTCACCGCCCGCGCTGCGGCGCGAGACAATGCGCAGCTCGCGCAGGCGCGCGCGGACGTCGGGCGGAATCAGCGCGTTCGGCATGGTTCGATCGCGAGCGGGATTGCGCGGGCGCGCCGCGGGCGCGATCCATGCCGCGAAAGCGACGAATCACGCGGAGCGTTCGATTTTCCCGGGCGCATCGCCGCGTTCACGGCGCGGGCATCGCGTCCAACAGCGCGGCGACGACGTCGTCACTGTTCTTCTGCTCGGCCTCGGCGGCGAACGACAGCAGCAGGCGATGGCGCAGCACGGGCGCGGCAAGCGCCTTGATGTCGTCGCGCGTCGCGGCGAGGCGGCCGTGCAGCAGCGCGCGCGCCTTCGCGGCGAGCACGAGCGACTGGCCCGCGCGCGGGCCCGCGCCCCAGCGCACCCACTCGCGCACCGCGGGCACGTCGCTCGCCTGCGGGCGCGTCGCGCGCACGAGGCGCACGATCCACGCGAACAAGTCGTCGCCCACGTGCACGTCGCGCGCGAGCGCCTGCAGCGCCAGGAGTTCGTCGCCGGACATCACGGGTTCGATGCGCGCGGTCGCGGCGCCCGTTGTCTGCGCGAGGATCGCGCGCTCCTCGGATTCGTCCGGATAATCGACGCGGACGTGCAGCAGGAAACGGTCGAGCTGCGCTTCTGGCAGCGGATAGGTGCCGGCCTGCTCGAGCGGGTTCTGCGTGGCGAGCACGAAGAATGGTTTCGGCAGCGCGTGCGTGACGCCGGCGTAGCTGATCGTGCGTTCCTGCATCGCTTCAAGCAGCGCCGATTGCGTCTTCGGCGGCGTGCGGTTGAGTTCGTCGGCGAGCAAGAGATTGGTGAACACCGGGCCTTGCTGGAACTTGAAATAACGCTTGCCGGTGCCGTGGTCTTCTTCGAGCAGCTCGGTGCCGACGATGTCGCTCGGCATGAGGTCGGGCGTGAACTGGATGCGGCGGAAGTCGAGCGCGAGCGCTTCGCCGAGGCTGCGCACGAGCAGCGTCTTGCCGAGTCCGGGCACGCCTTCGAGCAGGCAGTGGCCGCCCGCAAGCAGGCCTATGAGCAACTGCTCGACAACGGCGCGCTGGCCGACGATGGCGCGCGCGATGGCGTCGCGCAGCGCGACAAGTTTGGCGAGCTGTTGCTGGATCGAAGCTTCGTCGGTCACGACACGACACCTTGGACTGGAATTGGAGAATGCGGCTGCGTGCGGCGCAAATGAAAGTCGTCGCGCACTCGTGCATCGCCGCTGCAAAACGAAACTTTCAAGCAAGCCGCCATCATTGGCGCGGGTCGAACGTCATGCACGCAGGGCAGCCGGCACAGTCAGGCGGTCAGCGCATAGACGACGACATTCACCGCGAACTTCGTGTTGTCCTCGGCGAGGAAACGCTTGTTACGCCAGTCGTAGTCCCACTCGCAGCCATAGTCCTTGTTGCTGTAGAGCACGCCGAGGCGACCGTCGATCTCGATGCCCTTGAGGTAGTCGTGGACGAGGTCGTCGCCCCAGCCGTTGAGTTCGAACGCGGTGTTGGGCGGGCCGTCGAACTTGAAGAAACTCGAAAAGACCGGATGGTTCTTCGGCAGTTTCTGCAGCGCGTCGTCGCCGAAGATCGTCGCCATCTCGCGCTCGAAGGATTTCGCGAACAGGCCGTCGATGTCGTGGTTGCAGTCGTCGACGAGGACGAAGCCGCCATTGCGCACGTAGGTTCCGAAATTGCGGCGTTCGTCGGCGTTGAATTCGACGAGCTTGTGTCCAGCCATGTAGCACAGCGGCGCGCCGAGCATGCGTGGGTCGGCGAGCGGCAGCACGCGTTCGGTGGTGTCCACGCGCAGCGTCGTGTACTGGATCAACGCGTCGAGGAGGTTCGACGGCATGCGCTGGTCGACGTCCCAGTCGCCCGATTCGTACATGAGGCGCGTGAACCAGAAATCGTAATTCGCGACTGGCGCTTTTTCCGCCTTCGCGCCGGCCTGCGCACGCGCGAGCGGCGCGAGCGCGAGGCTGGCGCTGCCGGCGAGGACGAGGCGGAGGAATTCGGCGCGGGTCATGGGTTTTCGCGTCGCACGGAACATCGGGCCCTCCCCGCGGAAGGGAGGGCCCGGAGGATCACACCGCGTCGGACAGCGACGAGAACGTGAAGTCGCGGATCTTCATCGGCGGCACCATCATGATGAACGACGATTCGTCGCCCTTCACGCGCACGGGTTTGCCGATCTCCTCGATGTTGTTGAGCATGATCGCGGGCGATTCGTTGAAGCGGAAGTTCTTGATCGGATACTTGATCTCGCCGTCCTCGATGTAGAACGTGCCGTCGCGCGTGAGGCCGGTGAGCAGCACGGTCTGCGGATCGACAAGGCGGATGTACCAGGTGCGCGTGACGAGCACGCCCTTCTTGGTGCCCCTGACCAGATCCATCGTCGACTTGTCGCCGCCGGCCATGATGAGGTTGCCGGGCTGGCCGACCGCCCTCTTGCCCTGCTTCTGCGCCCAGTAGCGCGAGTAGTGCAGATAGTCGACCTTGCCCTTGTCGACGATCGACGTGCGCTCGCGGGCGAGGCCTTCGCCGTCCCACGGCAGCACGGCGGCTTCGGGATGCCACGGATCGGCGTGGATCGACACGCGCTCGTCGAAGAGTTTCTCGCCGAGCTTGTTGCCGCCGCCCTTCTTCGACAGGAAGCTGCGGCCTTCATCGGCCTGGCGCGCGTCGAAGCCGAACATCATGAAGCTGATCAGGCCCGCGGTCGCGGCCGGCTCCATGATGACCGTGTACTTGCCGGGTTCGAGCGCCTTCGCGTCGACGGAGCCTTTGGCCTTCTGGATGGCCGTCTGGATGTCGCTCTTCGCGTCGAACTTCGACACGTCGCCGAGGTTGCGCGCGACCCAGCCCGAGCCCTTGCCGTCGTCGGTGCGCACGGTGCAGGTGAAGTCCATGCTGGTCGACTTCTGGTAGCCGAAATTGCCCTTGCTGTTGGCGATCGCGGAAAACTCCTGGCCGTCCTCGAGGAAGCCGGCGGCGGTGAGCTTGTCCTTGCGGCACGGTTCGATGCAGGCCGCGGCGACGGACGCGCGGTATTCGGGCGCGATGTCGGCGGTCTTTTGCGCGAAGGTGTCGCTGGCCTTGTAGGTCTGCTTGTCGATCGCCGGCATGAACTCGGGATTTTCCGGCGCGAGCTTGGCCAGTTCCTCGGCGCGGCGCACGACGGCTTCGATCGAGGCGTCGTCGAAGCTGTTGATCGTCGCCGTGCCGGTGCGCTTGCCGAAAGCGACTTCGACGGCGAGGTCGCAATCGCTGACGTGGCCGCTCGTCGACACGCTGTTGAGCGCGTAGCGGATGTTGCCGCCGTTGGAGCCCGACAGCGTGGCCGTGCATTCGTCGGCCTTCGAGGCCTTGATGGCCTTGTCGAGAATCGCCTTGGCGTCCTGTTCGGAATAGATGGTCATGATGCGTTCTCCGAGTGATCAGCCGAGGCTGCGTGCGGTGTTGATGACATTGGCGCCGTTGAAGCGCGCCGTGCTCGAGCCGTGCGAGACGGCCGACACCTGGCCAGGCTGGCCCTTGCCGTCGAAGAACGAGCCGCCGTAGCGGAAGTCGCTTTCGTCGCAGACGGCGACGCACGAATTCCAGAATTCCGGCGTGCGGATCTGGTAGGCGACGTCTTCGATCGGCTGCGTGACCTTGCCGTTCTTGATCTCGTAGAACAGCTGGCCGCCGAACTGCGCGTTGTAGCGCTGCTGGTCGATCGAGAACGACCCGTCGCCGACGATGTAGATGCCGTTCTCGATGTCCTTGATCATCTCGTTCGGCGTGAGCTTGTCCTTGCCCGGCTGCAACGAGACGTTGGCCATGCGCTGGAACTGCACGCTCGACCACGAATCGGCGTAGCAGCAGCCCTGCGATGCCTTGAGACCGAGGATGTGCGCCTGGTCGCGGATGACCTGATAGTTGACGAGCACGCCGTCCTTGATGAGGTCCCACTTGCCGGTCTTGACGCCTTCGTCGTCGTAGCCGACCGCGCCGAGCGTGCCCTTGGCGATCTTGTCGGCGGTGATCGTGACCTTGTCGCTGCCGTACTTGAACTTGTCGCGCCACTTGTCGAGCGTGGCGAAGCTGGTGCCGGCGTAGTTGGCTTCGTAGCCGAGCACGCGGTCGAGTTCGGTCGGATGGCCGACGGACTCGTGGATGGTCAACCAAGTGTGCGACGGATCGAGCATAAGGTCGTACTTGCCCGGCTTGACCGACTGCGCAGTGAGCTTTTCCTTGGCCTGCTTCGCGGCGGCGATCGCGTCCTCGCGCATGTCGTAGGAATCGCGGTACAGCGTCGCGCCGCAAGGCAGTTCGACCTTGTCTTCCTTCTTGCCGTCGAGATATTCGAAGCCCATGCCGCGCGGCGCGGACAGGCCGGCGCGGATGCGGAACTTCCCGGTGCCCTTGTCGACCGCGGTGACCTGCATCGGCGCCCAGATGCGATGCACGTCCTGGTCGATGTAGGAGCCGTCGGTCGAGGCGAAATACTTCTGTTCGTTGACCGCGAACAGGATCGAGTTGATGAAGCTCGCGCCGGCCTTCATCGCATCGGCGTTGACGCCGAGCAGCAGGTCGACCTTGTCCTTGATCGGCACCGCCATCGCGTTCTTGACGATCGGCGTCGCCCAGCTCACTTCGCCCACGCCTTTCACCGGCGCGAGTTCGACGGGCTTGGCCTGCACCTTCGAGTTCGCCTTGGCGATCGCGACCGCCTGCTTGGCGGCCTTGGCGACGGCGTCGGGCGTGAGTTCGCTGGTCGCGGCGAAGCCCCAGGTGCCGTTGGCGATGACGCGGATGCCGATACCGCAGGATTCGGTGTTGACGACGTTCTGCACCTTGTCCTCGCGCGTGACGACGAACTGGCGCAGGTAGCGGCCGATGCGCACGTCGCAATACTTCGCGCCGCCGGCCTTCGCGGCCTGCAGGGCGACGTCGGCGAGTTTCTTCTTGGTGCCGACGTCGAGCTTGCTGAGCAGCTGTTCGGCAGCGATGACGCGCCCGGCGAACGCGGGCAGCATGAGGCCGCCGAGTCCGGCGCCGGTCAACTTCAGGAAATCTCTTCTGTCCACGATCTGCTCCACGGTCGACTGCGTCGCATCGGCGACGGATCGTCGATCTTGGCGCATCGCGCGCGCGGCGGACACGTGACAAAGGGCATGGGCAAAGCGCCGTTTCGGCAGCTTCGCGGGCGCCGCCACGTTAGACTTTGCCAATGGACATCTCCAAGACCTTCCGCATCGAAGCCGCGCACCGCCTGCCGAACCTGCCGCCCGCGCACAAATGCTCGCGTCTGCACGGCCATTCGTTCCGCATCGAGGTGCACGTGGAAGGGCCGATCGACCCGCATCTGGGTTGGGTCATGGATTTCGCCGACCTCAAGGCTGCATTCCGGCCGCTGTTCGACGCGCTCGACCACAACTACCTCAACGACGTGCCCGGCCTCGACAACCCGACCAGCGAAAACCTCGCGCGCTGGGTCTGGGATCAGCTCAAGCCCGGGCTGCCCTTGTTGTCGGCGGTCACCGTGCACGAAACCTGTACTTCGACAAGCACCTACCGCGGCGTCTGAGCCCGGATTTTTATCGCATCGCCGCGAAAACCGCCTTCGCAGCCAATCCGCTGATTCGCAAAGACGTTTTCTGAACGAAAACCGGCCATCCGGAGATTTTCAGGAGCGAAATGTTGCGCCGCACAAGAATCGCTGCTAGGATGCTTGCCGTCACTCCCCACCACAGGTATCCGGCCATGTTCGAACAGATCAACTTCCAGCCTCTGGCTTTCGGCAAGAACTACACCGATGCCTTCGTCAAGGCTCAGGGCCTCGCCCTCGCCGGCTTCGAGCGCATCACCGAACTCAACCTCAAGACCTTCGAAGACCGCGTCAAGGCGTCGGTCGACTTCTGGTCGGAAGCCGCCGAAGTGCGCGACGTCGAAGCCGCGCAGGCCTTCTTCCCGAAGGGTGCGCAGTTCGTCAAGGAAAGCGCCGAGAAGCTTTATGCCAACAACCAAGAAGTCCTCGGCGTCTCGCTGAAGACCTCCGAAGCGATCGGCGCGCTCGCCAAGTCGTCCTTCGAGACGGCCGGCAAGCAGATCAACGACACGATCGCGAAGACCGCCAAGGCGACCAAGAAGGCCGCCTGAGGCAACGCTCCCAGAGCGACGCGCCGCGGCACTCCCCTCCGCGCGACGCGTCCACCTGAGGCCGGGCCACAAGCCCGGCCTTTTTTTGTGCGATCGTCCGGGATCGCTACAACCCGCAAGGCCGGCAGGGCCTATCCGGAGCCACTTCGGCAAACTGAGGACGGCCAACCGGCGCATGAAGGGCGGCGTTGCGCGGATTTGTCCATCGGGCGGCATTTTTTCATGCAATTTCCCGCCGAATCGCGATTGCGGGAATCGGCGGGGACTTGGTAGAATCGCAGACCTTTTTGGAGAAGCCTTCGCGCCTGGACGCGCGAGGGTCACGCTCTCCGGCGGCGGAGCCTCACGTGCGCAACTCGATCGCTCACGGCAAAAACGTGGCGACCCGCGCCGTCGCGCTGCAACTGGCGGGGAGCGTGGCAATGGCCTTGGTCGCCGCCGTGTTCGGCTGGCGGCCGGCGCTGGCGGCGTTGGTCGGGGGATTCGCCATCGCCATCGGCAACCTGCTGTTCGCGGTGCGCCTGTTCGGCAGGGGCGTGATGCCGGCGCGCCACGCGCTGCATGCGGCCTATGCGGGCGAGGTCATCAAGTGGTTCTGGGTGTGCGCGGTTCTGTACGCCGCGATCGCCGTGTGGAAATTGCCGTTCCTTGCCCTCTTCGCGGGGCTGGTGGCGGCGCAGCTGTGTTTTTGGATCGCTCTCATTGCAACCAGGTAGAACGATGGCCACCGAAGAAGCCGGTTCGGGCAACATGACCGAATACATCCAGCACCACCTGCATCACCTGCAGTGGAATGTCGGCGATGGCGACTTCATGAAGATCAACCTGGACACGCTGTTCTTCACGTTGGTGACAGCGCTCGTGTTCATGCTGCTGTTCGTCCGCGTCGCCAGGCGCGCGACCGCGGGCGTGCCCGGCAAGCTGCAATGCGCGATCGAAATGGTCGTGCTGTTCGTCGACGGCCTCGTCAAGGAAACGTTCCACGGCAAGAGCAAGATGATCGCGCCGCTGCTGATCACGATCTTCTGCCTCGTTTTCCTCATGAATTTCCTCGATCTGCTGCCGATCGACCTGCTGCCGTGGGCGTGGGCGAGCGGCCACTCGCTGGCCGGCCACGATCCCGCGCACGCCTATCTGCGCATCGTGCCGACCGCCGACCTCAACACCACGCTCGGCATGGCGCTGACCGTGTTCCTGCTGATCCAGTACGTCGGCATCAAGAACAAGGGCGTCGGCAAGTTCTTCGGCGAATTTCTGACCGCGCCGTTCCACGCGGAAGGCACCGTGGGCAAGATCGCGCTGGTCATTCCGAACCTGCTGCTGCGCCTCATCGAAGAATGCGTGCGCCCGGTTTCGCTGAGCCTGCGACTGTTCGGCAACATGTACGCCGGCGAACTCATCTTCATCCTGATCGCGGTGATGACGCTCGGTTCGAGCCTCGGCACGTTCTCGACGTGGCCGCTCGGCATCGGCCAGTTCATCGCCGACTTCGGCTGGACCGCGTTCCACATCCTGATCATCACGCTGCAGGCTTTCATCTTCATGGTGTTGAGTCTGGTGTACCTCAGCATGGCGGCAGAAAGTCATTGATTGATGCGCTCATCCATGAGCGCGAAAGTCCAAAAGCAGGCATCCATGCCTGCACCGTTCAACTAACAGCAGATTTCTACAAGCGCGCCGGTTTCTCGAAAAAACGGCAATCGACGCGAGCGTGACCGCAGATCGTTTTTCTTCACTTCAACCTAGCTAGAACCACGGAGACAACCATGGAAACCATCGCCAACGTCGCACAGGTCGCCGATGTCCTGAGCATGACCGTCATCGCTGCCGCGATCCTGATCGGCCTCGGCGCGCTCGGCACCGCGATCGGCTTCGCCATCCTCGGCGGCAAGTTCATCGAAGGTTCGTCGCGCCAGCCGGAGCTGACCCCGATGCTGCAGACCAAGATGTTCATCGTCGCCGGCCTGCTCGACGCGGTCCCGATGATCGGCGTCGCGATCGCGCTGCTGCTGCTGTTCGCGAACCCGCTGCTCGGCCACATCGGCGCCAAGTAAGAACCCGCAGCGTCCCGTGCGACGGCCATCGCGGCCGTCGCCAGGCAGGAGCAACGCAATGATTCCGAACCTTACCCTGGTCATTCAGGGCCTGGCGTTCTTCGCCGTGGTCCTCATGGTCATGAAACTCGGTTGGCCGCACATCATCGCGGCGATCGAGGATCGGCAGAACAAGATCGCGGAAGGCCTGTCGCAGGCGGAAAAGGCGCGCAAGGAGCTCGCCGATGCCGACGCGCGCGTCGCCGACGAGATCAAGAAGGCACGCGCGGAAGCCGCGACGATCATCGACAAGGCGCACCAGCAGGCGACGCAGATCGTCGACAAGGCGCGTCAGGACGCGATCGTCGAAGCGACCAAGCAGAAGGCCATCGCCGCCGCCGACATCGAAGCGCAAGCCCACAAGGCACGCGAGGAACTGCGCGGCAAGGTCGCCTCGCTCGCCGTCGCCGGCGCCGAGAAGATCCTCAAGCGCGAGATCGACGCCAACGCGCAGAAGTCGCTGATCGACCAGCTCGTCACCGAGATCTGACATGTCCAACGCCATCACCTTCGCCCGTCCGTACGCGCGCGCCGCGTTCGAGCTGGCGCGCGAGAAGAACGCGCTCGGCGAGTGGGCCGGCAAGCTCGCCTTCGCCGCGCAGGTCGCCGCCGATCCGCGCGTGACCGCGCTGTTCGGCGACCCGCGCGTCGCGCAGGCCGACCTCGCCGCGCTGGTCACGCCGGAAGGCGAAGCGGCCGACTCGCCGTTTTCGGCCTTCGTGCGCCTGCTCGCCGAGAACCAGCGCCTGCCGGTGCTTCCGGAGATCGGCGCGCTGTTCGCCGAAATGAAGAACGAAGCCGAACGCGTGCTCAAGGTCAGCGTGCGCTCGGCGACGCCTATGGGCGGCGATGAGACGGCCAAGCTCAAGGATGCGCTCAAGCGCCGCTTCGGCCGCGACATCGAGATCGAGCAGTCGGTCGATCCGGACATGCTCGGCGGCGCGGTCATCGACGCCGGCGATGTCGTCATCGACGGTTCGGTGCGCGGACGCCTGACGCGCTTGCAACAGGCACTGACGCAGTGATTGAAACCGGACTCGTCGCCGCGCGAAGCAGCGACGAGTCCGGCTGGTTTTGAAACGACGCAGTTTTGACAGACGTCGTCGGAGGTCAAAAGTCGAAGCTCAACCGAAGGCTTGTTTCGAGCGAGCGTTTGATTTTCGACTTTTCACTTCCGACCCCTTGGACCCACGTCGCATCTTTCCGATGCGCGAGCAGGAACCACGACCATGGCAACCACGATCAATCCGTCCGAAATCAGCGAACTCATCAAGAGCCGCATCGAGAAGTTCAAGCTGTCCGCGGAAGCGCGCAACGAAGGCACGATCACTTCCGTGTCCGACGGCATCGTGCGCATCCACGGCCTCAACGACGTGATGTCGGGCGAAATGGTCGAGCTGCCGGGCGACACGTTCGCGCTGGCGCTCAACCTCGAGCGCGACTCCGTCGGCGCCGTGGTGCTCGGCGACTACGAGCATCTGCGCGAAGGCGACGTCGCCAAGACCACCGGCCGCATCCTCGAAGTGCCGGTCGGCCCGCAGCTGCTCGGCCGCGTCGTCGACGCGCTCGGCAACCCGATCGACGGCAAGGGCCCGCTCAACGCGACGCAGACCTCGCCGGTCGAGAAGGTCGCACCGGGCGTGATCTGGCGCAAATCCGTCGACCAGCCGGTGCAGACCGGCTACAAGTCCGTCGACTCGATGATCCCGATCGGCCGCGGCCAGCGCGAGCTGATCATCGGCGACCGCCAGACCGGCAAGACCGCGCTTGCGGTCGACGCGATCATCAACCAGAAGACCTCCGGCATTAAGTGCGTCTACGTGGCCATCGGCCAGAAGAACAGCACCATCGCCAACATCGTGCGCAAGCTGGAAGAGAACGGCGCGATGGCCTACACCACCGTGGTCGCCGCCTCGGCCTCCGAATCGGCCGCGATGCAGTACATCAGCGCCTATTCGGGCTGCGCGATGGGCGAGTACTTCCGCGACCGCGGCGAAGACGCGCTGATCATCTACGACGACCTGTCCAAGCAGGCCGTGGCCTACCGCCAGATCTCGCTGCTGCTGCGCCGCCCGCCGGGCCGCGAAGCCTATCCGGGCGACGTGTTCTACCTGCACAGCCGCCTGCTCGAGCGCGCCGCGCGCGTGTCGGCCGAGTACGTGGAGAAGTTCACCAACGGCGCCGTGACCGGCAAGACCGGTTCGCTGACCGCGCTGCCGATTATCGAGACCCAGGCCGGCGACGTGTCCGCGTTCGTGCCGACCAACGTGATCTCGATCACCGACGGCCAGATCTTCCTGGAAACCGACCTGTTCAACGCCGGCATCCGCCCGGCCGTGAACGCCGGCATCTCGGTGTCGCGCGTGGGCGGCGCGGCCCAGACCAAGATCATGAAGAAGCTGTCCGGCGGCATCCGCATCGCGCTGGCGCAGTACCGCGAGCTGGCGGCGTTCGCGCAGTTCGCCTCCGACCTGGACGACGCCACCCGCAAGCAGCTGGAGCGCGGCCAGCGCGTCACCGAGCTGATGAAGCAGAAGCAGTACGCGCCGATGTCGGTGGCGCAGCAGTCGTTGTCGATCTACGCGGTCGACAAGGGCTACCTGGACGACGTGCCGGTCAACAAGGTGCTGGCGTTCGAAGCCGGCCTGCAGGCCCACTTCGCCAACACCGCCGGCGCGCTGATCGAGCAGATCGACAGCACCGGCAACTGGAACGACGAGATCGAGGCCGCGTTCAAGAAGGGCATCGAGGACTTCAAGGCGACCGGCAGCTGGTAAGCAGGGATTGTGTGGGAGGGGCTTCAGCCCCGACCCCCACGAGTCGCGGCTGAAGCCGCTCCCACAAGAACGCAGCGAGAGAAGAGATGGCAGGCGGACGCGAAATCAAGACGAAGATCAAGAGCGTGCAGAACACCCGCAAGG
>JAKPAN010000074.1 GCA_029779475.1 Pseudomonadota bacterium
GATGCGCGTCAGCAGCATCTCGATGACTTCCGGAGTCTCGCTGATGCCGACCCCGAACGCCCTGGCGATCGCGTCCGCCGTGATGTCGTCATGCGTCGGACCGATGCCGCCGGTAGTGAAGACATAAGTATAGCGCGACCGGAGCGCGTTCACCGCCGCGACAATCTCGTCCTCGATGTCCGGCACGATGCGCACTTCGGCGAGATCGATGCCGACATTGGTGCAGAAATCGGCGATATAGCCGATGTTCTTGTCCTTGGTGCGGCCCGACAGGATTTCGTCGCCGATGACGAGAACGGCGGCGGTGATCGTCTTCTTCGTCTCGCTCATCCGCGCCTCACGTCCGTTCGAGCACGAGGTTCTGTCGCGTGCGCAGCGCTTCCTTGTAGCCGCGCGCCTTCAGCAGGCCGATCAGATCGACGCTCCAGCGCTGCGGCGCCTCCTCGATCAGGATCGTCTTCGGCCACAGCGCCTCGGGCATGTCGCGAAAATAGGGCTCCAGGATCACGTCCTCCGCGCCCTCGACGTCGAGCTTGATGGCGTCGATGCGCGCATAGCCTTCTTCCTGCACAATGCGCGCCAGCGATTTCGCCGGCACCGTCACGCGCGCCCCGGCCGCGTCGTTGGAGACGATGCGGATCGAGCTTTCGCCGCGATTGTCGTGATGCACGAACAGCGTGATCTCGCCGTCGCGGTCGGCCACCGCGCAATCAAGCGCCTTCACCGTGGCGAAGGGATTCTGCCGGATGTTGTAGACAAGCCGCTCGTAGACTTCCGGCTGCGGCTCGATGGCCAGAATGCGCGCCCCCGGCCCCGCATGCGCGGCGACGGACAACGCGTAGCCGCCGATATTCGCGCCGATGTCGAGAAACACGAAATCGTCGCGCAAGCGGCTCTTCAGATAGGCCCGCTCCTGCGCGTCGAAATATTGCGGCGTGAACAGGATGCGCTTCTCGCACACATTGTTTTGCGGATAGAGCCGCATCCACACACCGAACGACTGCACGTCGAGCGGCTGCCCATGCAGCGCCCGCACGCCCCAGCCGCGCAGCAGAAAGGCGACGCGCTTGTGCAGCCAGCTCACGCCCGCCCGCCGCGTCAATCTCAGGATCGCCGCCATGCGCGCGTTCGGCGCATGCGCG
>JAKPAN010000278.1 GCA_029779475.1 Pseudomonadota bacterium
GCGCAGTTCGGCGATGACGTTCGCACCGGTGTATTGCCCGTCCATGCCGACGTCGAGGTCGAGCTTGATCGTCACCGGTTTGCCGCTGGCGAGTTCGCGTTCGAGCAGGTCGGCGTCGGGCGAAGAAAGCGCGGCGGCGGGAATCGGCGTGCTGCCGTCGCGGAAACTGGTGACGCCGGTGTGCGGCAGGCGTTCGTGGTCGGTGCCGGCCGAGCGCAGCAGGAACGCGGCCGCACCCATGCGCGAGGCGAGCGCGGGGCCGCCGCTGCGGACGCTCGATCCGTTGCCGTAGTCGCCGCCGTCCTGGCGCGGTTTCATGTTCGTGGTCACGTAGACGATCTTGCCGCGCACGCTCGCGGCGTCTGCCGCCTTGAGCGCATCGAGCGACGGAAAGCCGACGACCTGCGCGGACAAGCCGCCGGCCGGCGTCGCCGCGGAATTTCCGAGCGCAGTCAGCGCGAGGGGCTGCGGATACGGCGTGACGATGGCGCCATGCTCGCTGCGGCGCACCCACTTCGGATAGGTGACCGGCTCGGTCCAGACCTTGTCGAAACCGAGCGCCTTGAAGCGCGCGATCGTCCACTCGCGCGCTTTCGCGTCGTTCTCGCTGCCGGCCAGGCGCGCGCCGACTTCGGTGGTGAGATCGCGCGTGAAATCGAATGCGGTGTCGTCGTGCAGCGCCGCGTCGCGCAGTTGCGCGGCGGTCGCAAGCGCGGTGTCGGGAATGCGCGTGACCTTGCCGGCTGCGAATGCACTTGGCGCGAGCGTGCAGAGGATGAGCAGAAGCAGGGAACGGCGCATGACGGATCTCCGCATAGGGAAATCCCGATTATGCGCGCGGCGTGCGTGGCATGAAGGGCCGAACGTCACGCGGCGGACGGAGCCGCCGCGTGCGATGCGGATTCGCAGGCGGCGCGTCGTAAGGCGCCGCGGCTGCGGTCAGCTCTTGGCCTTGAGCAGGTCGCGGATTTCGGTGAGCAGTACCACGTCCGCGGCCGGCGGCGCGGGCGCGGCTTCTTCCTTCTTGATCATGCGATTCATGACCTTGACCACGAGGAAGATCGCGAGCGCGACGATGAGGAACTGGATGATCGTGTTGAGGAACGCGCCATAGAGCACCGCGACTTCGCCCTTGCCATCCGGGCCGGCGGCATGCAGCACCCATTTGTACGACGAGAAATCGACGCCGCCGATGAGCACGCCGATCGGCGGCATGATGATCTGGTCGACAAGCGAGGTGACGATCTTGCCGAACGCGGCGCCGATGACCACGCCGACGGCGAGATCCATCACGTTGCCGCGCATCGCGAACGCCTTGAATTCCGAAAGCATGCCCATGGCCGTCTCTCCGCGTATGAATGCCGCGTCGATGCGGCTGCGCCACTTTAACCGATCGCCCACGAGCGCCAAGGGTGCGCCACGAAAATTTGAACTTTGCGGCAAGCGTTCGCGACCTTCAGACGATCGTTGCATCCAGCCGCGCCAGTTCGCCGAGCCGGGCGGCGATGCGATCGCCACGCGCGAGCGCGGCGACGCCGGCCGGTGTGCCGGTGTAGACGAGATCGCCGGGCGCGAGCGTCCATAATTTCGACAGTTCGTGGATGATCGAGGCGACGTCGAAGATCATGTCGGCGATGTCGCCGTGCTGGCGGCGCTCGCCGTTCACGTCGAGCGTCAACGCGGCGTGCACGGGATGGCCGCAGGTCGCGACGGGCACGAGCACCGAGGCCGGCGCCGAGGCATCGAAAGCCTTCGCCGCGTCCCAAGGATGGCCCTTCGCCTTCGCCGCGGCTTGCAGGTCTCGGCGCGTGAGGTCGAGGCCGACGCCGTAACCGAACACGCCATCGAGCGCGGATTCGCGCGCGATGTCGCGGCCGCCGTGCGCGAGCGCGACGATCATCTCGACTTCGTGGTGCAGTTCTTTCGTCGCGGGCGGATACGGCACGTCGATGCCGTGGCCATCATCGGCGACGATCGCGTCGGCCGGCTTGGTGAAGAACATTGGCTGCCCGCGCTCGACCGCAGCGCCCATTTCCCTGGCGTGGTCGGCGTAGTTGCGGCCGATGCAATAGATGCGATGCACGGGAAAGCGTGCGTCGCCGCCGGCAATGGCGAGGCTGGGTTGTTCTGCGGGTTCGAAGACGAACGTGTTCATCGTGTCAGTGTATGCGCAAGCGCATCGCGCGTGCATGGACGCGCGACGCGCTCGCGCCGAACGAAACTCAGCCCTTGCGCGCCGCCTCGATCGCGGCGACGTCGATCTTCGTCATCTCCATCATCGCTTCGAACGCGCGCTTGGCCGCGGCGCGATCCGGGCTGGTCACCGCTTCCATGAGTACGCGCGGCGTGATCTGCCAAGACAGCCCCCACTGGTCCCGGCACCAGCCGCAGGCGATTTCCTGTCCGCCGTTGCCGACGATCGCTTTCCACAGACGATCGGTTTCGGCCTGATCCTCGGTTTCGATCTGGAACGAGAACGCATCGGTGTGCGCATGGCCGGGGCCGCCGTTGAGTCCGACGCAGGGAATGCCGGCGACGCTGAACTCGACCATGATGATCTCGCCTTCCTTGCCTGCAGGATAGTCGCCCGGCGCGCGATGGATCGCGCCGACGGCGCTGTCCGGAAACGTCTTCGCATAGAACTGCGCGGCTTCGAGTGCGTCGCCGTCGTACCAGAGGCAAATCGTGTTCTTGTTCATGTCGATCTCCGATGGGTGATGGCTGCGCTCAGTCGTGCGCGCAGCAGGATCGCGGTGATGCGCCTTCATATTCGTCGTGACGGCGCACGAAACTCATCGTGACGTCCTCGCTGCGGCCTCTCGGCGTGCTGGCGAGGATCATCAGGGTACCGACGAACGCCTCGATGCCGCGTGAATGCGACGAGTACGTGTGGAAGATCGCGCCGTCGTCGCCCCTGAGGAACGCGCTCACCCTGCTTTCCAGTCCAGGCCGAGCATGACGTGGTGGACGAGAAGCCGGATCCGTCCGCCGAAGGGTTCCGACAGCGAGCGGCGACCGGGTGATGTGGCGAGCGCGCGATCCTTCTCGACATACACCTGCGGTGCCGCGCGGTCTCCGCGAGTGTGCGCGCGGCTTTGCCGACGATCGGCGGCAAGGCGCCGCCTGCGCCGAAACCACGCCAGCGAGGGGCGCGGTCGTGATGCCGGTGGGCGACAGGTCTTCGCAATCAGTCGCCGCGCGCGGATCGGCGGCGCACGAGCTTGAGTCCCGACCACACCGCGTCGATCGCGCACACTTTCACGTCGACGAGGCCGAGCGGCAGCGCGATCTCGCGCACGACATCCTCGCTGATGTCGGTCGCGACCTTCGATGCCTTCTTCGGCCACGACACCCAGAGCATTCCGGTGTCGGGCAGGCGCTGGTCGAGCGCGGCGATTTTGCGTGCGAGCACCGTGCGCGAAAGGGCGAAGACATGCGCGACATCGAATGCCGCACGCGCGCCGACGAGCGTGAGCGCATCGGCATCGCAGCCGACCAGGGAGGCGTAGTCGCCGGGCGCGTCTCGCACGAGTACGCGCGACGCGGGCGCGAGGCCGAGTTTTTGCCAAACCGGCTTGCCGGAGTAACCGAGGGTGGACGATGACATGTGTCACTCCGCTGGCGTGACCGCTGGCCATTCTCGCGCGGCGGCAGGTCTGCCAGTCTATGGCAGACTTCGGTTTTGCGTGTGCGAAATCGTGCGCCGTCGCGAATCATCCTTCGTCGCCATCGGCGCATCGCGCGACTTTTGGGGAATCCGTTGAACATGGAAAAATCCGATCTGCTCCATCAATTGCGCATCGACCGCAGTGAACCGGAACGCGGCTCGCACGGACGTGCGTGGCTCATCGGCATCGCGATCGCCATTCTCCTGATCGCCGCCGCCGCAGGCGGCTGGTGGTTCCTGCGCGGCGCGCAGGCGGTGGAAGTCGAAACGGTCGTTGCCGCAGCGCCGCCGACGTCGGGCGGCGCTTCGCTCGCCGTGTTGCAGGCGACGGGTTACGTCACCGCGCGGCGCGAGGCGACGGTGTCGGCGCAGATCACCGGCACGTTGACGCAGGTGCTCATCGAGGAAGGCGAGCGCGTCGAGAAGGGGCAGATCATCGCGCTGCTCGACGACACTGCGCAGAAGGCGATGCTCGCGCAGGCGCAGGCGGGTGTACGCGCGTCGCGCGCGCAGCTCGTGCAGATCCAGGCGCAGCTCGCGCAGAGCCAGCGCGACGTGAAGCGCGCCGAGGAACTCGTCGGTCGCCATCTCGTCTCGCAGCAAGCGGTCGAAGTCGCGCGCACGCAGGTCGCGACGCAGCTCGCGCAGGTCGACGCGCAACGCAAGCAGGTCGAAGTCGCGCAGGCCGGCGTCGACGGCGCGCAAGTGCAGCTCGACTACTGCACGGTGCGCGCGCCGTTCTCCGGCGTGGTCATCGCCAAGGCCGCGCAGGTCGGCGAAATCATTTCGCCGCTGTCGGCGGGCGGCGGCTTCACGCGCACGGGCGTCGGCACGATCGTCGACATGGATTCTCTGGAGATCGAAGTCGACGTCAACGAGGCGTACATCAATCGCGTCGTCGCGAACCAGCCGATCGAGGCTGTGCTCGACGCGTATCCGGACTGGAAAATCCCCGGGCACGTCATCGCGATCATCCCGACCGCCGACCGCGGCAAGGCGACGGTGAAGGTGCGCGTCGCGTTCGATCAGAAGGACGCGCGCATCGTGCCCGACATGGGCGTGCGCGTGTCGTTCCTCGAAGACAAGCGCAGCGCGGACGCGAAACCCGCGCCGCCGCCGAAAGGCGTGCTCGTGCCGGGCGACGCAATCGTGCAGCGCGACGGACGCAGCGTCGTCTTCGTCGTGGAAGGCGACAAGGCGCGCCAACGTGCGGTGACGCCGGGGCAGACGTATGCGGAACAGCGTCTCGTCGAAGGGATTTCGATCGGCGCGCAAGTCGTGCGCAGCCCGGTGGCGGAACTCGCCGACGGATCGCGCGTGGAAAAGAAGAAATAACGAATCCGGAAAACCATCGTCGCGCGGATCGTCCGCCGGCGCCATCGCAAAGCGAGGAACGGCCATGAGCAACGTCGTCGAAATCCGCAACCTCAGCAAGGTCTACGAGCGCGGCAAGCAGAAAGTCGAGGTGCTGCATCACATCGATCTCGACATCGCCAAGGGCGATTTCCTCGCCCTCATGGGGCCGTCGGGTTCGGGCAAGACGACCTTGCTCAACCTCATCGGCGGACTCGACTCGCCGACGCAGGGCACGCTCGCCGTCGATGGCGTACGCATCGATTCGCTCGGTGAAGCGGCGCTCGCGAAATGGCGCAGCGAGCACGTCGGCTTCGTGTTCCAGTTCTACAACCTGTTGCCGATGCTGTCGGCGCAGAAGAACGTGGAATTGCCGCTGCTGCTGACCAAGCTTTCGGCTGCGCAGCGCAGGAAGAATGCGTCGATCGCGCTGCAACTCGTCGGACTTGCCGAGCGCGCGAGCCACAAGCCCACCGAACTGTCGGGCGGCCAGCAGCAGCGCGTCGCGATCGCGCGTGCGATCGTGTCGGATCCCGACCTGCTCGTCTGCGACGAACCGACCGGTGACCTCGACCGCCAGTCCGCGGAAGAAGTGCTCGGCCTTTTGCAGATGCTCAACCGCGAGCACGGCAAGACCATCATCATGGTCACGCACGATCCGAAGGCGGCCGAATACGCGCGGCACACGCTGCATCTCGACAAGGGCACGCTCGTCGAACAGGCGCACGCCTGAGGAGACCGCGATGAAATATTTCCATCTCATCTGGGCGGCGTTGTTCCGGCGCAAGACGCGCACGGTCCTCACGCTGCTGTCGATCGTCATGGCGTTCCTGCTGTTCGGCCTGCTCGACGCGGTGCGTACGTCGTTCGCCGAGATCGGCCAATCGGCAGCAGGTGCGGAGCGCTTGCAGACGGGTTCGCGCCTGTCGTTCATCCAGACCCTGCCGCAGGGCCTGGGCGCGCAGATCGAGCGCGTGCCCGGCGTCAAGGCCGTCACTTACGCGAACTGGTTCGGCGGCGCCTACCAGGACCCGCACCAGCAGGTGTTTTCCTTCGCGGTGGCGCCGAATTACATCGACATGTACCCGGAGATCGAGCTCGATCCCGCGCAGCGCAAGGCATGGGAAGCCGATCTCAACGGCGTCGTCGTCGGCTCCGCGCTCGCCAACAAATACGGCTGGAAAGTCGGCGACAAGCTGCCGCTGATGTCGCAGATCTTCCCGAACAAGGAAGGCAGCAAGAACTGGAATTTCACCATCGACGGCATCCTGCATTCCAAGGACAAGTCGAACGGATTCCTGGACGGCATGGTGCTGCTGCACTGGAAGAACTTCGACGAGACCACGCCGTACAACCGCGGCATGGTCGGCTGGTACGTCTCGCGCGTCTCCGACGTCAACGACGCCGATCGCGTCGCCAAGGCGATCGACGCACTGTCGGCCAATTCCGACCACGAAACGAAAACCATGACCGAGCAGGCCGCGACCGCGAACTGGATGAAGCAGCTCGCCGATATCGGCCTCATCACCGGTTCGATCATGGGCGCGGTGTTCTTCACGCTGCTGCTGCTTACCGGCAACACGATGATGCAGGCGGTGCGCGAACGCACCTCGGAGTTGGCTGTGCTGAAGACGATCGGCTTCACGAATGCGAGCGTGCTCGGTCTCGTGCTCGCCGAATCGCTGCTGCTGCTCATGATCGGCGGCGTGATCGGCCTCGGACTGGTCAGCATCCTGTCGCCCGCGATCAAGCGCGGCAGCGGCGGCGTGCTCAATCTGCCGTCGGTCGGGCTGAGCAGCTGGGCGCTCGGCATCACGCTCATGATCGGCATCGGCCTCGTCATTGGCGCGCTGCCGGCGCTGCGCGCGATGCGTTTGAAGATCGTCGACGCGCTTGCGGGCCGCTGAGGAGAACGCACATGAAATTCCTGAAATCGCTCCTGACCTTGCTCGTCGTCGTGATCGGCGTCGCCGCGCTGATTTTCTTGCCGTGGCCGGCGTTGCTCGCGCTCGTCGTCGCGTTCGCGCTCTGGCTCGCGTTCACGCGACGTGGCCGGCAGACCGCGTCGATCGCCGGCATCGGCGTCAGCACGCTGGCGCAACGTCTCGGGTCGTCTGCGGTCATCGTCATCGGCATCGCTGGCGTGGTCGGCGTCCTCGTCGCGATGCTGTCGATGGCGCAGGGCTATGCCGACACGTTGCGCCGCACCGGCGGCACCGACAGCGCCATCGTGATGCGAGGATCTTCCGCTGCGGAAGTTTCATCCGTGCTCGCGCGAGATGATGCCGTCGTCATCGCCGAAGCGCCGGGCATCGCGCGCGACGACCAGGGCAAGCCGATCGTCTCGCGCGAACTTGTCGTCGCCGCCAACCTGCCGCAGAAGAACGCCAAGGATGCGGACGACCTCGGCAGCGTGCAGTTGCGCGGCATCGGCGAGGAAGCATGGAAGCTGCGCCCAAACGCGCGTATCATCGCTGGCCGCAAGTTCCAGTCCGGTCTGCACGAAGTCGTCGTCGGCAAGGGCGCGCAGCGCCAGTTCGCGAACATCGAGCCGGGCGCGACGATCAAGCTCGGCGGCCAGCCGTGGACGATCGCCGGCATCTTCGAAACCGACGACGCGCTCGAATCGGAAGTCTGGGCCGACGTCGACGTGGTCGGGCCGATGTATCGCCGCGGTTCGAGCATCACCTCGGTGTTCGCCAAGCTCACCGGCGCCGACGCATTCGACGGCTTCAAGGCCGCGTTGACGTCCGACCCGCGCCTGCAGGTCGATGTCGACACGACGCTGTCCTATTTCAGCAAACAGTCCGAGAGCATTTCCAAGGCGATCACGATCATCGGCATCGTGGTCGGCTCGATCATGGCGATCGGCGCGATCTTCGGCGCACTCAACACGATGTTCGCGGCCGTCGCCTCGCGCGCCCGCGAGATCGCGACGCTGCGCGCGATCGGTTTCCGCGGCATGCCGGTCGTCGTCGCGGTGATGATCGAGACGATGCTGCTCGCGCTCATCGGCGGCGCACTCGGCGGACTCGTCGCCTGGCTCGTGTTCAACGGCTTCACCGCCTCGACGATGGGCGGCGGCGTTGGTCAGCTCACGTTCGCGTTCAAGGTGACGCCGGCGCTGCTCTGGACGGGCCTGAAGTGGGCGCTCGCGATCGGCTTCATCGGCGGCCTGTATCCGGCGTTGCGTGCGGCTCGCCTGCCGGTGACGACGGCGCTGCGGGAGCTGTGATCGCAGCGCCGCGGTTGCGCGTCAGCGTGATGATCGCGACGCCGGCGAGGATCACCGCCATCGCGACGAGGTCGGTGCCGTGTACGGTTTCGCCACCGAACACGACGCCGATGAGTACGGCGACGGGCGGATTCACGTAGGCGTAGCTCGTCGCCAGCGCGGGCCGCACGGCACCGAGCAGGTAGAGGTACGCGCTGAAGCCGACCAGCGAACCGGCGACGACGAGGTAGGCCAGCGCGAGGTTCGCGTTCAGTGGTGTCGATGCGGGCCAGCGCTCGCCGATCGCAAACGCGAAGACGACGAGCAGCACGCCCGCGGTGAGCATCTGCGCAGCGGTGTTCATGGCCGGCGCCGGCATGTCGCGGCGTTTGCTCCACGCCGAACCGAACGCCCACGACGCCGCGGCGACGACGAGCGCGAACGCGCCAAGCGTCGAGCCAGCCATGCCGCCGCCGAGGTTGAGCAAAACGACGCCCGCAAAGCCGACGATGAGTCCGAGCCACTCGAAGCGGTGCGGCCAATGGCCGTATAAACCGCCAAATACCGCGGCGAACAGCGGCATGCTCGCGACCGCGACGGCGGCGAGGCCCGAAGCGACGCTCTGTTCGGCGAAACAGACCAGACCATTGCCCATGCCGAGCAGCATCGCGCCCGTCAGCGCGCAGTCGCGCCATTGCCGCCGCGTCGGCGCGGCCATGCCGCGCCAGCGCAGGAAGCCGTACAGCAGCGAACCGGCGACGATGAAACGGACGCCGGCCAGGAGGAACGGCGGCCACGCCGCGACCGCGACGCGGATCGCGAGATAGGTCGAGCCCCACACCACATACAGCGCGATCAGTGCCGCCGGCACGAGGAATGAGGCTTGCCGCCACCACGGCGTCGGCGCCGCTTCCGCTGCGGGCGGAGTGGATGAATCGGTCATCGGAAAAGTCCCTGTGCGGCGCGAGCGCCGCAGTATCGAGGCTGGTCGTGGCGCGCGCGAGCGCCGCCGCGTCGGGCGGCGACGGTGCCACTCATCGGAGGATCAGGCGTGGCGACGCTGGTCGAGCGGACGCGGCAGCACGGTGAACTCGCCGTCGAGCGTGTCCGCCGGTGCGCGTGGCGTTTCCGCATTCGCGGATGGCGGTTGCGTCGAATTGCGCAGCGCGCGCCACAGCATCCATAGCGCGCCGCCGGCCACGAGCACGGCCAGCACGATCGCGCCGAGCACGAGCGCCGCGATGGCGGCGATGGCGCCGACGACGATCCAGGCCAAACGCGCCAACGGATGGCGAGGACGCGGAATGCGGAAGACAGTGCGGATCATGGGTTCGTGGCCTGTGCCAGAATGCGCAGGCTGCCGGTCTTGGGATGGTGACGATAGGCCCGCAGCGTTTCCCCGACAAGTGCTGAAAGTTGGCATGACTTCTTCGCCCCCGCTGTGCCGCCTCGATGACATTCCCGACGGCGGCGCGATCGCCGTACACGTGGACAGCGCCAGCGGCGGCTTCGAGCTGATCGTGTTGCGCGAAGGCGACCGCGCGGTCGCGTACCACAACGAATGCCCGCACGCCGGACGCCGGCTCGACTACGCGCCGGGCCGCTTCCTCGTGCGCGACGGTCGCATCATCTGCGCCGCGCACGGTGCGACGTTCCGCTGCGCCGACGGCTTGTGCGTCGGCGGCCCGTGCATGGGGTCGTCGCTCGCCGCCGTCGCGGTACGCGTCGACGGCGGCGAGGTGCGCTCGCGCTGAGCGCTGCGCCGCGGACGGCAGATCAATAGTCGACTTCCGCGTGGACGTCCTGCGTCCGCGCGCCCGCGTCGCACGCGAACACCGGCGACTGGCCGACGATCGAGCGGACTGGCAGACGCGAGCCGGTGACGATGCCCGGATGGCTCAGCAAGTCGATCCGGTACGAGCCGTCGCCGGCGCCGTCGATCGCGAACGTGGCGCTGCGGTTGGTCGCGGCGAAAACCTGCTGGCCGGAATCGACGTTGGTGAGCCGGACGACGGACGGTGTCGGTTTGCCCGCCATGTCGTAGGCGGTTCCCGAAACGCGGCAACCGGCGGCTGCGCCAGTCAGCGGCAGAGTTGCAGTCAGCAAAGCGATAGCCATGCGATACATACGTGCCTCCTCGGTTTTGGCCCCCTGCATCCAACAGGACGCGTGGGGCGGGCTCCCCGTCGCAGTCGCGTCGGGATGACCGCGCAGCGCCGTCGGACATCAGTGGAAAACGAGGTTGACCGTGAGCAGCGTGGTGACGAGCACGAGCAGCGTCAGCGGCAGGCCGGTGCGCAGGAAATCGCTGGTGCGGTAACCGCCGGGGCCGGCGATCATCATCAGCGCCGGGTGGCCGGACGGAATCAGGAACGTGTTCGACGAGGACAGCGCGACGATCATCGCGTAGGCCTGCGGGCTGCCCCCGGTGGCGATGGCGACGCTGATCGCGATCGGCACCATCATCACCGTTGCGCCGACGTTGGACATGATCTGCGAGAACAGCAGCGTGAGGATCGCGATGCTCGCCTGCAACTGCCACTGCGGCGCGCCATTGAGGATGTGCAGCACTTCCTGCGCGAGCCATGCCGCGGCGCCGGTCGAGTCCATCGACCAGCCGAGCGGGATCAGGCAGGCGGTGACGAAGATCGTCTTCCAGTTGATCGCCTTGTAGGCCTCGTCCATGGTCAGCACGCCGGTGAGCAGCATGCCGACCGCGCCGGCCATCATCGCGACGGACAGGTCGAGCGTGGTGAACAGCGCGAGCCCCTTCGCCAGCGCGAAGAAGAACAGCGCGTGCCAGATCTTCGACGGACGATGTTCTTCCTGCGGGATGTCGGTGACGACGACGAGGTCGCGATCCTGCGCGACCTGCGTCAGGTCGCGCCAGAAACTGTGCACGACGAGCGTGTCGCCCGCGTGCAGCGTGACCGCGCGCACGTCCTCGCGGAACACCTGCTCGCCGCGGTTCACGGCGAGCACGGAAATGCCGTGCTGTTTGCGCAGATGCAGTTCGCCGACGGTTTTCTTGATCCAGCGCGAGGTGGTCGGGATCACGACTTCCGCGATGCCCGCGCGCGTCGGGTTGAACAGGTCGCCGAAATTGCGCAGCCGCGGCAGCACCTGGCAGAGCTGCGTGTTCGCGAATTCGGCGACGGCTTCGCGCTTGCCGAGCACGCCGAGCACGCTGCCGACCCAGATGAGCTGTTCGGCGGGCGGCGCGAGGCGTGCCTCCGCGCCGCTCTTGAGCGCGAGGATCAGCGGCGCGCCGCGCAGTTGCTCGATCTCGCCGACGCTCATGCCCACCAGCGGGCTGTCCGTCGTGACGAGCAGTTCGACGACGTCGCCCTCGATGCCGTAGGTCTCGGCGAAATAGGTTTGCGTGCGGCCGGGCGTGACGTTCTGGCGCGCTTCCTCGCGGCGCGGCAGCAGGCGTCGGCCGAGCAGCGCGAAGTAGGCGATGCCGATAACGGCGATGGCGAGGCCGATCGGCGTGACGCTGAACAAGCCGAAGCGCGGGATCGTGTTCGCGCCCGGCGGCAGGTTGCGGTTCGCGTTGGCGACGAGGTCGTTGAGCAGGATCAGCGGCGAATTCGCGATCAGCGTCGTGTTGGTGCCGGTGAGGATGCAGAACGCAACCGGCAGCAGCAGCTGCTGCAACGGCACGCCGGTGCGTGCGGAAAGCCGGCTCGCGACCGGCAGCATGAGCGCGGCGAGGGCCTGACTCGGGATCACCGCGCTGAACAGGCTCGCGACGGAATTGAGCACGGTGCCGAGGCGTTCCTCGACACCGCGCGCCACGCGCATGACGAAACTCGCGGTGAGGCCGAGCACGCCGGTGCGGTCGAGCCCGGCGCCCATGATCATGATCGCGATGATCGCGATCACCGCGTTGCCGGCGAAGCCGTGGAAAACCTGGTCGGCGGGCAGGATGCCGGTGATGCCGATGACCACGACGACGAGCAGCGCGACGACGTCGGCGCGAATCCACTCGAGCACCAGCATGAGCACGGTGAACAGCACCAGTGCGAACACCAGCGCCATATTCGTCGAGAGGGTCAGGCCGGCTTCCATTCGGGGCAGCTTTTTTCTTCTCGCCGGTGCGCGTCAGCAGCGCTCAGGTTCTTTCATGGACGAAGTCCCAGGTGCCGTGGCCAAGGCGCAGGCCACGTCGTTCGAAATGCGTTTCGATGCGCCATTCGGGCCGCACCGCCGGATCGGCGTGCTGCGCG